>SXSC01000140.1 GCA_005792355.1 Opitutaceae bacterium
ATCGATCCGGTGACCCGCAACCTCGACCTGGAGCGCGTCGAGGCGGCGATCACCCCGGCGACGCGCGCGATCATCCCGGTCGATCTCGCGGGGCTGCCGGTCGATCGCGACCGCCTGTACGCCCTCGCGGCGCAACATCAGCTGCGTGTGGTGGAGGATGCGGCGCAGTCGCTCGGGAGCAACTGGCGCGGGCGGCGCATCGGGGCCGGCGGGGATTTCGTCTCGATCAGTTTTCATCCCAACAAGAACATCACCTCAATCGAAGGCGGTGCCCTGGTGATGAACGACGAACGCGAGGCGAAACTCGCCGAGCAGCACCGCCTGCAGGGCGTGGTGCGCACGGGTTTCGACGGAATGGAGGTCGAAATCGTCGGCGGAAAATTCAACCTGACCGACGTGGCGGCGCGGGTGGGGCTCGGCCAGTTGCCGCAGCTTGAGGCGTTTAACGCGAAGCGCCGCGATCTCGTGCGCGCCTACTTCGAGTTGCTCGACACTCCGGCGACGCGCGCGCTCGGGCTCGGCCTGCCGCCGGCCGATTTTGCGCAGAGCAACTGGCACATGTTCCAGGTCGTGCTGCCGGAGGAACGGCTGACAATTCGCCGGGCCGACGTGATGGCGAAGCTGCACGCGGCGGGCATTGGCACCGGCGTGCATTACCCGGCGATTCACCTGTTCGCGGTCTATCGCCGGCTGGGCTGGAAGGACGGCGACTTCCCCCTCGCCGAACGGGTGTGTCGGAACATCCTCACACTGCCGCTCTTTCCGGCGATGACGCGCGGCGAGGTCGAGCGCGTGGTCGCAGCGCTGGCCGGCGTGCTGGGCGCGCACCTAAAATCGTGAATCTTGCTTGTTGTGGGAGCGGCTTTATGCCGCGATTTGATTCCGGTCCGGCGTTCTGTCGCGGGGTAAACCCGCTTCGGCAGGGTCGGCATTCTTTCGCATGGCTGTGACCATCATCCTCTCCGTCGTCATCCCCGTCTACAACGAGGAGCTGAACCTTCCCATGCTGTTTGCGCGGCTCTATCCGGTGCTCGACGCGCTCGGGCGGCGCTACGAGGTGATCTTCACCAATGATGGCAGCGCGGACCGCTCGCTGGTTCTGCTCCGGGCGCAGCACGCCGCGCGGCCCGACGTCACGCGCGTGATCGATTTCAACGCCAATTACGGCCAGCACATGGCGATCATGGCCGCCTTCGAACGCGTGCGCGGCGACGTGGTCGTCACGCTCGATGCCGATCTGCAAAATCCGCCGGAGGAGATTCCGAAACTCCTGGAGAAAATCGACGCCGGCCATGATTTTGTCGGGGGCTACCGGATTGATCGGCAGGACTCGGTGTTCCGCACGTCTGCCTCGAAGCTGATCAACTACGTGCGCGAGCGGACGACGCACATCCAGATGACCGATCAGGGCTGCATGCTGCGGGCGTATCGCCGGGAAATCGTCGGCGCGATTGTGCGCAGCGGGGCGATCAACACGTTTATTCCCGCGCTGGCCTACAGCTTTTCCGGCAATCCCACCGAGGTCGGAGTCAAGCACGAGGAGCGGCACGCGGGTGTGTCGAATTACTCCTTCTACCGCCTGGTGCGGCTCAATTTTGATCTCATCACCGGGTTCTCGCTGGCGCCGCTGCAAATCTTCACGATGTTCGCGATGCTGTGTTCGGCCGGGAGCTTCCTGCTCGTGCTGATTCTCGCGTATCGCCGCATCTTTCTGGGGGCGGAAGTGGAGGGTGTGTTCACCCTCTTTGGCATTTTGTTTTTCCTGATCAGCGTGACGATGGTCGGCATCGGCCTGATCGGAGAGTATGTGGGTCGCACGTACCAGGTGGTGCGCGCCCGCCAGCGGTATCATGTGAGGGAGATGCTGGAGCTGACGCCGTAGCGGTTGTCTTATTTGCCGGCCACAATCGCGGTGGAAGTGGCGGGCACGAGGCCGGCGCCGCCTGGCGACGGGCGTGCGGGCTACGTATATCCCACGGGACTTTCGTCCGCCTGGCGTGAAAACGGGGTTGCGGCCGGGAGACGGGCGGTTTTAGCTGGTTCATATGGCATTGCTTTCCTCGGCGGCCTCCAACCAGGCCCAAACTTCCCGTTCGGCTGCCCCGAAGAAAGGCGGCGTGGCAGCGGCACAGGCGCTCGCAAAACAAAAGGCCCTCGAAAAGAAGGCCAAGACCTACAAGCTCCCGCTCGGTGAACTGGCCCAGTTCACCCAACAAATCGCCTCGCTGCTGGCCGCCGGCCTGCCCTTGGTGCAGTGCTTGGAAGCGTTGCAGGACCAGACGGAGGATCCGGTCTTCCGCATCGTGATTCGCGATGTGCGCGGCGACATCTCGCAGGGTAATTCCTTCTCGTCGGCGGTGAAGAAGTTTCCGAATTCGTTCAACACCCTCTTTTCCTCGATGGTCGAGGCGGGTGAGGCCAGCGGCGGCCTCGCCGAGATTCTGATGAAGGTGGCCGGTTACTTCGAGTCGACCGTCAAACTCACCAAGAAGGTCAAGTCCGCGATGACCTACCCGATCGCGGTCATCGGCCTGGCGACGGCCCTCGTCAACGTGCTCCTGATTTTCGTCATTCCGGTGTTCGCGGCGATGTTCGCGGACTTTGGCGCCAAGCTGCCCGCGCCGACGCAGTTCCTGATCGATCTTTCGAATTTCATGAAGGCGTGGTGGTGGGCGATCGCCCTCGGTTGTTATGCCTTCTACTGGGGCTTGAACAAGTTCACGGCGACGCCCAACGGGCGCCGGTCCAAGGACAAGTTCCTCGTGCGCGCGCCGATCTTCGGCAACCTCGTCCACAAGATCGCCCTGTCCCGTTTTTGCCGCACCTACGCGACGCTGATCCGCTCGGGTGTGCCAATCCTGCGCACGCTCGAGATTGTTTCCGCCGCCAGCGGCATGGTGCAGATTGAGGATGCCTGCGAAGAGGTGGCGAAGCACGTCAGTCAGGGCGGCCAGGTCTCGGAAGTGCTCGCGTCCAACCCGTTTTTCCCGCCGATGATGAAACACATGGTCAAGGCCGGTGAGTCCACGGGCAACGTCGACGGCATGATGAACAAGATCGCCGATTTTTATGACGTGGAGTGCGAGGCGACAGTCGGCGCGCTCACGTCGCTCATCGAGCCGGTGCTCATCGTATTCCTGGGGGTGGTGGTCGGCGGCATCGTCATGGCGATGTTCCTGCCGATCTTCCAACTCGGTGCGGTGGCCGGCGGAATGTAACCCGGGCGCTGCACGCGCCGTTTGACATCGGGCTCCGTCTTGCGGAGCCTCGCCGTTTCGTCTCCCCGTCCCATGCCTGCCGTCCTCATCGTCGACGACCTCGTCTCCATTCACGAGATGCTGGAGGCTGTCATCCAGCCCACGGGTATCATCACGGCGTTTGCCACCGATGGCGAAAAGGGGATGGTGCGCTACAAGGCGGACAAGTTCGACCTCGTGCTGGCCGACATCGACATGAAGCCGATGGACGGCATCACGCTGCTCAAGCAGCTGAAGCTCTACGATCCCAGTGCCGTCGTCATCATCATGACCGCCTATGCCTCGACCGAGAGTGCGGTGCAGGCGTTGAAACACGGGGCGTTCGATTACCTGCAGAAGCCGTTTCGCGTCGACGAATTGCTGGCGACGCTCCGCCGCGGGCTGGAGTTCCGGAAGTTTCAGGAGGAACGGGCCGCCGCGGGAATTGTGCCGGGAGCCAAGGCCACCGAGATCGAAAGCCGGCTCGTGGGCACGAGCGCCCGCTTCGCCAGGCTCGTTGCGCAGGTGCGAAAGCTCTCGACGGTCCGATCCCCGGTGCTGCTCATCGGTGAAAACGGCACCGGCAAGACGGCGGTCGCGGAGATCTTTCACCGGACGAGCGGAGCGCCGGAGTCGGGTTTGGTGCGGATCGACTGTGCGCTGAGCCCCGAGGCGAGTTTTCGTGAAGGCCTGCTGGGCGGCAACGGCGACGGAGGCGTCTGGGTGAAGCAGGCGAAGGGCGGCACGCTGTATCTGCAGCACCTCGAAAGCCTGAGCGAAGGGGTGCAGAAGGAACTGGTGAGCGTGCTGCGCAACACGGCGCACGGCTTCCGTCTGGTGTGCTCCACCAGCGAAGATCTTGAGCGGCTGGTCGACGAGGGGAAATTCCACGACGAGCTGTTTTACCGCGTGGCGTCGATGCCGGTCCAGTTGCCGGCGCTGCGCGATCGCCGGGACGACATCCCGCTGCTCGTAAAGCATTTCACCGGGCAGGTGGCGAATCCGCTCTTCGAGTCCAGCCTAATCGAATTCACCGACGACGCGCTCGCGGTCATGTCGGCGTATCACTGGCCGGGCAACCTCACGGAACTTTTCCAGGTGGTCTCCAAAATCGTCGCGACCACCGACACCCGGGTCGTCACTTCGCAGCAACTGCCGCTGCGCCTGCGCGAGCTGAAGCACTGGCCGACGCTGGCGGTGTTTCTCGCGGGGCAGGAAAAGCAGTACCTGGATCAGGTGCTGCGCGCCTGCCGGGATGACAAGGCCGCCGCAGCGAAAGTGCTTGGAGTGGACGTGGGCCGGTTCGGGTAGCTCAAGCGGAGTCGGATTTCCCGACGCCGACAGGCTGTCGGGGCTCAGCCGGCCGGTGGCTGCGCGACGGTCGTGGCCCGGGTCGGCACCAGTTTCTGGCTGGGATAGCCGGCAATTTTCGCGCCGCGTTTGCGCAGCGCGTCGGCGAGGGCGAACTTGAAGTCCTCTGGTGCGCGCGCCCAGGCCGACTGCAGGGCGGCCGTCACCTTGTTTCCCGGAAGGCGCAGGAGCGCGCCCAGGGCAGGCGTGCGCAGTTCCGGGTCGGTCAAAAGTGCGGCCATCGGTGCGACGGCGGCGTCCTCTCCAATTTCGGAGAGCATCCACAGTGCCTCACGGCGTACGGCCAGCGGGTGCCGGACGAGCAGGGCGGACAGTTCCTGGGCCACCGCCCGTGCCTCCCGATCCGACCCGGGCCGGCCGGCGTGCCGGACAATCACCCACAACCCCCGTCGGGCGGCGCGGGCAGTTTCAAAGTCGTCGTCTGCCATCACCAGGGCGAGCGCCTTGACCGCGGGAGCGCCGTAAATCAAGGCACCCTGCCAGGCGGCTCCACGCACCGCGTCTTCCTTGCTCCGGATCCGTTCGACGAGGTCGGCCAGAGAGGTTGTCTGAGCGGCGTGGACCGCCGTGGCGAGGTTGCGGTAGCGGGAAAGTCATGGCACTCGGCCGATGGTCGACTCGCGCGGTCAGCGCGGAAATCGACCCCGGGCATCCCCGTTATCTTGTTGCGAATCGTGCCGCTCAAGAATCAAAGGCCGGTGGCGCGGTGGTGACGGCGGATAGAAGAGGTCTGAGAATGGAGTATCAGAAATGCTCGTTCACGCGGCGGAGTTGCGTGGAAGGGTCTCAGGCTGGCGGCCGGCGACAGCCCGCCGCTCATCGCGGCGGTGTTCAGCGGAAACTCCCAACGCAGCTGGCCGGAGGTTACGTCGAGTGCTTTCACCGTGCTTGTGGGCTCCCGCCGGCGGGGTTGCGGAAATCACCTCCGAGAAACGGGGCGACAGGTGGCGATGATTTTATCCGCGATCCGCTTTCCCGCTTGCCGCGGGTTTCGGCGCTCTCAACCTTCACCGAAATCCACGCCCATGCCCAAGCGCACTGACCTGAAGTCCATCCTCATCATCGGTGCCGGCCCCAGTGGATTATGCTTGGCCAGCGCCTTAGC
>SXSC01000013.1 GCA_005792355.1 Opitutaceae bacterium
GGCGGTTGGACAATGTACAGCCCCTTCGCAGGAATTAGGCGGGCCAGTATTTAATAATCCTGTATTTGCCAATCACCCTGTGGTCGGTGTCACATGGGATCAGGCTCAGGGATATTGTTCCTGGGCGCAGGGACGACTGCCCACCGAGGCGGAATGGGAAAAAGCCGCGCGCGGAACGAATGCCAATGTTTAATCGTCACCTTGGGCAGCACGATTTCCTGTTCGGGCTCGGCTGCGGCCGCCGTGGGCCCGTTGCTGGTCACGGTCGTCGTGATCGTCGGCGCCGCGGCCGGGGCGTCGGTGGGGCCGACCGCCCGGGCGGTGCGACTGAGCAACGCCAGCATGTTTTCAAATGACTCGAGGTTGGACGCGCTGCGGAAGAGCCCCGTGCAGATCTGGAGCCGCACGTTGTTCATCAGTTCCTCGAAATACTTGTAGGCCTCGCCCTTGTATTCGACGAGGGGATCCTTCTGCCCGTAGCTGCGCAGCCCGATGGAGCGGCGGAGCTCCTCCATCTCCGTGAGATGCTCCTGCCAGTGGTGGTCGATGGCGTTGATGACCACGTAACGTTCGAGCGAACCGAGCGACTCCGGGATCTCCACCGACTCCTTCACCCCATAGGCTTTTTTGATGCGCTCGAGCAGCATCGCGACCAGCGGGGCCGCCTCATTGCCCGCGAATTCGTCGACCCGGACGCTGATCGGGAAATGCGCGTTGAGCCAGCCGACGGCGCTCTCGATCGAGGTCTGGGTCGGGCCGGTCTTTTCGCCGAAGCCCGCCACTTCGAGCCGGGTGTGCAGTTCCTCCTCGATTTGCTCGAAGATGATGTCCTTCGGACGGTCGGCATGGATCGCGGCGTTGCGAATGCCGTAGATGACCTCGCGCTGCTGATTGAGCACATCGTCGTATTGGAGCAGCCGTTTGCGGATCGAGTAGTTCTGCTGCTCGACTTTTTTCTGCGCGCTCTCAATCGAGCGATTGAGCAGGGAGTGTTCGAGCTCCTCGCCTTCCTGCATCGAACCTTCCATCAGTTTCGACGCGAGATTGCCCTGGAGGAACAACCGCATGAGGTCGTCCTCCAGCGAAAGGTAGAACTTGGTGAGGCCCGGGTCGCCCTGGCGGGAACAGCGACCGCGCAGCTGCCGGTCGATGCGCCGCGACTCGTGCCGCTCGGTGCCGATGACGTACAGCCCACCGGCTTCGCGCACGCCCTCGCCCAGGTTGATGTCGGTGCCGCGGCCCGCCCTGTTCGTCGCAATCGTCACTGAGCCGCGCTGGCCCGCCCGCGTGACGATGTCAGCCTCCTGCTGGTGAAACTTGGCGTTGAGCACCGTGTGGATGATTCCGGTGCGCCGGAGCATGCGGGAAAGCACCTCGGAGGACTCGACGCTCACCGTGCCCACGAGCACGGGCTGACCGCGCTTGTTGGCCGCCTCGATTTCCTTCACGACCGTCGCAAACTTGTCGCGGCGCGTCTTGAAGATGGAATCGTTGCGATCAACGCGAATGCACGGCTGGTTCGTCGGAATCACCTGCACCGCGAGCCGGTAAATGTCGTTGAACTCCGTCGCCTCCGTTTCCGCCGTGCCCGTCATGCCCGCGAGCTTCTCGTACCTGCGAAAATAATTCTGGATGGTGATCGTCGCGGACGTGCGCGTCTCCCGCTCGATGCTCACATTGTCCTTCGCCTCGACCGCCTGGTGCAGGCCGTCGGACCACCGGCGGCCCGGCATGACGCGGCCGGTGTTCTCGTCGACGATCAGCACCGTGGCATCGGGGGTGACGACGTATTCCACGTCGCGCTCATACAGCGAATAGGCGCGCAGCAGTTGCGAGATGGCGTGGATTTCCTCCGACACCTCGGCGTAGCGCTGCTGGGACGCGAGCTTCTTCTCCTCGCGCTGCTCGGGCGTGAACGCCGTGTCCTTGTCCAAATCGGAAAACTCCGTCGCCAGATCCGGCAGCATGAACGCATCGGGGTTGTCGGGTCGGAGGCGGTTGCGGCCGATTTCCGTGAGATCGGCCTGGTGCTGGCGCTCGTCGATCACGAAGAACAGCTCTTCCTTGATCTTGTAGAGCTCGTCCTTGTTCATGTCCGAATTGAGATCGGTCTCGGTCTTGTCGAGCAGCTTCCGCCAGGCCCCGTTCTCCATCAGCCGCAGCAGTTGCTTGTTCTTCGGGTGGCCCATCTTCACCTGCAGCATCTTGTGCGTCGCGAGGGCCCGGTCGTCGTTCGTGATGGCCGGCTTTTCGAGCAACTCCTTGGCCTCGGTGATGATCTTGTTGCAGAGTCGGATCTGGTCGTTGACGAGTTGATCGACCCCCGGCTTGAGCCGGGTGAACGGCTGCTCGCGCTCGATCGGCGCGGGGCCCGAGATGATCAACGGCGTGCGCGCCTCGTCCACGAGGATCGAATCGACTTCGTCCACGATGCAGTACCAGTAGTCGCGCTGCACCTGATCTTCCTTGCGGGTGGCCATGCCATTGTCTCGCAGGTAGTCGAAACCAAACTCACTCGCGGTGCCGTAGGTGATGTCGCTGGCATACATTTCGCGGCGGACGTCCGGCGACATCTGCTGCTGGATGCAGCCGACCGTGACACCCAGGAAAGTGTAAAGATGCCCCATCCACTCCGAGTCACGGCGGGCGAGGTAGTCATTGACGGTCACGAGCTGGGCGTTCCGGCCCGTGAGCGAATTGAGGTACAGCGGCAGGGTGGAAACCAGGGTCTTGCCCTCGCCGGTCGCCATTTCCGCAATCTTGCCCTGGTGGATCGCGATGCCGCCGATGAGCTGAACGTCAAAATGGACCATGTCCCACGTGAGTTCGTGCTCGCACACGAGAACGGAACGACCGACGAGCCGGCGGGCGGCATTCTTGACGGTGGCAAAGGCCTCGGGCAGGATTTCCTCCAGGGCGGCCCGCTGGTCTGCGGCGGCGGCGACGCGGGCGCGAAACTCGACGGTCTTGGCGCGGAGTTGCTCGTCGGTCAGCGACTGGTAAGACTTCTCCAGCTCGTTGATGCGCGCGACCGTGGGCCGGGCCTTTTCGAGAAATTTCTTGTAGTGCCGGCCGGAAAAACGTTTGAGGAACGAGAACATGAAAGGGGCAGACGTTAGGAGCGACCCCTTGGTTGGCAAATGGCAAATGCCGGGCCCTTTGCTCCGCAAAAATCCAGCAAGTTTTCGCCGAGCGATAGCGTCGCGCCGATGCCACGCGGGCGGAGGCAAAGAGGCGATGAAATCCTCCACCTCTGGATCGCTGCGCCGCCGCTCTTTCCCGATCGCAGTCTCGGCGCGGGGCCGCCTTACTCGAACGAAATCTCGGCGAACAGCTCCGCGAGCGGAAGGCGGAAGCCGGGGAGCACCTCTTCGCCGTCGAGGGCGTCGGTCACGCGGAGCAGGCGATTCATTTCAGCCCCACGATACACCCGTGCCGATTTCTCCTCGGGATTGATCACCCACGCCAGTCGCGCGCCACTGCCGAAATACTCCTCCATCTTGTCGTGCGTGCGAATCGTGCGGTCCCGCGGCGAAAGAATCTCCACCACCAGATCGGGTGCCCCTTGAAAATACCGCCGCACCGCGTCCGGCCCGCGAGGAATTCGCGTCTTATGAATGAACGAAACGTCCGGAGAAAGCAGGTTTCCCGATGCCATCCAGCAGCCGAGGCTCGAACCGCAGACCGAACCGAGCTTCTGCTGCCGAACGTGCAGGCGCATCGCCATCAGCACCGCAGCCGCAAGGTCTTCATGGCGATATCCGGTCGGGCTCATGATAATCTCCCCGTTGATGAGTTCGTGCTTGTGGCCGTCTTTCGGCAGAGCCATCAGCTCCTGCTCGGTCCAAGTGTTGGCGGCGGTTTCCATGACGAAGCCAA
>SXSC01000141.1 GCA_005792355.1 Opitutaceae bacterium
GAAAGCACGCCGGCCGCCCCCGAGCGAGCGAGGACGTGGGTGCGATAGTTGCCCAACCCGCCCCTTTCCCAGCTGCCTTGAATTCTCTCACGCTTTCGACTTATACACTCGTTTCACCCACGAATTGTGCCCTGGAGCCATTTCTGCAAGCGGTTTTTTCTGTGCCCTCTGTGTCTCCGTGGTTCAAATCCAACTGCCGGATCAAGGTTCAGTCGCATGCCACCGTGCCCCGGTACATTGCGCCCCAGATGAAGGTGATCGACCGGCCAGGCAGAGAGCGGGTTGGTCGGTCTCCGGGAAATTTTCCTGCCAAAAAATTGTTCCTACCCAAATTCCGTGGGAGGGCGGCGCGGCGATCGACCTAGGCGCGCCAAGCTCCGGGTTGGCTCTTTACCAGCCGAGTCGGGGCTCGGCGCTTCCGGGAGAACCTCCGGTCCGCGCCAAATAGCATGTCCCTTTCGAGGGCTCGCCGAGCTTGGGGCGTGACAAAGGAATGGAGACAGCGGAGTGGGGGCCGCTGGATCTGAAAATGAGCGTTTGATTTTACCGACGCCGTGGACTTGCTTGACGCCATGAGCACCGTAACGCTGCCGCGACCCAAAGCCAGGCGCACGTGGACTTACGACGAGTTCGCCGCGGAGTCTCCGGAAACGAATCTGCCCACCGAATTGTGGGATGGAGAAATCATCATGTCTGCCGCACCCCGACCTGTTCACCAACGGATTGCCGCCCGCACGTGGAAGTTGCTCGATGAATTTGTAGCCGCACGGAAGCTCGGCGAGGCATTCATCAGCCCGATCGATGTCGTGATGAGCGGCCGCCAGGCGGTGCAACCGGACGTCGTGTTTGTTTCGACTGCGAAGGAATCCATCGTTCAGGAGAACTGCATCCGGGGTGTGCCGGACTTGCTGGTGGAGGTGATTTCCGAGGGGACTTGGCGGCGCGACCGCGTCGACAAGAAGGCACTCTACGAGCAATTCGGCGTCGCCGAATACTGGATCATCGATCCCGATTCGCGGCTGATCGAGATCTTCACCCTCACGAAGGGCAGCTACCAATCGCACGCCCGCGGCGTGGGGGTGGAAAAGGTGGGCTCGAAACTGCTGGTCGGCCTGAAGATTAGGTTCGACCAACTTGAAGCGTAAGGCGGGAAACCCAGCGCCGCGCTTACGACGGACCGGGGCGACGGTCCACTCCCTTTCCGATCAAAAAATCGCCGCATTCAGGGGGCCCGGCCGAATAGCCTGTCCCCCTTCAAGCGCCCTTGACACGTTGCACCTGCCGGCCTCCCCTTTTCGTCATGAGCGTAAAAGAGTCGGCCCACGCGGCCATCGACGATCTGCCCGACGGGGCGACGTTACAGGACGCCGCAGATCGACTTGCTTTGCTCGCCGCGCTTGAGAAAGGCCGCCAAGCCGTGCGCGAAGGTCGATGGAAATCGCAGGAGGAAGTTGAAAAACTCCTCCCGTCATGGCTCGGAAAGTAATCTGGTCCGACGAGGCCATCGCCGACCTCGGCGCCGCCGTGCGCCACATCGCCGAGGACAATCGCACGGCGGCCGAGGCGCTGGGCGTGACAATTTTCGAACGCACGCGGATCCTCGCGGATTTTCCACAGGCCGGACGCGTGGTGCCGGAGGAACGCGATCCAAACGTTCGCGAAATCCTCGTCGACCCTTACCGCGTGATTTACGAACTGAGTGCGAGCGGCCTGACCGTGGATGTTCTCCGCGTCTGGCACGCGGCCCGCGGTCGGCCGGAATTGTAATCAGGAGCGGGAAAAACGGGTCCGGTCTTAAGTCTTAATGGTTTCCGCACTCATCGGAAACTCTAACGTCAACCGCCCCGTGCCAGATATTAGGCATTAAAATCTGACTCTTTTTTCGGTCCTGGACATCGTAAGGTTCAGTGGTTCACCGGCGCGCTCCCGCCGCCGGCTCCTTCTCCTCAGGCGCCACCGCTACGACCGGCGCCGCGATCAGCCCGCGCGCCTTGGCTTCGGCCTCCGTGATTTCAAAACCCGGCGCGAGCGTGCGTTTGTCGCCGTCCGCCAGCAGCCACTTGCCCCAGGCTGTGAGCGGCGCATTGGCGGGCAACGCGTTCACTTCGGCGCGCAGCGCGTCCCATGTCGTGCCTTCGGCCGCGGCGTCCACCGTATCGCCGTCGTCGTTGACCACCGTGCCCGCCCGCAGCGTGGCGAGGCGCAGCAGCCACTCGGGCGCGCGGGCGCCCGTCGCCGGCGGTGCTGCCCAGATTCGGGGCATATTGATCGTCCCTCGCGTCAGAATAAAACGCCCATCGGGGCTGAAGCTTGCACCGTTGATCGCCGCCCCGTGCCGGAGCGGCTCCGCGAGGAGCTGGCCCGTCTGCGTATCCCACAGGCGCGCGGCGCCATCGGTGCCGGCCGTCAACACCTGCGAGCCATCCGGACTAAACTCTGGCGGCACGATCCGCGCGGCATGTTCGATTTGCGCCCCGACCCTCGTCCCCAACCGCACGTCCCACACTGCGACCGAGCCACTGTCTCGCAAGTACGTCAGCAGCCAGCGGCCATCCCTCGAAAAACCCGCCGCAAACGTCCCTCCACTCACACCTTTAAACGGCAAAGGCGGGCTGACCGCTTGGCCGGTGATCGCATCCCACAGCCGCGCACCATCCGCGTGGGTCACGGTGGCGATCAGCTTTCCGTCCGGGCTGAATTCGACCCGACGCACGATTCCGGCCAACGGTTTCAAATCATGCACCAAGCGACCGGTGGCGACTTCCCAGACTTTGGCTTCTCCCTCCCGCGCTCCGGCCGCGACCCACTTGCCATCTGGGCTGAAGCCGCCGCTCCACTCTGCCCGCGCAAGTGTATTCAGATACGGCATGGCCGGGGCGGTCGGCCGGCCCGTGCGCAGATTCCAAACGCGAATTTCCTTGGACTCTGTGCTCGCGAAAATCACGGCCAGGCCGCCGTCGGCACTGATCCGGACAAGGACACCCGTTCCCGTGGGAAAGTCCTCCAACGGGACGACCCGCAGACCATCCGGGCCGAGTGTCCAAGCCTCCGGTTTCCCCGCCTGCGTAGTGACGACCATCACCCGACCGTTGGCCGAGACTTGGACGTTTTGGATCGGCGCAGGAGTGGCGAAGCTACCCGCGACCTCACGCCCGGTGGCGGCCTCGACGCAGGTCAGGCGGTCTCTCGCCATCCGTAGCAAGGTCGCCGGTTGGTCCGCGACCCACTGGACAAGACCACGCGGCAACTCCAACCGCGGCAGAACGAGCGGCCGCGCGGTATTCGGTTCCGCCACGAGGCGCCGCACGACGCCGGCCGCGGTCACCTCCACCACGTGCTTCCCGTCCGGTGCCATTGAAATCCGTCCGCCGCTCGTCGATTTCAACGGTTCGACCACCAACCGCCCCGTGGACAAGTCCCACAACCGGGCGAACCCGTCGCCAGTGCGAGTGAAAAGGATGCGTCCGTTATCCGCCACCTGGGTCCTATGCACCAATGCGCCATGCATCAGCGGCAGAAGGGCGAGTTGGCCGGTACGGACGTTCCACACGTTCACGGTTCGATCCGTGCTGATGGTGATCAGGAGCGAGTCGTCCCGCGTGAAGATGGGAAACACCGAGTTCGTCGCACCGCCATCGTGGGGCAGCAAGGGGCCCACCTGTTGCCCGGTTGTGGTGTCGTAGAGCAAGACCCCACGGCGCTGCCCAAGGGCGACCAATCGATTGTCGTGGCTCACGCCTACGCTGATGAAGCGCCTGTCGTCCGAGAGCGGCGCGACGATTTCAGTCAGCAGGACGCCATCGGGCACCGACCAAACCTGCGCCTTTTCCCCCAGCGCAGAGACGGCCGCCAGTCGTGTCCCACTCTTCTCAATCAACCAAGGGCTATTCAGCTCGCCTGGCGACGCAAACTCGGCCCGCAGTCCGCCCGCCATCGCATCCCACAGTTGGAACTTTTTTTCCGAATAAAACGCGCACCACTTCCCGTCAGGCGACAGCTCAAAAGGCGCCCAGGTAGCAGCCACCGGCCATGAGCTCCGGAGCGCACCGCTCGCAGGATCGTAGAAGGAAGTGGCCGGCACGTCAGGAGCGAACGTGACCACCGAATTTCCATACATGAACGCCGAGGTGACTTTGGCCCCGAGCGGAATCTCATGTTCGACCCGCCCACTGGCAAAATTCACGAGCCGGTAAATCCCATCCTTACCTCGCACACCCACCAATCGTCCATCGGGCGTGAAGTCGCTCTGAAAATCGCTGATCTCCATCGTCGCCGGGAGCAGAACCGTCTCGCCGTAGGGGCGGACAAAGCTGCGATTCGCGAGCGCTGAGATCAGGCGCGAGGCGATCACGGCATTCTCCGAATCGATCCGCGCCGCATGCACCAAGAAGGCGAGCCCCTGCTGGGTTTTCCCCTCGTCCAGAAACCGCGCCGCCGCCGCCGCATCGGAACGGCTCCAACGCTGCGCTTCCGTCCGCTGCCGCGTCTCGGCCGTCTGGCGCAAGACCTCCGCGTGTTGCCGCAAGGTGGCCTCACGGGCGCGGGAAGCCTCCGCATCGGCGCGCAGGCTGGTCTGCGCGCGCTCCGCGCGAATCGCCCGCCACGCGATCCAGCTCACGCCGGTCAGGCCCACGAGCAAACCGGCCGCAATCGTCCGGGCGAACCACATTCGGCGGCGGGTTTGCCGCTCGCGTTGTTGCAACTCCTCCACCGCCAGCCGCTCCTGCCGTGTGTCGCGACTCGCGCGGATCACTTCGGCGAGCACGTCGTGCGTCAGCTCCACGCGTTGCAGGCCCAGCCGGTCCTCGAGGTGCAGCAAGCGGCGCGACACGAGGGTGTCGATGAGCGGGCGCGTGACGCCGGGAAACTCCAGCGCGGTCTCGAGCGCGAGGTTGTCGCGAAAGCCGGACTTCGTGAGCAGCCGATCCTCGACGAAGGCGCGCATGCCGACCGGGAGATCCGCGACGCTGCGTTCGTAGAAATCGGTGAGAATCTCGCGGCGGTTCCCGGAGACGAGATCAGCGGTAATCTGCGCCTGCCCGAGCGCGCGGCGGCGCTCGTTCAGCTCGCGGCAGATGACGCTGAGCAGCGCCGGCTCCACA
>SXSC01000014.1 GCA_005792355.1 Opitutaceae bacterium
CCTGGACCCTGCGGGTCCGCTTTCGGCGATGGGCGCTGGGGCAGGATGGCAAAGGAATCGGTGGCAGAGGAATAAATCCGCCGACCTTTCATTCCCTTGCCACCCATTCCTCTGCCAAAAGTCCCCGACGACCGCGAAATTTGCCATGGTAACATCTATCGCCGCCCGGAAAATACTTAAGCGCCATTCCGTGGATCTCCCCTCCCACAAACTCATGCTTCACTTCACTCGATTCCTCGAAGGCGAGGTAATCGGCGACGGCCATCCGTAGCGGACGCGCGCCTTCCCTGACTTGGAGCGTTGTTCTACCCCCGACCTAATTCTGGCCCGCCGCCACCTTGCCGGCCTCCGGGACCGGGATGAGGCGCGCGATCCGCTCCGGCAGCAGCACGTAGATCGCGCCATCGGGCCCCCCGATGACCTGCCGGATGCGGCCGAGGTCCTTGAAGATGATCTCCTGCGTGACGACCTTGCCGTCCTTGAGTTCGAGGCGGCGCAATTCCTGCGCGGCCAGCGTGGCGAGGAAGAGGTTGTCTTTCCATTTTGGGAAACTGTCGCCCGAGTAGAAATTGATCCCGCACACGGCGAGCGACGGCACCCAATACGTCACCGGCTGCTCCATCCCCTCCTTGTGGGTGATGTCGGTCATGGCGGTGCCGTTGTACTCCATGCCGTAGGTGATGACGGGCCAGCCGTAATTGCGGCCGCGCTCCACCAGATTGAGTTCGTCGCCGCCGCGGGGGCCGTGCTCGGCGTCGAAGAGCTGGCCGGTGACCGGGTGAAACGCGAGGCCCTGCGGATTGCGATGACCGTAACTCCAAATCGAGCGCACGGCCTTTGGGTCCCCAGCGAACGGATTGTCCTCCGGGATGCGACCGTCGTCATAGATGCGGTGGATCTTCCCCACCGGAAGGGAAAGGTCCTGCGCGACCATTTTTCCACCGCGCTCGCCGATCGTGAGGTAAAGGAAGCCTTGGCGATCGAAGGCGATGCGACCGCCGAAGTGCACGCCGCCGGCCTTCACGTAGTGTTCGGTCCGGCCCTGAAAAATCGTTTCTTGGTCGATGAGGGCACCGTCCTTGATCTTGCCGCGGATGATGCGCGTGAGGCTCACGGCCACGCCCGACGAATTCTTCTGCGGATCGCTGAACGCGAAATAAATCCAGCCGTTCTTCGCATAATCCGGATGCGGTACGACGTCGAAGAGCCCGGCCTGGCCCACCGTGTCGACCAGCGGCAGGCCGATGAGGGGCCGCGTCGCGAGTTTTTCCTTTTCGATCAGGTAGGCGTGGCCGCGCTTCTCAGTCACGATTGCGAGCGTGGGCGAGAGAAACGCGAGCGCGTAGGGCTCCTTCAGCCCACCGACCCAGGTGTTGACCTGATAGTCGTGGTGCTGGGTCTTGGCGGTCACCGAGTCGGCGGGTTTCGTAAACTGCATCTGTCCGCGCTGGTAGAGGGCGCGCTGCTCGCGAATATAGATCACCATCGCGCGGATTTCCTTGTCGGGAATCGCCGCGCCCCACGCCGGCATGCCTTTCTCCGGAAAACCGATGCGGATGCTCTTCTCGATGCTCGCGTCGTCGCCACCGACGACCCAGACATCGTCGAGCATCGACGGGGCCTGCGCGCCCTGCATTTTGTCGCCGTGGCAGTTGGAGCACAATTCGGTGTAGCGTTGCGCGACGGTACCGGTGCGAACCTGCTGGGCGAACACGGCGGGGGCGGACAGCAGTGTCGCGCAGAGCAGCGACACAAAGAAACGTGGGCGTGGGAGGATCATGGGATAGGCGGAGGAAAAGCGGAAAGCGTCCGGGTGCAACTCCGGGATTTCGCCGTTGTCCAACGCCAACTTGACGATGCACCCAACCGCCAAATCCAAGTGCGACCAGGGGGCCGCGTGGCATCACGCAGCGGGGGCCTTGATGAGGTGGATGCTCTCGAGCTGGTTGAGCCGGATCAATTCGAGTCCGCCTTGGTCGTCGGTAAAAACGAGCGTCGTGTCGTCCTGGCCCAGCGCAGCGTAATCGGGATGTTTCACGCGGTATTCGCGCCCGCTGACCATGCGCACGAAAAACGGTTCCGAGCCGTGCAGGATTTGCCGAATCTGGTTAAGAGTCATGGCGGCAGTGTGCTTGATCGTAATCGCGAGGCAAGTGCGCGAACGCGAATCGTGGCCTGGCGCCACTCGAATCTTGAAGTGCACCTTCGATGAAAGAGCGGAAGCCAGGTCGTACCCACCGCCGCAGCGCGGCGGATTAAGGAGTTGGTCGGGAAGGGCTCCGCCCACGCAAAAAGCGCCCGCAGAACTCCGCTCCGCTCCCGATCCGCCACCGACAAACTCCTATCGCGCCAAATCGTACAGCGCGTAACCCGCGAGGAGATTGGGCAGGGCGTGACAGGGGGTGCGCCAGTTGCCGGCGAGGTGGACGCGGCGCGCGATCCGGATGCCCTTGGCCTCGCAGAAGTGTTCGAAGTCGGCGATCGCCACTGGATTCGCCGGCCGGCTCTCGAACCACTCTGTCGTATAAACTTCGTTCCGAATCTTGCGGCCCTGCACCAGGGTGTTGAGCCGGTTCTTCCAGAAACCGTGGTTCACGAATCCCACCGTCAGGGTGCGGCCGACGCGCAGCGCCTCCAGAATCACCCCGGTCGGATCCGCGAGTTCGTGAACCGTGCGCGAGCAGATGACGCGATCAAAGTGTTTTTCGGGAAACGCGCGCATGAACGACGTCATCTCGCCCTGATAGGCCGAAAGCCCGCGACGCACGCAGGCGGTAATCTGCGCAAATCCGAGATCCACGCCGACGGCGGAGACCTGTTTGGTCTGCACGAGGTAGTCGAGGAGCAGGCCGGATCCGCAACCGAGATCGAGCACCCGCGTGCCGGGTTCGACCCAGTCACCGATGATCTGCATGTCGACGGTGCGTTTTTCGACGGGGCGGGTCATGGGAAGCCCGGAAATATCACCCGAAGCGTTCTGGCGGAAGCCAGAGGTGTCCGGAGGGATGGCATGCTGACGCGGGCCGGAGAGATTTCCGGGCTGAAGGCAAAACCGCCGGGCGATTTTGCCCCCGCCCGCCTGAACCCGGAACGAGCAACCGCGTACCGGATCGGCGAGTACGGATAGAAGGGCGAGTGCCTGGAAGGGGTGCTGCTATCGATCCCGTTCGCACCGTTTCGCGAAGATTTTAATCGTTCGTCCAGGAGCGGCGGTTTCCCAACCGCCGAAGCACCGTCGGCCGACCGTACATGGGCGGTTGGGAAACCGCCCCTCTTCCGGTTGCGGTTGCCGCGTTGGAAAAATTGCGGGCTAGATCGAGTCATCAAACACATGGGGCTGGTCGCGCTCAAGGAAAGCGCGGACGAGGGTGTACAGCTCCTCCGACTCGAGGAGGAAGGAGTCGTGTCCGAGATCGGTGGAGAGTTCGGCGTAGCCGGCGCGTTTGCCGGCGCGGAGCAACGCCAGCGCGAGCTGGCGGTTTTGCTCGGGCGGGAAAAGCCAGTCGCTGGTAAAACCGACCGCCAGCGTTTCGGCTTTGACGGGGGCGAACGCCTGCTCGAGCGAACCGTACGCCTGCGCGAGGTCGAACTGGTCAAGAGCGCGCGTGATGTAGAGGTACGAGTTGGCGTCGAAGCGATTGATGAAGCTCTGGCCCTGGTGGCGCAGATAACCCTCGACCTCAAACTGCACGTCGAAGGTGTAGGCGTCGTTGTTGGCGGTGTCCTTCTTTCGCCGGCCGAATTTCCGGTCCATCGACGCATCGGAGACATAGGTGATGTGGGCCATCATGCGGGCGATCGCGAGACCGACGCGCGGGCCGACGTCCTTCGGGTAATCGCCGCGATTCCACGCCGGGTCCTGCATGATGGCCTGGCGGCCGACTTCGTTGAACGCGATCGCCTGCGCGCTCTCGCGGGCGGTGGTCGCCATGGCCAGCACGCGACGGGTGAAACGCGGATACTCGATGGCGAACAGCAGCGCCAACATGCCGCCCATCGAGCCGCCGATGACACCCTGCAGCTCCGCGACGCCGAGGTGATCGAGCAGGAGCTTCTGCGACCGCACCATGTCGTGAATCGTGACGAACGGAAACTGGGTCCCGTAGGGCCGGCCGGTCTCGGGGTTGGTGGACGACGGCCCGGTCGATCCCTGGCAGCCGCCCAGGACGTTGGCGCAAATGACAAAGGAGCGCCGCGTATCAACCGCCTTGCCGGGACCGATGAGATTGTTCCACCAGCCGGGCTTGCGGTCCTCGGGGGAGTGCCAGCCCGCGCAATGATGATCGCCGCTGAGGGCGTGGCAGATGAGGACCGCGTTGTCGCGGGTCGCGTTGAGCGTGCCGTAGGTTTCGTACCGGAGCGTGAACCCCGGGATGACCTGCCCGCTTTTGAACGTAAAGGGTTGCGCGCAGACAAAGTCGCACGGCGCCACCAGGCCGACCTCGCCGGGCGCGAAGTGGCGCGGCGTGGCGGCGGCGGGTGCGGGTGCGGTTTCCAAGTCGTCGGTCATCGGTCGGAGCGCCAACCAATCAGCCCGGACACCCGGAGGCAAGTAACGGACGAGGTTATGACGCGTGGGCCCGGGCCAGCGATCCTTGGATGCGGGTTCTTTGGTGGCTGCGAGCGCCAGCAAGTGAAAATGAAGTCCGGTCCACTCGCCGGTTGGTGACCGATTCCACAATCGCCACGGCGGACGGACGGTCTTCCGCCCAACGTCTTCCGCCCAACGCAGTCTTGTCAGGCTTCTGGGAATGTGAGCCACTGTGCGGCGCGCGTGTCCGCGTTCGACCATGTCCGCCATCAATCGCTTCCTCCTCGAAAACCATCTCCGGATCGCCACGAACCCGTGCGTCAGCCCCGATTTCTGCCTCGATTGGCCGGCGCTGCGCGCGCAGTTGCAGGCGGGCGCGACGCTCAAGGAGTACCCGAAGAGCCGCTGCGAAACCAAGGTCGGCGCCTGGACACTGCTGGAAAACACCCACGGCGATTGCGCCTGGCGGCTGCAAGGCCGGACCGATGCCCTGCACGACGGGGTCGAGCTCGCCGGCGGCACGCAGGCCTTTCCCGCGACGTTTGCGAATCTCCTGCGCCTGAAAAACCTCGTGCAGGAGCACGATCCCTCCTCGACGATCTTCCCGACCGCCGCGGAGCAACTTGGCCGCAGCACCCTCGGCATCGGCGCGCGCTTCACGACGATGCACTGGCCCGCGGTCGACTGGGCGATGAGCGCGCTCAGCCTCGGGGTGACCGCCAATCAGAACTCCATTCCGCGCGAGCTCGTTTACGACGTCGACGTGATGCTCGCCGGGAAGCTCGACACGGTCCCCTTCCCTTTCATCGGCACCAACGTCCCGGAAGGGCACCAGGGCCAGAGCGTCGAAGGCATGAGCCACGGCTGCGTGCTGGCAAAACTGAAGACGGGCTTTCATCGCCGCCGCCTCGCGTGGAGTTTCAATGCCGACCACCAGCCCATCGGGGGCAAGTTTGACCACCGGGAGGACGCGCTCGTCACCGGTTGCGTGCTCGCCAGCTATATCACGTTCGATCTTTCCCCGGAACTCGCGCAAACGCAGTTGCCGGCGGACGCCGCCGGCTGGGTCACGGCCCAGGTCCCGGCCGCGCTGGTGGCGACCGTGAGGGCCCGTGTCGCGGCGGTTGGTCTCACGCTCAACGAAGCCGACTTCGCCAAGCTCCTCGCGTACGTCTGGCCGGCGTTGCAGAAGATGCAGCGGCGCGACGCAAAATACGCCGCCGCCCGCGCCAGACTTTTCACGACCGACGTCGGCCGCGCCTACCTGCGCGAGCTCTCGATCGACGAACTGCCGGGCCTCACCACGCCCGAGACGACCGCCATCATGCTCGCCCTCTGCGCGGCGCTGGGGATGAAGATTCACTTCGTGGCGCCGGCGTTCGGCTTCCAGAAAAACATGCCGTATCCGGACAACGCAGCCCTGCGCACGCTGATCGAGCAGCAGTGGGGCGTGTGCCGCCAGTTTGGCGCGAGCATCGGTTTCCACTCCGGCTCCGGCAAGTCCGCCGAAAATTACCAGGTGATGGGCGCGGTGACGGGCGGCCGGCTCGAGATCAAGACGAGCGGCCGCTACACGTACGAGATGGGCCGCGCGCTCTTCGCCTCGCAGGACCCCGCGGATCAGGCCCTGTGGCGGGATTGGTACCGGTTCACACTGGAACTCGCGCTGGCGGGCGCCTTCAGCCCGGATGCGACCGAACAGAAGATGGCGCGGATCTTCGTCACCGATGCGCTCGAGAAGTCGGGCCATGGCCGCGAGGTGTTTGCCAACCCGACCGTGACGCGGGCCGCGCTGGAGTCGCTCCACCCGAGCCCGGACCACATGTTTTGGTTCGAATACAATTTTCTCCACGTGCTGGCGGGCGGGGGTCGCGCCGAGAAGGCCGCGCTCGGCGATCACACACCCTCGGGCTACCGGCAGCGCGCCCGGTTCTACAGTGTCAGCGACGAAGGCCGCCTGAACTTTGCCCGGAACATCGCCAGCTATATCATCTTTCTCGCCGAGAACACCGGACTCGCTCCCGGGGCGACCTGTGCCGCCGCCCGCACGCTCCTCGCGCGCTACACCACGCTCGACGAGATGTTGAACGATATCTCGAAGTAGGCGTTCCCGCCCGCCGCCAATCCAAAATCGAAATTCCAAAATCGAAAATCCGATGCCCGCCTCCCGCCCCTTCATCCACGACGATTTCCTCCTCGGCACCAAACAGGCGCGCGAGCTCTACCACCGCTACGCCAAAGCCGAACCGATCTTCGACTACCACTGCCATCTCCCGCCCGACCTGATCGCGAAGAACCACGAGTTCGCGGATCTCGCGGAATTGTGGCTCGGCGGCGACCACTACAAGTGGCGTGCGCTGCGGGCCAACGGCGTGCGGGAGGAATTCGTCACCGGCTCGGCGTCTCCGCGGGAAAAATTCCAGGCGTGGGCCGAGACCGTCCCGCACACCCTGCGGAATCCGCTCTACCACTGGAGTGCGCTCGAGCTGAAGCGCTACTTCGGGGTCGACGAACTCCTCGACGGCAAATCCGCCGAGCGCGTTTGGAAAAAAGCCAATGCGAAACTGCCCCAGCTCCGCGTCCACGATCTCATCAACCGCTCCAACGTCGCCGTCGTCTGCACGACCGACGACCCGGCCGATCCGCTCGATCATCACCACGCCATCCGCACGAATCCCGGCAAGCTCCGGGCCCGCGTCTATCCCGCGTTCCGCCCCGACAAGGCGCTTGCCGTCACCCAACCCGCGGCATTCAACGCCTGGCTCGAGCGGCTCGCCGGGACCGCGGTCGTGGCGAACGGCATCAAGACGCTCGACGATCTGCTCGCCGCGCTGAAAAAGCGGCACGACGATTTCCACGCCGCCGGCGCGCGGGTGTCGGATCACGGCCTCGAGAGCGCGCTGTCCGAGCCGTGCACGCACGCGCAGGCGAAGATGATTTTCGACGCCGCGCGCAAGGGCCGGGCGGCCTCGGCGGAGGAGGCGGCGCGGTACGGTTCGTGCCTCATGTTGGAATTTGGCAAGTGGGATGCCGCGCGCGGCTGGACGAAGCAGCTGCACCTCGGGGCGCTGCGGAACAACAACTCGCGCCTGCTCGGCAAATGCGGGCCCGACTCCGGTTTCGATTCGATCGGCGATTTCCCGCAGGCGGCCGCGCTCTCGCGCTATCTCAACACGCTCGACGCCACCGACCAGCTGCCGCGCACGATTGTCTACAACAACAATCCGAACGACAATTACGTGCTCGGCGCGATGATCGGAAATTTCCAGGACGGCTCCATTCCCGGCAAGGTGCAGTTTGGCAGCGGCTGGTGGTTTCTCGATCAGAAGGAAGGCATGGAGTGGCAGCTGAACGCGCTCTCCAACCTCGGTCTGCTCTCGCGTTTCGTCGGCATGATCACGGACTCCCGCAGCTTCGTGAGTTATCCGCGGCACGAGTATTTCCGGCGCACGCTCTGCAATCTCCTCGGGGCGGACATGGCGCGCGGGGAGATCCCGGGCGACTTCAAGCTCGTCGGCGGCATGGTGAAAAACATCTGCTTCGCCAACGCGCGCGCCTACTTCGGCCTGGAGCTCGCACCGGAGTTCGCGGGGTAGCGAAAAGCAGTCAGTTGGAAGGCATTTTCTCGCGCACCACGACCGCATCGCCCGCGCCTTTTTCGACACCCTCGTCCCCAAATCCGCGGTCGCCAATCCTGCTCCGCCGTCCCACGCAACAAGCGGCTTGGCTTAGTCCACTCCTCGGCCTAATCATTCGCCATTACCGTCATGACCGAGTTCGCCTCCTCGCTGCTTCCTCTGCCGACTCGCATCACTCCGTGCTCGATCGTAAATGCGATCACCGAGGTTCGCTTCCAGACCGATCAAAGTCCGACAGTGGTGCCCGGCCTGATTTACAGCGCGGTGCGCGACCGTTTCCCCAAACAGACCGAGTTGGGGCAGGCACAGATTCCCGACGCCGCCCGGGCCAAGATGCCCGAACTGCGTTATGCTCCCACGGTCGAGATGCACGGCGAACTTTTGTCCCTCCATGTCGGCCCGCGCGGTTTTTTTCTTGGGATGGGCCCTGGCGAATACCCCGGCTGGACGGTCTACCGCGAAATGCTGACCTGGGTGCTTGAGCAACTGCGCCCGCTGAAATTGATCAAAGTGGCCGAGCGCCTCGGCCTGCGCTACTCCGACTTCTTCAGCCACCCACTGCAAAACTGCCTGCAAGTCGATCTCCTCATCGGCGGCCGAAGCGAAATCGATCAACCGCTGCAGGTGACGAGCCATTTGAAGCGTCAGGATCATGTCTGCCAGGTTCAGATCACGACCCCCGCGCTATTGGAATCAGCCCAAGGCACCAAACAAGGTTGCCTGCTGGATGTGGACCTGGGGTTCACCGTGGACCCTCAATTATTCTGGGAACAAGTGGTTCCCCGTTTCGACCAAGCGCACCAGGTCCAAAAAGAAATGTTCTTCCGTGAGCTGTTAAAACCGGCTTTCCTCGCCACACTTAATCCTGAGTACTGATTTCCACGATGCACGCCCTTGCTGAAATTCCTCAAACTCGCGTGTCGGTTGGCCGATGGCTGGCACCGCAAGTGGCGTTACAATGGACAATCCCGCATGTCACTTCGTGGATGGAAAGCAGCGTGCCACCCGAACTCCCCGGCCTCGTCTATGCCAAATTGGGCGACGCGGCTTGGCAGCGGTTCCATGATTTCAGCCGTTGGCCCGATGGTTGGGCCGGCCCGCACAGTCGGGCGATCGCCTGGGGTACGTATCACAATTTCGGGAAATTTCTGGAAGCCGCGCGTTTCGCGACCAGCCAGACGCCGCCCAGCCTGTTCGTCACCGACGATGGACTGCTTGAACTCTCGTGGGAAGCCCCTGATGGCTCGGCGATCAACGTGACTCTGACGCCGGAAGGTGCCAGCTACTTTATCGAGTCCCGAAGCGAGGAAGCCCAGGTGACGTCGGAAGGCCTTACGCAACTGGCCGAGCGCTGCCATCAAGCCGCCGGGTAGTCGCACGTCATGCGCTTGCCGAGGGAAGAGCAGATCGTGCGGGCCGTCTGCTCCGACAAGTTTGACCGGACCAGCGGTCGCGTGTCGCCCAGCCTTTTCAAGGGACCCAACACCTCAGTCAGCCGGCTGACGGTTATTCCGCTGTCACTTCAATGGCGCAAACTCGCCGCCACCGTACAGAAACTGCCCGGCCGGCGACTTGAGCGACTGGGAGAAATCGGAGTTGGGCGATTGGAAGATCTCGGACAAACTTACATCGCCAACGGCACCCCGATGCCAGTTCTTCTATCGGTCATCGCCGACCGATTGCCCACCAACGAGGCGCACGCCACTATCCCGGAAAATATTTCTGCCGGCCTCGGCAACGTGATCGTGCGCTCGCTGACCTTTCATGAATTGCCAGATGGATTTCGCCCCGAGCTGGTCCAACGAGTGGGCTAACGCCAATCCCGCCGTTTTTCAACTATCCTGGCCTGTGCTTTGATCCGACACGGCGTACAGTCAAGTCGCCGCCCGGATAGTGCTGCGCCCAAAACTGCTCGGTGAGGCTTTCCGCGAGATCTTGAAACACCTCGAAGCGCGGCTCGCGGGCGACGCACTCGTCGAGCAGGAAGGCGAGATCGTGCACCTTCCGCAACGGCCAGCCACGCGACACCAGAAAGGCCTTCAAGAAGCGCTCGATGCTCTCCTGTAACAACTCCACGCCGCTCAAGGTCGAGCCCTCATGGCTGAACAAGGCATCGGCCGCGCGCAGACGCTCCTCGGCTAGAAACAGCCAATCTTGCGGATTGTTTTCGCTGGTTCTCACATCAGCACTAATCCCCGCGCGTTGATTTCCTGGTAAAATCCCGTTCCCCCGGCAAGCCGTTCGCGGTGCCGCTCCGGGCTCTCCACGACGAGATCGAACGGCAGCGATCGGCCGCTCCGCCGGACTTCGCGCCACGCCCGGCGAATCGCGATTGCTTCCTCCACCGGCGTCCGCGTCAGCGGCTTGACGATAAGCAAGTCCACGTCGCTGTGCTCGGTGGGTTCGCCATAGGCAAAAGAACCGAAGAGCACGACGCGCTCTGGCGAAAACACGCTCAGCAACACGTGAAGATATGGCTCCAAATCGCGCGCAATTCTGCTCACCGGCCGGCTTGGGTCATACAACGCTTCAGCACTCCGGCCCCCGCGAATGGCGAGTTCGAGCCCGAGGGTGTCGGCAATCGCAAAGGGTGCGGCGCTTGCACGATCGAGACATCGGGCGGTTCACTCATGGATGCCTATCGTCGCGGGGCGGGCAAGTTAGTCAACAATTCAGCCGCGCCCGGGCAGAGATCGCCCATCCGCTTCGAGCCAAAAAGGTCCCGCGTTGAGACTCAATTCCACTTCGGCTGCGCGTCTTCGACCAGTTGCTGGAGGATCGGAAAACGCACCCGGCCGTAGTTGAGCGCGAAGCGCAGCCGGCCATCGCGAAAGATCCACGTCGCCGGGATCCAGCCGACGCGCATGCCCATGAACGACGTCATCTCGGTGTCGGGCCGGCGCGAGGCGTTCGGATGCTGGAGATGGGTGAAATTTTTCTGCGAACCGATGCCGTACTTCGCCAGCGCCGCCGCGCCGTCCTTTTCGTCGCGCACCGTGATGAAGATCACGTTGGCCCCCGGATTGGCCTCGATGAACGCCTTCCACTCCCCCTTCGCCTGTTCCGCCGCGCAATTCGGGCACCATGTCGCCCAGAAGTGCACGATCGTCACCTTGTCCGATTTCGTCGCCTCGGCGACCTGGGTTTCGATCGGCAACCACTCGGCCGCGCGCAGGCCGGTTCCGAGGCACAACAGAGCAAGGACGTTTCGCCAGGTAATCATCACCGCACCGTAGTGACGCCAGCCCGCCGCGCAACCGCAGTCTGTTGCCGAATGTAGCTCGGCGAGGCAGGCACCGAGGTGCCGCCCGACATCGACGGCCTTTCGAGCCGCCCCGATGACGGGCCGGACCTTGGGCCGTGCCTCGTCTGGGTTCCGGTCTGAGTGTTGAGCCAACTGCGCGAAAGATTTTTTTGGAGATTGCGCGCCCCGGCCCACGCGCTGTGCTCGCGGTTTTTCTCCGCATGTCCGCCGTCGCCGCTCCGGCCCCCACCAACCTGCCCAATCCCGACCACGTCCTCCGCCTCGCCGCGGAGCTCAACGTCAAGGTCTTCCAGGTCGCCGCCACCGCGCAGCTGCTCGCCCAGGGCGCCACCGTGCCCTTCATCGCCCGCTACCGCAAGGAGGTCACCGGCGAACTCGACGAGGTGCAGGTCCTCGCCATCCGCGACCGCCTCGACCAGCTCCAGGCCATCGACGAACGCCGCGCCGCCATCCTGTCGTCGCTGAAGGAACGCAACCTCCTCACGCCCGCGCTCGAAAACGCCATCAACGCCGCCGACACGCTCACGGTGCTCGAGGACATCTATCTCCCCTTCCGTCCGAAAAAACGCACCCGCGCCACGATCGCGAAAGAGAAGGGCCTCGAGCCGCTCGCCGATCTGATCTTCGCCCAGGACCTGGCGACCGACGCCACCGCCGCCGCGAACGCCTACGTCGGCAAGGAATATGTCGCCGACGATGGCAAGAATCAGACGGCGCAAATCGCCTCCGTCGAAGAAGCCCTCGCCGGCGCGCGCGACATCATCGCCGAGCGGGTGAGTGACGACAAGGACGCTCGCACCCGCCTCCGGGGCGTTTTCCAGCGGGACGCCGTGATTTCCTCCAAGGTCCTCTCCGGCAAGGAAGGCGACGCCGAAGCCGCCAAGTTCAAGGACTACTTCGAGTGGAGCGAGCCGCTCGCGAAGGCCCCGTCCCACCGCGTGCTTGCGATGCGTCGCGGCGAGAAAGAGCTCCATCTCATGATGCGCGTGCAGCTGCCGGACGAAAGCACGGCGTTTGCGGAAGTGCAGAGCTTGTTCGTGAAGCAGCCTCTCCTTGGAGGCGGGGTGCCCCCACCCCGCAATGTGACGGGTGCGGGTACCCGGCCTCCAAATTCCTGCGCCGATCAGGTGGCCCTCGCGGTGCAGGACGCCTGCAAGCGCCTCCTCGCCCCCGCGATGGAGACCGAGATGCGGATGGATTCGAAGAAACGGGCCGACACCGCCGCGATCAAAGTGTTCACCGACAATCTGCGCGAGCTTCTCCTCTCCGCTCCGCTTGGTCAGCACGCGGTGATGGCCATCGACCCCGGCTTTCGCACCGGGTGCAAGACCGTCCTCCTCGATCGCCAGGGCAAACTGCTCCACCACGACGTCGTCTATCCCGACCGACACGCCACGGAAGCGAAGGAAAAACTCCTCGGCTTCGTAAAGTTCTTCCAGGTCGAGGCGATCGCCATCGGCAACGGCACCGCCGGCCGCGAGACCGAGGCCTTTGTCCGCGCCCTCGGTCTGCCGCCGGCGATCACGATCGTGATGGTCAATGAATCCGGCGCCTCCATCTATTCCGCCAGCGACGTCGCGCGGGAGGAGTTTCCCGAACACGATCTCACCGTGCGCGGCGCCGTCTCCATCGGGCGGCGGCTCATGGATCCGCGGGCCGAGCTGGTGAAGCTCGACCCGAAGTCGATCGGCGTCGGCCCGTAGCAGCACGAGGTCGACCAGGCCGCGCGCCAGCGCTCGCTCG
>SXSC01000015.1 GCA_005792355.1 Opitutaceae bacterium
AAAGCACGCCGGCCGCCCCCGAGCGAGCGAGGACGTGGGTGCGATAGTTGCCCAACCCGCCCCTTTCCCAGCTGCCTTGAATTCTCTCACGCTTTCGACTTATACACTCGTTTCACCCACGAATTGTGCCCTGGAGCCCACATTCCAATGTCCCGGTGGAGTCTCCGAGTTGGGGCCGTCGGCCCAGTATTCCGCCAGCACGCGCGCATAATCGCCGCGCATGACGACGTTGGCGGAATACGGACGGTTCGTAAACGGATTGAGCGCCCGGCCGGTGCCGGCGTTGCTGCCAAGCGGATTGTTCAGCGAGGCGCCCGGGGAAATATCGATGGTCACACCATCACCCGGATCGAGCATGGCCGAGAGCTGGATGCAATCGAGCGCCTGCTGGACGAACGCGGCATGCGTGGCACCGCCAAACTGCGGCGGCGGCCCCGGGTCCAGAGAGA
Organism: Opitutaceae bacterium; assembly: GCA_005792355.1. Lineage (GTDB taxonomy): Bacteria > Verrucomicrobiota > Verrucomicrobiia > Opitutales > Opitutaceae > ER46. Next base: position 450 of record SXSC01000015.1, read on the forward strand.
TCGTCGTGGGCGTCGGCTTGATAAGCGCAAACGGCGCGGTGTTGCGCGCGTTCACGCCGACAAAGTTTTGGACATTGTTGGGGAGCGGGATACCGTTCTGCGTGATCGACTGGGTCAGCGCGAGTGGCTGCCAGCGGCTGGGATCGACCATCGTCGTGCCCGGGCGCGCGACGGGCATTGGTTCGTTCCGTGACTTGTAACCGGTTGCATCGGCGTAGCCATTGGCCTCGTTGGCGCCGTCGTTGATCGTCGCCGCCAGCACTCCGAAGCCGATGCGATTGCCCACCGCCGCCGGTGAGTTACCGCTCGTGCTGATGAAGTCAGGATCACAGCCGAGTTGCTGCATCAACCAGCGAAAACCGAAAAGAGTGCGCGCCGCGCCGGGACTGTTCTTGAATCGCTGCGTGAGCACCCGGTAGGCGGCGTAGCTGATCGCCTGCCGCTGCGCCAACTCGCGCCCTCCGAGCCAATCGGCGGATCGCACGGTTTCCTTCACAAAAATCGGTGTCGCGGTGCCCCATCCCTCGCTTTCATAGGCCCAAAATGCGTCCCACATCGCCGCCGAAAGATGGAAAAGATTGCGCGCATGGACGGGCGGGTTGGGCGTGTCTTTGCGGATGCCGTCGAGAAGGAACTCATTCCACCACCGGGCCGCCGAGCGCGCCGCGGGATCGATGGTGACGACAACATCCACCGCGGCACTCGTCACCGTGCCCTCTGCGTTGGTGGCAAACGCCGTGTAGCGGCCGGCATCGAACGGATGGATGCGCGCGATGCTAAGCGTCGGCTGATTTGCACCAACGATGGTGACACCGTCCTTTTGCCACGCATAAACCGGAGCCGGCTGCCCGACGGCGGCCACGGTGAGAACGAGTGGTGCATCCTTTGCGATCCCGCCCGCGATGGTGGGCTGTTGGACAATGACCGGCCTGCTCAACACCGCCGCTGGCTCAACGATGGTGAGAATTTGCCGCGACGGGACGTTGGAGAGTGTTTGAACGGTCCCACTCGGCCAGGTGATCTCGATCGTTTCGATCGTCGCCGCCGAGGAGCCAAGGCCGGCGTGCAACACCGGCTCGTGGGAACCGAGAAACGCATTGGTCGGGTGATAGAGCAACGACTGCGTCTTGCCGCCAACGGTGATCCTCGCAACTGCACCCACTCCGTCGCGATTTGACGTAGTGCCCCGAAATTTCAGCCGAATCCAGTCATTCCTGATCGCCACGGTATTTCGATAAATCACGGGGCCCGCGTAGGTGTCCGCGATCGCGAGGTCGAGTGAGCCATCATTGTCATAGTCCCAAACGACCACGCCTTTGCCGAGGCCCGTGTCGGTGATGCCTTCAGTGGACGCGAAGTTGGTGAAACCGCCCCGCCCGTCGTTGCGGAAGAGCGCCGTCGGATCCGTGAGCGCATCGTTGTAGAAACCGCCCGGGATGCCGGACGACACGCCGTCGACGCCATTGGTGACGACGAGATCCATGAAGCCCCGATTATTGTAGTCGAGAAATGCGGCCCCCCACGACCAACCCGAGCGATCGACTCCGGCTGACTTCGAGACTTCGGCAAAGCGCCGATTCCCCAGATTGCGATAGAGTTTGTTACCGGTGTTCGTCCCGAGACGGGAAAAGATCGGCTGGTCGAAGATGGAGCTGACAAAAAGATCGGGCCGGCCGTCGCCGTCAAAGTCCGCTACCGCCACCCCCATGCCAAACTCGTCGAGTCCAAGGCCCGCCGCCTGCGTGCCTTCGGTGAAGGTCCCGTTTCCGTTGTTCCAATACAACCGGCTGGCGCCGAAGTCGGCGATCAACGCCAAGTCCGGCCAGCCGTCGCCATCAAAGTCCGCCCACGCCGCCGAAAACGCCGTTTGCTGCGGCTTACCGGCGGGATTCACATAGAAGGATTTGAGTGCGGGGGACTGGAGGAGGCCGGCTGCCACGGTGACGTTTTCAAACCGGCCCGGTGACCTGGCGCCGAGATTGTGCAGCAGGACCGAGTGCAGCGGGAATTCGCTGGTTGGGCCCCATTCGCAGACGTGGATGTCAAGGTAGCCATCCCGGTCGTAGTCGACGACACTCACACTGAACGCCTGATGGTCTTCGACGGTGGTGGGGACGGCCGCACCGCGGGCCAAGGCATCCTCGGTAAAACGACCGGTCCCGTCGTTGACGAAGTAGAAAAAGCGCCGCCCTTTTTCCGGCACGATGAAAATGTCCTGACGGCCTTTGTTTTCAAAATCCGCCATGACAAACGAGCCCGCATTGAGCGCGGTGCCCAAGCCGCGCGCGACGGCCTCTTCCTTGAATGTGCCGTTGCGTTGATTGACATACAGCACCGGCGCTTCATTCCAGCGCGCCCCGAGCAAGTCGGGCCAGCCGTCTCCATCCACATCGACCACCGCGAGCCCGCCGTGGCCCTTCGCCGGCGACACCGGGCCGCCGGGCGCGGCGTGAACATACTTGATACCGGTGGCCGCCGTAGCATTGGCGAAAGAGGCCCCCTGCGCCAACGCCGTGGCCCCCGCCACGACCAGAGCCGCGATGATTGCCAAGGAGCGCACCCCTCGCAGCCCCCGCGCCGTCCGCGGGAGGATGCACTCAGTGGTGAAGATCACAGAAAAACCGGTGGACCGTTGTCGGGCAGTCCACCGGGGTTGATCAGAACTTCAGATCAGTGGTCAGATGGAAACTCCGCGGCTGGACAATGCGGTAGGAAGCATGCGCTCCATCGGAGTTCGCCCGGACCGGTCGGAAATGCCCGCCTTCCTGGAGATCGTAGCCATGCAAGGAGAACGACAGCACGTGCTTCTTGTTCCGAAACATGAACGGCTTCATCGAATAGTTCAGCCAGGCGTCGACCGCGAAGTAGGAGCCCGCCGTATAGGGACTGCTCAAGTTCAGGCCCGTCACTGCGCCTGCGGCATTGGTGATCGCCGGATTCCCGATGATCGCCTTGTCCACATAACGCAGACCGCCGCCCACGCTCAGCCCCTTGATGCGATTCTCCGAGAAAGTGTAGTTCGTCATCGCACTGCCACGATATTTCGCAAGCTGCTGGGACGGTTTTCCGTCCGAGGCCTTGTAGGCGATGTAGTCGCCCGCGACCCACGTGTTGAACTGCTCCTCGCCCGTTCCGGTTACTCCCCAGATCGCGCCGCCCTTGGGACCGTTCCACAGGCCCTGAGTCTTGTAGTAAGCAATGCGCTTCTCAATCAGCGCGGTGAGATTCGGGGCGATGCCGGAGAGCTTGGCGTCGTTTTTGGAAAAGCTGCCCATCACGCGCCAGTTCTTCGTGACGTTGTACGTCGCCTCCATCTCATACCCGCTGGCCACATTGTTGGCGGTATAACCGTTCAACAACCGCGGATCACCCTCGTTCAGGGCCGGAAGGATGCCGGGTTGGTAAGCAATGTTGTTTTCCCTGGCGATTTGCGCGATCTGCACCTTGTCGAACCAGGGGAACGACCATTGCCCGACAAACTGGGCCTGGCTTCCGGCGGAGCCATCCTTGGCCTCGGTCTTGTAACGCTTGAGGCGGATGTTCAGCGTGTCATCCAGCAAACGGAAAGACACACCGTAGTCCTTGCTTTGACCGGTGGGTGCCGGCGTGGTGCTGCCGAGCAAGTCGATCGAGCCCGCATTCGGGATGAAGTTTTCCGAACGATTCAGGTCAAAACTCAGCCATTTGGTGGCATGGAAAACCACGCCATAGGATTTCGTCTGGGCGCGAACCTCTGACACCGGTCCATAGGGGGTCGAGCCAACCGGGGATCCCGACTTTGAGACATTGGACGCCTGGTTCTTGTCCCGGCGGAGGCCGAACAAGCCGACGAGGCGATTGTCCCACAAGTAAACCTGACCGACCACGGCCGAAGTGCCGAGCTTGGTGAGGGCCTTGTTGTCGGTGTTTTGTACATAACCCGTGCTGATCGTCCGGGTGGCGAGGGAACTTCCCGAGACATAGGTATTCTGCACCCCTGACAGCAGACCCTTGTAGAGAACCGAACTCGTGGCGCGCGTCGTGGCACTGCCGCCCAGGTATTGCCGGACTTGGATCTGCCCCAGGTTCGCCCCGGTGGCGTCAAACGCGTTCGTCGTGTAGCCGACGCCCTGCGTCTCCGTCTCGCGATCTTCCACATAGCCGGTCGCGCGCCAGCGACCAAACCACTTGTTGTGTTTCGTGAGATCGAGGTCGTAGGTCAGCGTGGCCCGCACCGCCTCGTTGGTGTTATGCTCGGTGCGCTTGTTGTCCAGGCCGCGCTGGTCCACGTAAAGTTCGCCAAAATGAGGATTGGCCACCCCGGTCGGCAGGGTCTGGTTCACGTCGACGAACACCACCGTATACTGGGGACGGTTAAGCACAATGCGGCGGCCACGGAAGTCCTCGTGGGTGTAGGCGACATTCGCATCCAAGCCGGGGAGAATGGACTGATCAACCGTGGCGGAAAATGCCTTGAAGGTGAGATTCGCCAGCTGGGCGTTCATGTTCGTGTCCTGGAGATTGATATACCGGTTGTTGTTCATCGCGAGCGGCACCCAGAGGCCAACCTTGTTCAGATTCTGTTGCAGGTAGGTGTGAGCGTTGGGCGGCGTGAGCGGATACGACGCCTCGATGGCGTGATTCTTATTGATCACAATGGTCGGTCCGCTGCCCTGCTCGCTCCAAACCGGGAAGGAAAATGTCGGACGCGCCGGCGGCGACGCGGTCGGCGAGCCAAGCGCCACCCACTGGGAGACACTGTCGATGGGCGTGAGGGAATTGGGCAGATTTCTGGTCACGTGATCCAGCTCGTAGGAGGCGCGGATCGTTGTCTTCGTCCACGGCTTGTAGGCCGCGGCAAAATACCCGCGGCGATCATGGGAGAAGGCCGGCTGCTGCTTGAAGCCCTTTTCCGTGTAGGCACCCGCCGCCCGAAACGCCAGGGTATTGCCGAGCAACGTCAGGTTGCTGTTGAAGGTCGCGCGCTGGCTGCCCCAGCTTCCGAACTGATAGCTGACCCGATTTTCGTCTTTCCGCAAATCCGCCTGCTGGGGCGAGTAGTTGATCAGTCCCGCGGCCGACCCAAGTCCGGCCAGAATTGAGTTCGGGCCGCGGCTTACCGTCACTTGATCGAGGTTAAAGGTATCAAAGCCGATTTGGTTGCCGATCGTGTAGAAATAATCGCGGGTGTAGTCAGGAGCACTGAGGCCGCGCAGACGGGTGGCGCCGGTCGGATTCTGCACGATCTGGTCGTCGGGATAGCCACCGATACTCGGCAGCGAAAACGTGAACGAGCCGGTGCCCTCACCGCCGGCGACGTAGTTGAGCACATCATTGATGTCGACGGCCTTGAGATCCTCCAAGAACTCCTTGGTGAGGACAGTAATCGGCGCCGCCACATCCTTGAGCTCGGTGTTGATGCGGCTGCCAGCCAGGGTGCTGGTCGCTTGGTAGCCCTTGTCCTTCGCCACCGACACTTCGAAGGGCGACAACGCAATGATCTCCTCCTTCGGCAAACTGGCGGCGGCACTATTCGCGGCGGCGGGCTTGACGGTCTGCGCCCAGCACGGGCTGAGTAACACGGAAAGCACAGCCGCCAGGATGGGGCCGCGGGTCTTGGTTGATCGGAGGTGGGTCTTCATTGGGTCGTGGTATTTTTTGAGAATTCCCAAGCGAGGTACTCCAAACAGTGGGCGCGCCTTGCACTTCGGGTGGGAGACGTATCGAACGAGCAACGAAGCCAGCGCAAAAAACTTGTTGGTTTAATTGTAAACTAGCCACGCCCCTTCGCCTCACGTCTCCCGCCCGCGCGAACCGGTCAAAGCCCCGCTCCCTTGAGGCGGGCGCAGGGTCGTGCCCTCAAACCAAGTCCCGTCGATGCCGATGCTCTGTCGCACCGAGGGCACGCCGTAGGAACTCCGCATGAGTTCGAGATGTAACAGATCGACCGACGCGACGCCGACGTTTTCAAAGTGCTGCGCAATCCCGGAGATCCCCTCCGCCGGATTCACCTCCAGCCACGAAAAACCGATGTCGTCCGGTATTTTCCGCCCCAGTTCGCGCAACCACTGGAAGGCCGCGATATGGGGAGAGATAACCACATCCGGTTCGTTCTTCCGGAGCCACGCCGCAAAAGACTCCCGGTTCCACGTCTGCGCCACGAGCGGAGGAATGGGCTGTTCCCCGGGCACCTTGCGTTGCTGCTCCACCAAAAAAGTCGCCAGCCATTGCCGGCCCGCAATCTCCTCGGAGAATTCCCGGATCGCGTAGCCCACGCGACGGTAGCCGCGTCGCCGCAGTTCGCGCCACGTGAGCGCCATGCTGTGGGGGTGATTGTGATCGACCACGTTGATATCCGGAAAGGCCAGGTTGCGGCAAAGCGACACGGAACAGAATCGCTCCCACGCGAGCGAGATGCGGGCGGAGGGCGACATCACTGGCGCGACCAACAGGCCCTTGATGCCACGGGCCTCCAATATTTGGACCGCACGCTTCGCCGTCATTTGGGGTTGGGCCAACCAAAACGGCTCCACGCGGTAACCGAGCATTTCCGCTCGGTCGCATGCCCCTTGGAAATACAGGCGCGTAAAAACTTCCTCCTTCCATCCACCGGCCGTCGAAAAATTGGTGACGAAGGCCAGCGTGCGGTAATCCCGCACGGTCTGTTTCTCATGGCGATAGCTCATCAGCGCTGACAATGCGGGGTCGGGACGATAACGGAGTTTTTCCGCCGCCCGCTTGACCTTCTGGCGGATGGCCGGGGAAAGCCGTCCCTGCTCGCGAAGCGCGAGTGAAACAGTCATCACGCTGACCCCGGCGGCTTCGGCAATTTCCCGCATGGTGACGCGCCTCATTGTTTCCCAACAAAGCAAGCCCCCCCGCACCGCGGCAAGCCTGCGCTGGAAAATGCTGTACAATTAAACCACCGCGTAACTGTTCTTGCCCCCAAGGGTCCGCTTCATGAAGTCACGTTGCTCGATACACCCACTTCCCCGATGACGTCCGGTCTTGTGCTGTTCTTGTTGGCTCTATGCCTCGGCCCCATGCTCCGCGCGAAAGAAATTCCGCTCTGGCCCGAGGGCGTGCCCAACGCCAAGCCCAACCTTGGCGCCGAAACCCTCGAAGAGGGCCGGATCGGCCGGGTCTCCGTCCCCACCCTGACGTGGCGGGCTCCGACCGCGACCAAGCCAAACGGGACGGCCGTGGTTATTTGTCCGGGCGGCGGCTATGGCAGCCTCTCCCTCGACTTTGAGGGCACCCAATATGCCAGGTGGCTCTCCTCCTTGGGCGTCACGACATTTGTGCTGAAGTATCGACTCCGCGATTTCGGTCACCCGGCACCGTTGCAGGACGTGCTCCGCGCCGTGCGCCTCGTTCGTTCGCGTGCGGCCGAGTTCGACATCAATCCCACCCGCATCGGGGTCATCGGCAGCTCGGCCGGCGGTCACCTCGCCGCCTGTGCCGGCACCCTGTTCGGTCATGCGGCCGGCCGCACGGGCGCGACCCTCGACGCCACCGACGCGCGCCCCGATTTCCTCGTGCTCCTTTATCCCGTGATCTCAATGGTAGGACCGGCGGCGCACACAGGTTCACGGCGGGCGCTGCTGGGACCGGATGCATCCGACGAATTGATCCGTCTCATGTCGCCCGAATTGCACGTTACCACCCGCACTCCACCGGCCCTCCTCATCCACACGCAGGCGGACGACGTGGTTCCGATCGAAAACAGCATTCTATTTTTTCAGGCGCTCACGCGCGCCGGGGTGCCGGCGGAGTTCCATGCCTTCGAACGCGGACCGCACGGCATCGGCATGACCGCCGGCCACGGCACCGCTTCAAACTGGACCAAACGAACCGAAGAGTGGCTCCGTGGTCGCGGCCTGCTCGCTCCAGATCGACCCTGACCTCCGCTCCCCGCTCGATCGGCAAACTTTCGGGCCTTGCTCCTTTGCCGCAGCACCCCTTCTGACCGCCTGAAAATCGTCTCATGAAATCCGCCCCCACCGACCGCGAACATCTCGGTTTCGGCTACCTCACCCTTTTCGGCGTCAGTGGTCTCGCGGGCTACTATTCCACGATCGGCGTGCAGGCGCTCGCCACCCCGGTCTATCAAATGACCCTCGGAGTGAACCCGGCCTGGCTCGGCCTGGCCTTGGCGATTCCGCGGGTCTTGGACGCGTTTGTTGACCCCATTGTCGGCAATATTTCCGACAACACGCGATCGCGCTATGGCCGCCGCCGGCCGTTCATTGTTTTCGGCGCCATCGCGATGGCGCTGACGTTTGGTTTGATCTGGATGGTCCCGACCGGTTGGGGGCAGGTGGCGCAACTCAGCTGGTTCGTGGCGACATCCATTCTCTTCTTCTTCTGTCATTCGATTTTTTCCGTTCCGCTCCAGAGCCTTTCCTACGAGATAACACCGGACTACGACGAGCGTACGCGCGTCCAGGGCTTTAGTTCATTCTTCAATCGGATCGGAGAACTGACCTACTCCTGGGTGTTCCCTCTCTCGCAGTTGGCCATCTTTGCGAGTCCGATGATCGGGGTCAGGTCGGTCGCGTGGGGCGTCGCCGTCTTTTTTCTGGCGATACCGGGAGTGATCGCCGGCGTCGTGGGACGGGAGCGGTTTGCCAAGATGGCCGCCCAGCAGGAAAAAGTTCATTTCTGGTCCACGATCCGCGCCGCGTTCGCCAACCGTCCCTTCCGCTACCTCATCGTCATGGTCGTGACGACCTACCTCGTGGGCATGCTCGCCAGCAGCATGGATTACTACCTGTTGGTCTATTATGTATGCCAGGGTGACCTGACCGAGGGCTCATTCTGGAAGGGCGTGCTGTCGTCGAGCTACGGGATCGTGGGCCTCATTTCCATTCCCCTGCTCACCGCCACCTCGAAGCGCATCGGGAAAGAAACCACTCTGATGGCGGTGTTGGGACTGCTGGTCATCGGCGCCTGCGCCCGCTGGTGGATCTTCCGGCCCGGCACCGGCTGGTGGATCATTTTGGACCCCATCCTCGGAGGTGGTGCCCTCTGGGTTGCGATCAGCATGGTGGTGCAGTCGATGTTCGCGGACATTTGCGATGAGGATGAGCTCAAGAGTGGTCAGCGACGCGAAGGGCTTTTCGGGGCGGTGTTTTCGTGGCTCACCAAAGCCGGCACGTCGCTCGCATTTCTCGTCACCGGCGTTGTCTTGAATTGGGTCGGCTTCGACGTCGCACTCAAGGCCGACCAAGCGCCCGGCACGATTCTCGCCATGCGTGTTTTCCTCACCGCTGCGCCGGCGCTCGCCGCGATCGCGTGTATCATCCTGCTCAAGAATTATCCGCTTTCCCGCGCTCGCGCGGCGGAAGTCCGGCGCCAACTGGAAGCGCGGCGGGGCGTGGTTTGAAGCCCGCGGTCGCGACCCGAAGCCCTCGCCGTTAGCGTCATGAACGCCCCCTGCATCCGGTTCATTCTCTGCCTTCTACTCTCAGGACCGGTGCTGGCGGCCAAGTCATACTATGTCAGTTCGGTCTCCGGAAATTCGTCCGCTCCGCTGCAAGTGGCTCGGATTTTTGCCGACAACATGGTGCTGCAGCAGCAACTCGAGAATCCCGTGTGGGGCCGAAGCGCGCCGGGCGCCCTCGTTCGGGTGAAGTTGGCCACGGCAACGACGGAGGCACGCGCCGGAGTCGACGGGCGTTGGCGCGCCTTGTTACCCGCGCTTCCTGCCGGTGGCCCATACGAGATGTCGGTCAGTGGGCCGGAGTCAGTCGTATTCAAGAATGTGATGGTAGGAGAGGTCTGGCTCGTCTCCGGACAATCCAACATGGATTTCCGCCTTTCCGGAGCCACCGGGGCCCCGGCCGACATCGCGGCGGCTGACCTGCCCGGCATTCGCTGCCTGCGTGTCCCGCAAGCCGTCAGTCGGACTCCTCTCAACGAATTGAGCGAGGCATCCTGGCAAGTCTGCTCGCCGGCCACGGCCGGAGGTTTCTCCGCGGTGGCTTTCTATTTTGCGCGCGAGCTTCAACGGCAGCGCGGAGTCGCCGTCGGGCTGCTCAACGCCACGTGGAGCGGCACGCCCGCCGAAGCGTGGACCAGCAACTCTGCCCTCGCCGTGCTCCCGGATTTTGCCGAGCCGCTGAAAGCCATCGCCTCCTCCAACGAAGATTGGGCCGCCGGCATGATGAACGCCGTTCGCATCGACGCGGAACGCGATCTGGTATTCGAAAAAGGAACGGTCGGCCTCGCACTCGGAGTCCACCGGCCCGAATTCGACGATCGGGAGTGGTCCGTCGCCGACTACCCGCTGAGCGCTGCGCAGATGCGCCTGCCGGATTATGCGATCGTGTGGGTGCGAAGAACGGTCGACCTGCCCGCGAGCGCGGCCGGAAAGGAGCTCACCTTGAATCTCGGCCGCTGCTATGAATGGGACCAAACCTATTTCAACGGTGAACAGATCGGTTCGCATCGCTGGGATGGAGTGCGCGAATACCGCGTGCCCAGACGGCTGGTCAAGGCGGGGCGCAACATCATTGCCGTCCGGCTCTATTCCGAATGGTCCGCCGGCCAACTCGGCAAAGGCAAAGACCAACCCCGACTCACCAGTGCGGATGGCACCGTGAACGTGTCGCTCTTGGGGCCGTGGAAGCATGACGGCCGGTTCGAACCGACGCTCATCGTCCCCCGTTATTTTCAGCGTGAGCCCACTTCCTTGTTCAATGGCATGATCGCACCAATCGCGGGCTATGGACTCCGGGGCGCGCTGTGGTATCAAGGTGAGGGCAACGCCGGCAAACCCCGGCAATACCAGTCGCTCCTCCCCGCGCTCATTCAAGAGTGGCGCTGGCACTGGGGCCAGGGCGACTTCCCTTTTCTCGTCGTGCAATTGCCCGGCACGGTTGATTACGACTGGCCTGCACTCCGCGAAGCGCAGGCGATGGCGACTCGCCTGCCCAATGTTGGCCTGGCGGTGACGATCGACATCGGCGATCCCGAAAACCTCCACCCCACCAACAAGCGGCCCTTTGGCGAGCGCTTGCATCGAGTGGCGCGACACGTCGCTTACGGAGAAAAAATCGTTTGGACCGGCCCGGTCCACGGTGGCGTCGAAAAAGCTGCTGGTTCCTTGCGCGTGCACTTCCACGAGACGGGGAGTGGCTTGATCACCCGCGATGCCGCCGCCGTCCGGGGCTTTGAGGTTCGCGCCGCGACCGGCGAATACGCTCCAGCTGAGGCGATCATCGACGGCCCGTCCGTTGTGGTCCGGGCCGCTAGTATTCCCGCGCCGGTCGCCGTGCGCTACGCCTGGGCACCGAACCCGGACGCCAATCTAATCAACCGGGAAGGCCTGCCGGCTGCGCCTTTTCGCGCCGACCTGCCCGCCTCTCCCTAACCGCCAAAAAATCATGCGAACGCAATTGGAGCCCCCGCGCGCGGATCCACGTGGAAACAAAAAAAGCAACCCGGCGAATCGTCTCTCCCCAGTCCACCAACGCCGACCGTCACCGTAGCGAGTCCGACCAGATTCATCACTCATGTTTACCGCGGTCCTAGACTATGCTACCAATTCCGTTCGCACGCTCGTCGCGCACTGCGTTGACGGCACGAAACTCGGCCTCCGTCATTCCCACCCCACGGCGGCCCTGTTGCTCGCGCTCTGCGTCGCACTCCCCGGCCGGTCGGAGCCTCTCCCCACCGATCTCCAGCGCTACGCAACGGAGATCGCCCGTTATGAACAGGAAGACCGTCAGCGATTTCCCGCCAAGGGAGGAACGCTGTTCGTGGGCAGCTCAACGATTCGGATGTGGTCGACGATCGCCCGCGATTTCCCTGCTCACTCGGTGATCAACCGCGGCTTCGGCGGCGCCCGGATTTCGGAAGTGACCCAAAATATTCATCGGATCGTTTTCCCCTACGCCCCGCGGCAGATCGTATTTTTTGCGGGCGGGAATGACCTCGCCGATGGGCATGCTCCGGAACAGGCGGCCGCGGATTTTCGCACGTTTGTGCAACTCGTGCGCAAACGCCTGCCAGAGATTCCCATCGCCTACATCGGCATTTATCACAATCCCTTCCGCTGGATTTACCGGGAGAAGTTTGAGACCGCCAACGCACTGATCGCGGAGTTCTGCCAGCGCACGCCCGGATTGGTCTTCATCGAAACCGCCGGCGCCTTCCTCGGTGAGGACGGATTTCCCCGGAAATCTTCCTTCGCGGAAGATCAACTCCACTTGAATGCCAGCGGATACAACGTCCTCGCGGACTTGGTTCGTCCCCACCTGCACAACCAAAAAAAACCCGGCCCCAACGGCCGCTGACCCGTTTTCAACGAACATGAATCGCCCGCCGATCAGCCGTCTCTCCACGTGGACCCGGGGACAAACCCAAGCCATCCTTGCCGCCATCGTTTCGCTGGTCGCCCTCGCCGCATCCGCGCACTCGGCCGGGCCGACCGCGCCGACGCTCGGGCAGCCGGGCGACAGCCTGACCGCCGCAACGGTGACGGTGCCGCGCGCGCAGCAATATGACTTCACCGCCAGAACGAACGGCCAAAAATATCGGCTCATGATTTCGACTCCGGCGCGCCTGGAGCCAGGCAAACGCTATCCCATTCTCTACATCCTCGACGCGTATTGGTATTTCGTTCCCGCGGCGCTGACCGTACCGGCCAGCGACGCCGATCACCTCTCGTCCGCCATCGTGGCGGGGATCGGCTACCCCACCGATGAGATGGACGAACTGCTCCGTCGTCGGACGTTTGACCTGACACCGCCTCGCGTCGCCGGTGCGGAGACTCCGGTCGACCCCTCGACCGGAGGGGTCGATACCTTCATCCGGATGCTGCGGGAAGAAATCAAACCGTTCGTGCAGTCGCGCTATCCCGTCGACGAAAAACGCCAGGCCATTTTCGGGATGTCCAACGGTGGTCTCGCCGCCCTCCGCATCCTCTTTCGACACCCGGAAACGTTTCAAACCTACATCGCGGGCAGCCCGGCCATTTTTCAAAACAACCGCGCGATTCTTGCCGATGAAGCGGCTTTCTCAAAGAAGGTCCGGAGCGGAGCGGTCAGTCTCAAGCTGTTGATCACTTCGGCCGGCAACGAACAATACCGCGGCTCGGATCCCAAGCTTCTGGCCGATGATCCTCGCTTCGTCGACGATGCCTCCGAACTCGCCACTCGCCTCAGTTCGCTCGACCCGGCGAAAGTGAGCGTCGTTCGCACGATATTCCCCGACGAGAGCCACAAGTCTGTCTCCCTTGCCACCCTCAGCCGCGCGCTGTATTTTGCGCTGCAACCAGCGGCAACGATCCCGCCGTAGTGATCGCGCCGGGCAGGTTGGCGTTCGTCACTACGTCGTAGGGATCGTCGGTGGCGGCATCGGAGACCGTAGAGCGCGAGAAATTCAGGCGTGGAGCGGGAGACACCGGGTCATGTCGCGGCTTGCGGATCCGGCGCCGAAAATCGGCCGAGACCGCGTGGTGCGATTCGAAGCTTATGCCAAATCCGCGATTCGCGACATGACACCGCCGGCTGCTCCGTGGTGGGCATTTTCATCGTTTCTTCGGTCGCGGCTGCCGCGGTAGGATTCGCCGGGACGTCGCAGGCCGACTCGCGCCACGCCGGTCGGCATCATCGCCGGAGTTCGCCCGCAGCGGCTTCGGACCATTTTACGACTCATCGTAAGACAGTCTGGACTATTTTACGACGGCGGCACTCAATTGCTTGTTGTTAACTCATTCGTTAATTGAGGGAAATCGGGACTCAGAATCGCTATTGCTTTTTATTAACGTATACGTGAACATGCAGCTATGACGGAAAGAGAAGCAGTCGAGCGATTTCATCTTGTTTTCCTTCGGCACTTCGCATCCACGATTGGCGTCGGGACGATTTGCCTGAAGGGCGGTGTGAACCTGCGTCTGTTTCACAACAGCCCTCGGCTTTCGGAAGACATCGATTTCGACGCCCGGATTGTGGCTGTGAACACCTTGAAGAAGAACGTAGAAAAGGTTCTCGCGAGTCCGGCCCTGAGTCGGGAATTGGAAGCCGCGGGGATCGGTCTGAGCGAAATCAAGCCATCGAAACAAACGGATACCGCGCAACGGTGGAAGTTTCAGGTCAGGCATGAGGGACAATCATCGCCCACTCGGCTGGAATTCTCGCGGAGGGACAACGAACCCTTTGACCAAGCGCTAGCCGAGCGGCCTTCCCCAACCCTGCTGGCGACGAATCAGGTTCTGCCATTTGTATTTCATCACTACGGCGGCCCGCCTGCTTACCGGCAAAAAATCCACGCGCTCTCCACCCGCAGGGAAGTGCAGGCCCGTGACGTCTTCGACCTGGATCATCTTCGTCCGCACGCCGCGGCGGCGAAGACGGCTCCTCTCGACGAGGTAAAACAGGCGCTTGAGCAACTGGGCCTGATCGATTTCGCGATGTTCAACACCCAGGTGGTTCCTTTCCTTCCGTCCGATCTCGCGGCATATTACGGCACGAACGAAGCGTGGTTGGAGCTGTCCGAAAAAGTCCGCCTCGATCTCTCCGCGGCCCTGCCGCCTGCCTAGCCATGAGCACGCTCAAATTCTATCAGAAGCTCGCGGGGAAGAAGCACGTCACGACACGTGAGGCGGCGCAACTGACCGGCGTCAGCGTGCCGGCCGCATCGATGTCGCTGCGGCGCTTGGTCGCCGAGGGCCTTGGCACGTCGCTAAAACGAGGCCATTGGCTCATTGGCACAACCTCCGGTCAACCGGGCGCGCTCGTCAGCGCGGCGGCTTCCCCGTATGCCTCCTATTTGTCCGGCTGGTCGGCGCTCCGCCATCACGGCCTGATCCAGCAGATTCCCCAGACGCACTTTGCGGTGACGCTGGGACGTCCGGGCGCAACCGTCATGCCGGGCGGCAATGTCATTTTGCACCGGCTGAAACCGGAATTGTTCGGCGGCTATTCCTACGAGCCGCGCGTGGAGGGCTTTGTCGCTTCGCCCGAGAAGGCGATCTTCGATCTCGCTTACCTTAGTGCGATGAATCGCAGCCGCGTCAGCACCGATCTTCCCGAGACGGACCTGGGGAAAATTCGTTGGAAGGAAGTGCAGAACTGGCTCCGTCGGATTCCCGCGGGCAGCATTCGGACTTCCGTTGCTGCGGCGCTCGAGCGAGTCCGCGAAAGACAAGCGACGAGCGCAGCGTAGTTGCCTGCGTCGAAGAGGCGAACTGGTGTAGCATCCGAGCGACAGCGGCCGGCATCTTTCGACGTGAGCGTGATTTCGAAACGCGATGGCCTCATTTTTTGGGTATCAGATGGCGGGCGCGGCGCTGGATCGGCGTTTCGCACGGTATGCGATTGTGATTGAGATATAGAACGGGAACGCCGGCGGGGATCAGAACAGCGT
>SXSC01000142.1 GCA_005792355.1 Opitutaceae bacterium
CTCCGCGTTAATTTCCGCTCCGGGCGTTGCGACAATCATGCTCGTGTTTTCAGGCAAAAAGTCGGACACCTCATCAGTCACGCCTCCGCCCCTTTCGCTCATGACCCGCGACGACGAAATTTTTGCCGATGCCTTGGAGCTTCCCGGGGCGGAACGGGCGGCGTTTCTGGATCGCGCCTGTGCGGGCGATCCCGGGAGGCGAGCCCGCTTGGAGGCGTTGCTCCGCGGCCATGGGAGCGCGCCGGCTTATTTCAATACCGTAGCAGCCGGCAGCCCCGTTGCCGAGAATCCGGGCGAGACGATTGACCGCTATCGGCTCCGGGAACGCATCGGCGAGGGCGGCTGCGGGGTCGTCTGGCTGGCCGAGCAGACGGAACCCGTCCGCCGCCGCGTGGCGCTCAAGATCATCAAGCTCGGCATGGACACGCGCGAGGTGATCGCGCGCTTCGAGGCCGAGCGGCAGGCGCTCGCGCTGATGGATCACCCGAACATCGCGAAAGTTTTCGACGCCGGCACGACCGCCACCGGCCGGCCGTACTTCGTGATGGAACTCGTGCGCGGCATCCCGATCACGCGTTATTGTGACGAGGCGAACCTGCCGACCGAGGCACGCCTGCAACTTTTCATCCAGGTGTGCCATGCGATCCAGCACGCGCATCAGAAGGGGATCATCCATCGCGACATCAAGCCCTCGAACATTCTGGTCGCGCAGCACGACGACGTGGCGGTGCCCAAGGTGATCGATTTCGGGATCGCGAAGGCCACGCAGGGGCGGCTCACCGATGCGACGGTGTACACCGCGTTCGCGCAGTTCATCGGCACGCCGGCTTACATGAGCCCCGAGCAGGCCGAGTTCAACGCGCTCGATGTCGATACGCGCAGCGACATCTACTCGCTCGGGGTGCTGCTCTACGAACTGCTCACCGGCCGGCCGCCGTTTGATCCAAAGAGCCTGCAACAGGCCGGGCTGGACGAAATCCGCCGCATCATCCGCGAGGTCGAACCACCGCGGCCCTCGACCCGGCTCAACACGCTCACCGAGGCGGATCGCACCACGCTCGCCAAGCACCACGGCACGGCGTCGGCGCAGCTCTCGACGCAGTTGAGCGGCGACCTCGACTGGATCGTGATGAAGGCGCTCGAGAAAAACCGCGCGCGCCGCTATGAAACCGCCAACGGCTTCGCGCTCGATCTTCAGCGGCACCTGCACCACGAGCCCGTCGCCGCGCGCCCGCCGAGCCAGACGTATCGGCTGCAAAAATTCATCCGCCGCAATCGCGTCGCCGCCGGTGCCGCCGCCGCCATCGCCGCCGTGCTCGTGCTCGGCGCGACGGTGAGCACCTGGCAGGCGGTGCGTGCCATTCAGGCCGAGCGGGAGCAAAGCCGGCTCCGTATCGAATCGGACCGCGCCCGCACGGAATCCGACCAAGCCCGCGTGCGCGCGGTCGCCGCGGAAAAGTCCGAGCGTGAATTGCGCGAGCGAGCCGTCGAGGACTACCAGCTCGGCTTGAAGCGCTCGAGTCACGCCGATTTCAAGCTCGCCTCCCGCCTGCTCGACGAGGCCAAGGCGGGCGAAGCCAACGCGGGCGCGGGCCTGGCCTATCTGGTCCGCGCGGCGCGCTCGGATCCGCAAAACTCCGTCGTCGGCCCGCGTCTCATTTCGGCGCTGGTGACGCGGAATTTTCTTCTGCCCGAGCGTGCTCCTCTAAAGCTCCCCGCCGCGGTAAAGTGGATTTCCTGCACGGCGGATGGCAGCGCGGTCTGGGTTTTGGGCGGGGATGGCATCGTCCGCGTGCTCGACCGCGCTGGCAGCCGGGTCACGCGCGAATTCTCCTTTCCGCAGAAAGTCCTCAACGTCGCCCTGGCCGAAAACAACCGCGGGATCTTTGCCGTCTACCTGGATGACGACTCGCTGCTCGTGCGCGACGCCGCCACAGGCCGCGCCCACACGCCTTCGATCCGGCCCGGAGAAGCGCTTTTGCCGCGTGGGTTTCCGCGGCTGAGCGCCGATGGCCGCTGGCTGGCCGCAGCCAGCACGGGCAAGGTGTGGATCTGGGACGCCGCCACGGGTGCGCTTCGCGCCACGCTGCCGCACCCCAACGGAACAGACGATGTAGTGAGCGCGGACCGCGGCTTGGTGTCGGGCCTCGACTTCAGCCCCGATGGCCGGCGGATCGCCACGACCGTCAACGATAATTACGTCCGCCTATGGTCGGTGCCGGACGGCGCGCCGCTGACGGCCCGGTTACCGGGCGGCAGTCTCGCGTCCACGGGCGTGCGATTCAGCCCCGATGGGCGGCTCATCGTAGTTTGGACGTTCGCCGGTGCGCAAGTGCGGGACGCAGAGACGGGCGCGAAGGTCGGCAAGTTACTTCCGCATGACGCTCAATGCCGATCGGCCTTGTTCACGCCCGACAGCCGCCGGGTAATCACGGCAAGCGTCGACCGCACCGTCAAGGTGTGGCATGTTGCCACCAGCCAGCTTGCATTCCCCGCATTGCTTCACGGTGGACCGTTTCTGGACGCGCTCGAAGGCGGGCCGTCGGGCCGGGGGTCCTCGATCATGACCAGCGACGATGGCACGGTGCTGCTCACGACCTCCGCCGATGGTTTCACCCGCGTGTGGGATCTGGACACCGGCCAACTGCTGGCGGAACCGGCGCTGCAACAGGAGCGCACCTCGCACGCCGTCCTTTCTCCGGACGGCACGCGTGTCTTCGTCGGCACCAGCGGCGGGCTCGTGTTTCCGCTGCGGCTCGAACGTGGCTCCGCCCGGCCGCTGGTGCTCCCGCGGGGCAGCGACTTCTTCGCCGTTGGTCTCGTGCCGGCACCGCCGGCCCGGTTGCGCCGGTTTACCGGTAATCGCATGGAAGTCATCGATGTCGCCTCGGGCCGTGAAGTCGCCGGCGGATTTGACTTTCCCGAGCCGATCACCCGGTGGGGTAATGTGCGATCCGACGGACGTTTCCTGGCCGTGTGGACGAAGCAGGGGCAGGAGCACCAGGTCTGGGAGGTGACCGACGGCTGCGTGCGCGTGGTTGCGCTGCAAGACGCTCCCAACGGCAACACTTGGCATCAGTTCAGCACCGTGGGCAATCTGCTTTCGATGCAGAGTTTTGTTTCGGAAGAGATCCGCGTGTGGAATCTCCACACCGGCCGGCCGGTGGCGCCACCGATGAAATTGGATGCGCATATTTTTGCTTTCAACCCGGGCTTCAGCCCCGACGGAAAACGGCTGGCCACCGGTGCCTTTGATGGCACGGTCCGGGTGTGGGAGGTCGCCACGAGTCGGGCCTTGTTCGACTTGAAGCCCCTCCCGAGAACGCAGGTGACTCGAGTGGTGTTCAGCCCCGACGGCACGCGACTCGCCACCACCAACGCTTACGGTGAAGTGCGCCTGTGGGACGGGTTGAATGGCCGGCCGGTCAGCCCCGGCTTGTTCCATCGCACCCGGGTGGAATCGGCGGTGTTCTCGCCAGACGGCCGCACCCTGGCCACGAGCTCATGGGATGGCACGGCCCGGGTGTGGGACGCCCGGGATGGTTCGCCGATCGGCGAGCCGATGGTGCATCCGGGCATGCTCGTCAACGTCCAGTTCAATGCCGATGGCTCCCGGATCGCCACGATCTCCGTGGATGGAACCGGCCGGGTCTGTGACACGCGGACCGGCGTGCCGCTCACCGACGCAATGCGGCACCATGCGACCATCGAATGGGTCGACCACCTCCAAGCGGCGAACGGCCAGTTCAGCCCGGGTGACGGGCGATTCATGTGCACGTTTACGCCCAGGCACATTTACCTTTGGGCCGTGCCTCCCGATGGCGGCGGCGCGCCCGCACCCGCGTGGCTGCTGCGACTTGCAACCATCTGCGCCGGCAAACGCGTGACTCCGGATGGGGCGCTCGTGGATGCGTCGGATGAAGTCGGAAAAATCGAGGAGGTCTGTCGCGAGATCGCCGCGCTCGCCGCGGATGCGCCGTTCGCCGAGTGGGGCCGATGGTTTCTCGCCGACCGCGCCACGCGTGCGATTGCGCCAGGGTTCACGCTCACCGCAGCCGAAGCGGAAAGACTGGCGGTCGCGCTGGAGTCCAGGAAGCCGTAAAGGTCTCCGGAGCGAACTCAGCCGTAAGAATTCAGTCGAGAGCGAAGAGCAGAGAGCTGAGAGCCAAACCCGCGCTGTCATGGATGAGATCGCGGCAGTAGAGGTTTTGGCGGCGCCAAAACGTTGAGGTTTTTTCGCAGAAAAAACCTCCGCGATGTCAGATTCGCGGAAGAAACGTCGCGTTGGAGGTTGTCAGCACCTCCAACATGAAAACAAAAATCCTCCGTTCCCTCGTTCTCGCCGCGACCCTGGCCGTGGGCAGTTTCGCCTCCGAGTCGTTCCGCCCCTTCATCCTCAACCTCGCGCCGGGCACGTCAGCCGCCACCGTGCAAAAGGTGCTCGGCCGACCCTCGGCCGTGCTCGGCAAAGAGACCTGGGTTTACTTCGACTTCACGAAGTCCAATCCGAACGCCGGCAATCCGGAGTTCGACACCCTCGTCGTCGGTTTCACCGAGGGAAGGGTGACGGCGGTGAAGATCACCGACGGCCGCGTGGTGCGCCAGCTCCTTGCGCAGCAACAGGCGCAGGCTGCGAAATCGACCATTGCCGCGAAATAGCGCCGGCCC
>SXSC01000143.1 GCA_005792355.1 Opitutaceae bacterium
GGTCGAGAGCAGTAGACCCACTTGCGGCACGGCCTCCGCGCGATGACAGATCGCCTGCCGCGCGCGGCAGAATTTCGCCACCTCGGCCATCACGGTCATCTCGTTCAGGCGCACCGAGCCGTCGCGGTTCTGGGTGAAGTAAGCCTGGAAGCCGCCGCCCATCGCGAGCACCACCGCAGCCTCGCGCTGCAACTGCACGGTGGGCTTCTGCGTCCACGTGGGCTTTTGGCTGAAGCTCCACGCCATCAGATCCCACGGCTTGCCTTGGCGCGCAAGGTAACGCGCCGAGAGCCGCGCGGAGTTGACGCTGTTCTCCGAGGCCATATCGCCCGACAGAAAATCCACCGGTGCACTCACCGGTTCGGCCATTTGGTCGCTGAACGACCAGTTGCTGCAGATTTGAAACTGCGGATTGGTCTGCTTCACGGCCGCGACGTAGCGGCGCAGGTAGCTGCGAAACGCTTCGCGGTGGAACTGGAGGAACTCGAACCAGTGCGGATCGTCCCGCTTACGCGGCACGTCGGTGATGCCGGTGGCCTGGCGGAACGCCGCCAGCGCGGTCGGGCCAAAATCGGGCACCGCCACCCAGCCGTCTCCGTCCACCCACACTCCGTCCGCGCCGTAGTCGTCCGCCAGTTCGCGGAGCTGCGGGATCAACAGTCTCTCGGCGTAGGGGCCGAAGACCGACATGGCGCGCTCGTTGGGTTTACTGTCGGCGTTGATCGCGACCCAGTCCGGATGTTCCTTGATGGCTTTTGCATCCCACACGCCTGAGTAGTGCAGGTAGAGACCAACCCCGCGAGCGGCCGTGACCTCGCGCCAGACGCGCAGGGGATTGCCGATGAGACCGGGCACCGGGTAGCCGACCTTCGTCGGGTAGCTCGACCAGCCAGCATGTCCCTTGCAGTCAACCTGAAGGTAGTCGGGATGGACGAGGTTGATGATCGCCTCGACCATCGCAGGCGTGGTGTTTTGTCCGACATTGGTATCGGTGGCGTTCGCGTGAAAGTCGAAGTGGATGCCGAGGAAACTGTCCGCGCGCTTGAGCCGCTGCGGCGTCGCGGCCCCGGCGGCCGCAACCGCGACAGCGGCGAGCAGGAACGAAACGATGGGGCAACGGAACCGGGCGAGGGTCTTCACGATGGGGATCAGTTTCCGCCGGCTGACTTCGGCTCCTTCCACCGCTGGCTGACGAGACGCTCCCACCGTTTCAGCAATGCCACATGATCGCCGCGGTCGTATAGGATCAGCCCTTCTTGCACCGCCTCGGCACCCGGCTCAAGGGTGGCAATCGGCTTGGGTTCGCTGTGGATGCAGCGGAGAATGGAGTCGTTGTTGTTGAAGAGGCACCGGAAGTCCCGCTGCCCGATGCCGACCGCTCCCTGGCCGCCAAACGCCTCAGCGATGATCAGCGCATGGTCGGCCTCTTCGAGCATTTCGGCCGAAGGGAAAGCCAGAGGCTTCACGACCCGGGCGGGCCGGAGCCCGTGACGCACGAACGCGACCCGACGTGGGTCGGGCGAAGCCTGGCGGTCCACCCGATCGGTGGTCATCCACTTTCCGTCGAGCTTCGCCCAGATGCGCTCGCCATAGGTTGAGATGAACTGCGGGGCGTCCACCATGTGGAAGCAGGTCTGGGTTGTCAGCATGCGCAATGGCGCGCCCGAGATGTTGCGGAAGGTGTGGGTGATCCAGAGGGCGTTGTTCGCCGCCTCCGGAGTCAGCGTCGTCGTCAACTCAAAGCGCTCGGTCAGCCTCCGCCAGGAGAGGGTTCCGTTGGCTTCGATCGTCCAGCGCTGGGTTCGCTCAGTCTTCGTGAAGTTGCTCCACACGATCTTGTCTTCCTCGTACACCGTCTCGGGCAGCCAGAGCCCGAACCAGTTCCCAGGCCAGTCACGATGCTCGATCGCCAGCGTGGTGACCGGGCGGGTGCGGTGGAGGTCGTAAAGGCGGTCCACCGCGCGGATCGTGAACACCTCGTTCCGGAAAAGAACGGGATGCGCCTGGAGTGGGTCGGCCTGCTGTCCGGCCACTGCCGACGCCAGCAGGCCTGCGGCCACTGGCAATGAACGGATGAGTGATTTCATGGAGATTATTTAGAAACGCCTCCTTACTTTTGCTCCACGACAATGATGTCGTGGATCTCGACCTTCGGAACCGTCAGCCGCAGCTGGCCGTCGCGGTAGTCAAACGCCAGCGGGAGAGCCCCGGGTTCGAGTGTGACTTTCGCGGGCTTGTGGTTGAGGCGGATGGTGACGCCAAGCGGACCGACGGGCGGGATGGCATCGAGGAGGGATTGCGTCTGGTGCGGGCCGGCGGTGTTGACGAGGTTGACGAGGAGCTGGCCGCGATTGCGTGCGACCACGACATCCACGTCGCGGGAGCCTGTCACGTCCACCATCGGTCGCGGGAACAGTTCGCGCGCCAGATCGCTCAGGAAACGCCGCAACGTTTCCGGGCGTCCATCCAGATAGGCCTGGCCGAAGCTGAAGCTGGTGGCGGCGATCCTGCCGCGGCCCAACGCGGCGATCAACGCGGCCGGTTGGTAGATCCCATCTGCGGAAATCCGTCCGAATTCTCTGGTGCCTTTTTCGAGCGCAACCTTCTGCAGCGCGCCTTTGAAGTCCGCTGTGGCATCCCCGTGCGCGAGCTGCATCGGCGCATCAAGCTTCGCCTCTCCTGCGAGGCTCACCCCGAGTTCGCGCTCGAACAGCCGCGCGGCCGTCGGCCCGACGAGCAGCAGGTTGCCGCCGGCTTTGACATAGGCGACGAGGCGGTCGCGGAAATCCCCCTCGAGATACTCGCACTCCGGCACGACGATGAGCGGGTAGTCGCGCAGCCGGCCGGCGAGTGAATGTTCGCCGAGCACTTCGACCGACCACTGGCTTTCCAGCAGCGCCTGGAGCGCGCCGTTGATCTGCTTTAGATCTTTTCGAAAAAGTCCTCGGTTCATCCGGCGATACTGGTCGGTGGTCGAGAGCAGTAGACCCACTTGCGGCACGGCCTCCGCGCGATGACAGATCGCCTGCCGCGCGCGGCAGAATTTCGCCACC
>SXSC01000144.1 GCA_005792355.1 Opitutaceae bacterium
AGATGATCGCAAAGGTGCGACGGCGGGCGATTTCTTGTTCGGGGGACATCAGGAAGGACGTTGGACGGGAGCGTGTGACGAGTGAAGCCGGTCAGCAAATGGGTCGGGCCTAAGCTAGGGAAGCGGAAAATGGCGCGGCGGGCTTTGGTCTCCGCTGGTCCGGCGAGGGGGCGTGCGACTGAAAACGGTGGTTCGCGCGTAAGAAATGCGTGAAGGAGTGCGAGTTTGGAGCTTCCGCTCGCCTCGGGTTAAAGTCCACGCATCAGAGTGACGATAGAACAAACATGAAAATCCTACTCTCCATCGGTCTTTACGTTGGGCTCATTATCGTCCTTGGCTACGTGCTGGCGTGGATGGCACCGCCCGAGGCTCTTGGCCACGAAGTCGG
Organism: Opitutaceae bacterium; assembly: GCA_005792355.1. Classification (GTDB taxonomy): domain Bacteria; phylum Verrucomicrobiota; class Verrucomicrobiia; order Opitutales; family Opitutaceae; genus ER46. Next base: position 389 of record SXSC01000144.1, read on the forward strand.
CGACGACGAACTGTGACGCGGAACATTTTCTCGTGGCGGTGCGCCGCATTTGAGCAAGAGTGGGCGGCGTGGCTGTCCAACCTGCGCTCAAACTGAAACCCAACGCCCGCCCGCGGGCGCTGGCAGGGCACCCCTGGGTGTTCGCCAATGAGGTGGAGGTCCTCCTGCCGCCCGAACACGATGGCGAGGTGGTCGAGTGCCGCGACCGGACGGGCCGCCTGATTGGCACCGGCATTTACAATTCGAGGTCGCAGATTGTCTGGCGCCGCCTGAGCCGGGATCGCGTGACCCTCGATGCCGCGTATCTGCGCGGTGCGCTCGAGCGCGCCCTGGCGCGCCGGGTGCCGGAGACCGCCCGGCGGTTGGTCTGGAGTGAATCCGACGATCTGCCGGGAGTGGTCGTCGACCAATTTGGCGATACGCTGGTGGTGCAGGTGCAAACCCTGGCGATGGAGAAACGAACCACCGTGCTGAGCGACGTGCTGGCGGAGCTGCTGAAACCGGCGGAGATCATCTTTCGCAACGACGCACCGATTCGACGCCTCGAAGGCCTGCCGTTTGCCGTGCAGACGCGATCCGGGCAACCGTGGGAACCGCGGTGGCTGCGCATTGACGGGTTGGATTACTGGCTCGATCTGCAGGGAGGTCAGAAGACGGGATTCTATCTCGACCAGCGCGGGCAGCATGCGGCGGTGGCGAAGTACTGCCGGGGTGGCCGGGTGCTCGACGCTTTCTGCAACCAGGGCGCTTTCGCGCTGCAGGCCGCCCGGGCGGGCGCGGCGGAGGTGCTGGGCCTCGACAGCGCGGAGGACGCGATCGCGGCCGCCCGGCGCAACGCCGAACGCAATGAGGTCACGGCGGAGTTCGCCGTAGCCAACGTCTTCGACTGGTTCAATGACCCGGGTCGCAGCGTGGAGCCGCTTTGGGATGTGATTATTCTCGATCCGCCGCCGTTTGCGAAATCTCGGAGCGCGCTCGAGGGGGCGTTGCGGGGTTACAAGGAGATCAACTTGCGGGCCGTGAAACGTCTCGTGCCGGACGGGGTGCTTGCGACCTACACTTGTTCGCACCACATGCAGGATGCGGAATTGCGCCAGGTCCTGGCGGAGGTCGCGGCGGATTCCCGGCGAAAATTACGCGTGCTGGAGTGGGCGCACCAGCCGTCGGATCATCCCGTCCTGGCCACGATGTCGGAGAGCGAATATCTCCGCGGCTACATTCTGCGGGCGGAGTGAGCATCCAAGCCCGCAGGGCGAACATTTCCCTCGGTGTCTTGCGGGCGTGGGAGGTCGGACGGGCGACTGCCAGCCGGACCGGTGCAGGTCATGCGGGCTTACCGCAACGATTTGTCCAGCTGCCGGCGCATCGTTTTCAGCTCATCCAGCTGTTTTTGCAGGTCCGCTTTTTCCTCTTTCGTTTTGGCGTAGGCGATGGCCTCGATCAAATCCTTCTCGGCTTCCATCAACTCGACCCGTTCGCTGGCGATTCGCCTGCGGAATTGGGCCGAGTCGCCGCCGAAGATCGCGAGGGGTTTCGCAATCCTTGCGTCGTTGAGCGCGCTGTCGACTTCGGAGGTTTTTAGGTTTTTCCGCTCCCGCGCGATGTCCTGCTCCTGCTGGGCGAGCTTTTGATCGAGGACGGTGATGCGGCCTTTCTTTACCTCAACCGTTGGCAGGACGGTGGCGGGGGCCTTCGACGTACCCGGATTCGCTTCCGCCTTTCGCCCGTCGACAACCGGAGTGGCCACCGTGCCAGAACTGGCGACCGCGGGTTTGGCGATCGATTCGGTGTTCGGGGCCGTGGGCTTGGCGGTTTCGGCGGCGGCCGGCGGGGCCGATTTTTTCCGGGCATCCTCCGCCACGCGGGCCCGCAGGGCCTCCTTCATGTTTGTTTTCGGTTCGGGGGTGTCCGGCACATCCGCCGCGATCATCCAGGCCGGCGTGGAGCCGACCAGCAACAGAGCCAGAATGAGGTCAGCTTTCATGGAAGTTCAGGATGAATCTATCCGCTTCGGACGCGCTGTCGAGGGCGCAAGAAAAAGGGCCGGGCAACGCGCGCATCTCCAGGGCGGTGTCACTCAATCTCTGCAAATGGAGGGCCCGCCTCTGCGCGGGCCGCGGACGACGCGGAGGTCGTCCCTCCAAGAGACCGGAGAATGACACCGCCCTGGCGCATCTCTGGGTTGACGGTTCTTGCGTAGCTGCGAGCGCCAGCGAGTGGAAATTTAGTCGCGATCGCCCAGACCACTCGCTGGCGCTCGCAGCTACTTGACGGTCGGCTGCCGAGGCCAATTTCACTGTCATCCGGGAGATACTCCCCGGTCGGCCGACCGGTCCGAAAACTCTGGGTCCCGTGCTGGGCCTTACAGTCCCCGCATCTTGCCACCATAAATTGCGCTGGCGCCGAGCTCTTCCTCGATGCGGAGGAGCTGGTTGTATTTGGCGACGCGGTCGGTGCGGCAGAGGGAGCCCGTCTTGATCTGGCCGGCGTTGGTCGCCACGGCGATGTCCGCGATGGTGACATCCTCGGTTTCGCCCGAACGGTGGCTGATGACCGCGGTGTAATTGGCTTCCTTGGCCATCTCGACGGCGTCAAACGTCTCAGTGAGCGAACCGATCTGGTTCACCTTCACGAGGATTGAGTTGGCCGTGCCGGTCTCGATCCCGCGTTTGAGGAACTCGGTGTTCGTTACGAAGAGATCGTCGCCCACGAGCTGGACCTTGTCACCGATCGCATCGGTGAGTTTTTTCCAGGTCACCCAGTCTCCCTCGGCACAACCGTCTTCGATCGAGATGATGGGATATTTCGCGGTGAGCTTCTGGTAGAACTCGACCATGTCGTCACCGCTCAGAATCTGGCCGGACGATTTCTTGAAGACGTAACGCTTCTTTTCCTTCACGTAGAATTCCGAGGCCGCGACGTCGAGGGCGAGGTGGATATCCTTGCCGAGCTTGTAGCCGGCGTTTTTCACGGCGAGGGCGATGACGTCGAGCGCGGCTTCGGCCGACTCGAGCTTGGGGGCGAAGCCGCCCTCGTCGCCGACGGCGGTGGCGAGACCCTTTTCCTTCAGCACTTTTTTGAGGGAATGAAAAACCTCGCAGCCCATGCGGAGGCCGTCCGAAAAGGAGCGGGCGCCGGTCGGCATGATCATGAATTCCTGAAAATCGATGGGTGCATCGGAATGCGCGCCGCCGTTCATGATGTTCATCATCGGGACCGGGAGAACCTTGGCGTTGGGCCCGCCGAGGTACTTGTAGAGGGGCTGGCCGAGGGCGGCGGCGGCGGCGTGCGCAGTGGCGAGCGAGACACCGAGGATG
>SXSC01000145.1 GCA_005792355.1 Opitutaceae bacterium
AAAAAAAACTTGGCAAAGAACCAGCGTCAAAAACCTACTTCAAAACCGTCAGAACGGCCATTACTACGGGCGCGGTACAATCTCCGGCAAGCAAAAATGCTATGCGCTCAAGACTGATGTGCTCTCGGTCGTGAAACTGCGCCTCGCGGACAAGGCCGTGGAAATCGAAAGACTGCGCGGCACGACGGCGAACGTCGACGCGGGCGACGCAATGATGCACGACCTGATCGAAGTTTTTCGGACGCGGACGCTCGCCAATGCCGATATCAAGCCAGCCACGATCACGGCACGGCTGGGATCGGTAAAACGGCTCGTCAAGACCTGGCCGGGCATCGAGGCTTTGGAACCGCGCCAGATCACGCCGTCGGCCGTCTTCGACTGGGCGGCGCGATTCAAGATCGAGGGCACGAAGTTTCAATCGCCGGGGGCGAAAGCCCCGCGCCAGAGCAACTCCGCCACGTCGGTCAACAGCGCGATCGATGCCCTGCGCGGCATCCTCGATCTCGCGGTGGAGCGGGGCCAGATCCACGCGAACCCGGTCACCGTGCGCCGCGGCTGGGCCGGCGGCCGGCTGAAAAAGAAAGTCGCGAAAAAGTCCCTGCTTCTGCCCGGCCGGGCAAAGGTGAACGAACTCTTCGAAGCGATGGAGCACAACGGTTCGGTCGGCGGGGGTGGAGCCGAGGCGGCCGACTTCTGCCGGTTCCTGATGATGTCAGGCGCCCGTGTGGGTGAGGTGCCAGTAACGACCTGGCAGTTGATTCAGTGGGATCGGCAGCTCGTTCATTTGCCGGGGTTCAAATCGGAGACCTCGGCGCGGTTCATTCCTCTGTTTCCCGAATTGGCGGCCCACCTGCGAAAAGTTCAGGAGCGGCGCAAATCGGCGGCGCGCTTCAACGCCGAGGGCCGCGCGTTCCTCGAACCCACGGATTCGATCTTTCGCATCAAGGAATGCCAGAAGACCATCGACGCCGCATGTCGGCGAATCGGGATGCAACGGATTACTCATCATGATTTCCGGCATTTGTTTGCGACGACTTGTATTGAAAGCGGAGTGGATATTCCGACTGTCTCCCGCTGGCTGGGGCACAGCGATGGCGGAGTGCTCGCGATGAAGACCTACGGGCACCTCCGCCCCGACCACAGTCAATCAGCCGCGCAAAAAGTGCAATTCGGCAACTTCCCTGCCAACAATGGGGTTGTGAAGTCTGCGTGACGACCCCTGTAGAAGAGACTGTAGAAAGAATTCTCGCCGCCAACATGTTTAGATAGAGGTGGGGCTTGGGTTCAAGCTTTCGCCATCTAAACCCGGCATTATTGTCGACAAAATTGGGTTAATGCCTAGTTTACCTGGCGTATGGATGCCAGTGCAGCCAACTCACAGACCCCATTCGTGCAAGGCGACCGCGAGGCTGTTCGCGTGTTGCTGGCCCGCGTCCGTCAGCACCGTCTGAAGCACAATTGGTCACAGGCGGAAATGGCCCGGCGCGCCGGCCTCTCCCGGACCGCCTACCAGGATTTCGAGAACGGCTACGGTAATATCACACTCTCCAATCTCGCCCGGGTGCTGGGCGTACTCGGTCTGACCAACCAACTCGCTCAACTCATCCCGCCGGTCGCCGAAGAACCAACCATGGCCGCTCTCCTCAAGGCGCCCCGCCAGCGCGCGCGGGCGAAGTCCTCATGAAGACGCGCGCTGCCGCCCTCAATGTCCGCTGGTATGACGGCCGCCTGGTCGGTCGCGTCGTCACTACCGGCCCAACGCATTTCGCCTACGACGACGAATGGCTGGCAAACGGCTACAACCTGTCGCCGATCGCCCTGCCGTTCACCAGCACCACCTTTCGCCAGCGCGTGGATGGTTTCGATCAACTTCCCGGATTCCTCTCCGACTGCCTCCCCGACCAATGGGGTCGGCGCCTGATGGATCGCGCCTTCAGTACCCTAGACCTCCGACCGAGCCCGATGCGGATGCTCGCCTGGGTTGGCCATCGCGGCATCGGCGCCCTCAACTTCGAGCCCGCGCTCGATAACGACCACAGCCCGTCGAGTTGGCAACCCGTCACGACGCTACTTCTCACCCGCGAAGCGCAGGCGGTCCTGCGCGATGCGCCCGCACGGGCCTTCCGCCACCTTCAGCACGCCGGCACCGCCGGCGGGGCGCTACCCAAGGCCACGGTTGCCCTCTCGCCCGATGGTACGCTTCTCGTCGGGGGCGATGTCGCCGCCGCCACTGTTGGGCACCCCGGAGCCCGCCTCGGCCTGCTCAAACTCGACTGCGAGGAGAATTCCGCCGGCCGCAACACCGATGGCCGGCTGAAACATGCCTATATGACCATGGCTCGGGCGGCTGGGATCCGAACCGCGACCACCGAGATCATGGCTGACGCCTCCGGCTCCCGGCGGCTTCACCACCTTTTTGTCGAGCGCTTCGATTGCGTCCGCGGTTCGCCCCGCCGTTTTCATCTGCTCACCCTCGCTGGGGCGCTCCACACGCACCGCCTCGATTATCGCAACCTGCTTTTGACCACCCGCCAAATCACGCAGGACCACACCGAGGTTCGCGAGGCGACGCGGCGCATGATCTTCAATGTGCGGAGTGCCAACGGCGACGACCACGGCAAGAACCACAGTTTCCTTTTCGACGACGCTGCCGGCCAGTGGACGCTTTCCCCGGCCTACGATCTCACACTAAACGCAGACGAGGGCCGCGACTATCAGGGGTTGTCTCCGAACACTTTCGGATCATCGCCGCGCCAATCCGCCCTCGCTGCCGTCGCAGCCGACGCCGGCGTGACCCGCAGCGAGTTCGACACCATTGACGCCGAGGTCGCCGCCGCGATCGAACGCTGGCCGGAATTCGCCCAGGCCGCCGGCCTGCCGCTCGCAGCCATCGAGCACACGGCGTCGGTCCATCGCGGTGTCGCGACCCTCCTCGCCACCGAGATTTCATCCAAACGCGGCAAGCGCCGGAAGCTTTGGGAATGACCGCCACCGGGGGGCTGCGGCGCGTGTGTCTCAGCAAACTTGAGGGATACGAGTTTACGCCATCTCTGGCTGACCCAAGTTCCTACTTGGGGAAGAAGTCCCGCGCGATCTTGCGCGGCGAAACGATGATCGGCGAAGCGACATCGTGGGCGTCGAGCAGCAATTTCAATGGCCCGGCTGGCACGTCGAGCAAGTGGTTGTCGGCGGAGATGAGCAGGGCGCAGTTAAGCAACGAAGCTTCGGCGAGAATCAGGGAATCATTCACTTCGTCGTGCGGCAGGTAACCACGTTCCCGGATCTTTTCCGCGATGCGCTCGACGATCCCATGACCCACCGGCACCAAGTCCACGGGCTGGAATTTCCATTTGGCTCGAAGGTGGGTAAGGGCGATCCCCGCCAGACGATTTTCTTCTGGGTCGGTTGGATCGTCGTGCGCGACGACGAGTTCATCGATGACGGTCGGCGGAACGAGAATGATCGGGTCGGGTAAACGTCGCCGGATCGTCTCCAACGCCTCCCACGACCCGCGGCGTCCGCGGCCAAATCGAGGAGAAAGTCCGCATCAACGGCCAGAAGCGCGGTCTTTGTCGCCGCTGCCATTGCCGTAGATCAACTGCATCCCACGCAGGCGGGCGGCTTCACGTGCCGAGTCCGAGAGCTTGTTCGCTCGCGCCCGCAAACGAGCACCGATTTCAGCACCCTTGGTTGGACGCTCCGGCGTGGCTGTCGGTTTGGGTTGGCTAGGCATGAGGCCAAGATCGTTCATGACGGGGAGTCCGTCAAGCGGTGATGGTGATGCGTCCAATTCGCCCAGTTTCACCATGGCCGTTTGGCGACGTTCTGCCATCACGTAGGCCGTTGCTTCTTCCGCCACTCCCGTGGGGCTGGGGCGGCATCAGCCCCAGCAAGCCTCGCCCGCGCCCGACGCGGGACGTGGCGTAGCAAAGCACCTCCTACAGGTGCGGAACTGCTTCTTGGCGATTCATCCACCGAAGCGGGTACCGGAGATTCCACTTGGGATGCCAGAGGAGGTTCCGGTGCCGGCTCCGCGCCCGACTCACCGGCCGCAACAGACCCACCGCGAGCATCGGGTCATTCGTCACGAACCGGCCGCGCCGCGCATGCGCTTGGGAATCTGACGCACGATGCTGAAAGGATTCAAAGACGATGATCGGCCGCCGGATCCCCGCTGCCTGGAGTCGCGGGAGATGCCCGCGACCTTCCTGCGGTTCGAGTCGCCGCGTGAGCAGGTGGCGTTTCCCTATGCCTCGCTGATCAAGGTGGAAATGGCGCGGGACGAGACCGCGCTGGAACTGTCCTTTGTCACGCACCGGGTGAGCGTCACCGGTCGAAAACTGGCCGAAATCTACCACTCGGTGACGGACGTGCAGGCCCGTCTCGTGCGCGTCGTCTCAAACGAATTTGCCGGTAACCCGGCGGTGCCAACCTACCGGGCGCTCGTGCACGGAATCCGGATCGATGCGCTCGACGCCGAAGAGCGTCGCAAGCAGTGAACCACCGGCGGGGCCGGGAGCGGTCGGTGAGAGCGCAGCGAACACCGTCCGCGACGGCTCCCGTGCCGCAATCGGTCAGCCGTCGCTCGGGTTGCGAGGCAAACGGGCCAGCAGGCCCGTGCCGCCGAGCAAGCCCGAGTGTCGGCGGCGTGGGCGTCCACAATTTCACTTCAACCAATCGCTCGATGGCAGTTCATTTCGCAATCCTTCCTTTTGTTTCACGCGCCAGGACGACGGCTGGCGGGAACGATTCCGCCGTGTGGGAAAAGACCAAGGAGGTGCGCCTGGTTGACCGCGGCCGGGGCGTTGCGCACGCCGAGGCGTTCGTAGATGTGGGCGACGTGTTCGTCGACGGTCGCGTAGCTGATCCTGAGGTGGTCAGCGATTTCCTTCTTCAACAGTCCTTCGCCCAACAGGGAGAGGACCTCCATTTGCCGATCGGTGAGGAGAACTTCGGCGTTACCCTTGGGCAGCCGGGTTTTCAGCGTGTTGATGATGAAACGGGCCACGCCGGCATCCAGCGAGGCGCCGCCCTTCATCACCGTTCGGATGCCTTCGGTGATCGTGGTGACGGTGGAGGACTTTAACAGGTAGCCGGAGGCCCCCAGCGCAATCGCCCGCAACACATCGGCTTCGTTGTCCGACTGGGTGAGGATCATGATCTTTGCCTCGGGGGCGACGGCGAGAAACTGCGGCAGCGCCTCGAGCCCGTCCATGCCGGGCAGGCGCAGATCCAGCAGGACGAGGTCGGGCAACTCCGCGTTCGCCTCGTCCCGCAGGCTGCGGAGGGCGATCTCCGCAGTGCCAAACTGGCTGGCCAGTTGGAGCCCCGTCTCCTGTTTCAGGGCGAGCGCAATCACCTCGCGGTAGCGGGGATTGTCCTCCACCAGCATGACGCGGATCCGGTTTTTCATTCGCCATGATCCCCACACTCCGAAACTCGATCCGGCTTGAGCGGCGTAGCGACGAGCGTGAGCGAGTCGACGGCCTCTCGGCTCCACTCGCTCACGCTCGTGGCTACCAGAATCGAAATGCGTCGGGCTGACCTCTTGGACGGTCCGTTCATTTGCGCCGTTGTCCTCACGGCAGGATTCCGAACCAGCGACGCCTTAGGCGCAAAACGAACCGGGCGCCTTTCGTCTCGGAAGGGCCGGCTTCGACCTCGGCGCCCAGCAGGCGCGCGCGACGTTTCAGGGAAGCCGGCACTTGGCCAGCCAGGCCGCGGCCGTTGTCCGTCACCGTGAGGTTGATCTGCCCGTTCGCCGCCGCGAGCCGCGTCTCGACGCGGGTGGCGCCGGAATGGCGGATGATATTGATGAGGCTCTCCTGATAGAACAGGAGCAGGTCGATCCGTTTCCGAGGGCTGAGCTGGCGCAGTTCATCCTGTCCCTCGAATTCGATTTGATGCTCCAAGTCCGCGAGAATGCGGTTGGAGGCGTGGCGCATGTCGTTCACGAGATCGCCGTGCAGATCCCCGGCCTCGAGCAGGTTCGTGCAGTGGCGCGCCGCCTTGCCGGTGCGCTCGGTGAGCGTTCGCACGCGCCGCAGGAGATCGCCCAGCCGGGCGGGTTCCGCGTGGGCGTTCTGCGCGAGATCGCTGAGCAGACCCAAGGCGTGGAGATCGGCCCCGAGTTCGTCGTGCAGGTCGGCCGCGATCCGTTTCCGGGTCTGCTCGATCGCGCGTTGCTGGCGGATGCGGTTGACCACGACGATCACCACGACCCCGCAGGCGAGGGCGGCCGCCAGCCCGGCCAATCGGGTCACATTGGCCTTCTGCCGGACATAGCGCTGATTGAGTTCCGCGCTGACCAACGGACGCTCCCGTTCCAGTTCGTGCCGCAGCGCCAGTTGGTTCAGCCAGGTGCGGATGGGCAGGATCGTGCCGTAGAAATTCCGGCCATCCGTCAGGCTGGACAAGGGGCGCACGGGGTCCTCGGTCTTAAAGTTGGCGGCGACGGGTCGGTGCAACGCGATATTGCGGCCCTGCGAGAACAGCTCGATCTCGGCAAAACCCAGTCGAGGAGGGCCCGACCAGTAGAAGGGGTCGGGGTTTAGTTTGACGGCGACTAGTCGCACGTAGCGGCAAGGGGCGACCGGAAACGTCCGCACCACGATCGGGCCCACGTCGTAGAGGGTGTCGTGATGCAATTCGACCAACCCCCGGGCATCCGAGAAATCCGCCGCGTTGGCCCCTTCCAGCCGGAGCACCCGCGGGATGCCAATATCGCCGGCAAAGGCCTGCGGCACCGTGTCGCTTTGATCCACGGCATGGAGGTGGAGACGGGAGAGCGGATAACTCGCGCCCAGATCGATGGTCAGGGCGGGCTGGTCGCCCAGCTCCCCCGAGCTGAGGTAGGCCACGCTCTTCTGGCCGCTCGCCGCCACCATCAGATACGGCAGGAATCCATCCACCACCGCCGAATCCGTCCAGCCGGGCACCGAGCTGCGTTGGTGATTGCCGGGATATCTGACCGGCCGGTGCAGGGCCACGTTCTCCTCACCGCTGAAGGCCAGGATCTCCGAGAACTGGAAGACGAACTTCGCATCGATCTCGCGCCGGGACAGCACCGTGGCTTCAATGCGTATCCAGGAAGCTTGCACGCCGTGGCCAGGGATGACGAGCGGGGCGATGCGCGGCAGCAGGCCATCGCGCGCGCTGAACTCGGCCACGACCTTCCCCGTGCGGTCCCCGCCGGTTCCGGCCCGCACGCGAAAAGCCTGGGGGAAGCCGTCCGCCTGGAAGCCGTTGATGCCATCGCGCCGGATCGCGGGCACCAACACGACCTGATCGAGGGGCACCGCGGCGCCCAGTTCGATTTCGATCCACTCGTTCTGGTCGGCGGTTTCGTAGCCACGGGAGCGAGAGCCAATGGCGCCGACCCCGCCGCCGGGATTGTAGTTCGCCAACTGCGCCAGCTGCCCGTCGATCTCGAGCCGGCGTTGCTCCAACGCGGCTCGGAGAACACTTCCAGCGGCGTCGCGGCGGACAATTGGGCCGCGGCCCCGGCCAGCAGGAGGGAGGAAAATCGTCTGACCGGGCCGCGCATTGACCACAGCTATGCGGCGCCGGCCCACGAGTCTAGCCGTTCCCGCGACCGCGTCGGGACGCGTCACTCTATGGCCCCCTGTAAACACAGGGTAGGCGGAGGCGCGGCGGACCACCCCGCAGGGGTCATGATTGAATCGCAGTGGGCTGGCCGGAGGGTGCGCCGGCGAGTTGAGAATTTACCCATGACCCCGTGGGTTGCTTCCATCGGTGTCTTGTATCCCCGTTGGACTGACGAGCAGGAGCTCCGCTCCGCGCCGCAGAATCGACGGTGGTGCGATTTGCGCGCATCGGAGTCTTGCGGCGAGGAACACGGCACGGGTGGCGTTCGGTGGATTCTTCA
>SXSC01000146.1 GCA_005792355.1 Opitutaceae bacterium
CTGCCCAATGGGAGGGCCTCCCACCAAGGAGCCTCCACCTCTCCGTCGAGAGCGCCCTCAGTTCCTCCGCATTCCTACCAAATCAACAAGACGGATTCTAGTTGGCGCTGATGACGGATTCTAGTTGGCGCTGGACAGGCAGGTGTGAATCCGGAACCGATACGGCAGCGCGAGCTCCGGGTTGTCGAGTGACACCCCGGTCAGGTCCTCGAAACTGATCACCGCGGGCGGTGAGTCCGCCACCTGGGCGAGCAACCGGGCAAGGACGGACTCGTCGGACTGCCGATCGGTCGCCGCGCTGCGTGACTGAGGAGGGGCTTCAAGCATCGGGGAGGGCGGGGGACGTGCTACCCTGCACCTCTTGCCTCACCAGGAGAAAGCAAAATCTACCGCGTCCTGGTGTTTTACCGACCTCAATCTCGTCGTTTTCCGACTACCGCGACGATCCACTTCGACAACGGGAGCCGTGCTTTTTCCGGCCGGACCAGAAACAAGCCTTGGGTCGCCAATGCATGGTGGCGCGATTATCGCCACGAAAACGTCGGTGCGAGCAGGCTTCCGCCATTGCGAATCGGATGTCGCAACTTGTGCCCGCGCAAGTTGCGCGCCCGAGCCAGAGTCGCCAAATTCCGACAAACGTTTCGTTCCCAGGCGACCTTCCATTCTCCCGGATTGCGAACATCACGCGAGTCGCGAAAGAACATCGGTCAATCTATGTCAGAATCCTCTGAATCACCCGCACGTGCCGGGACAACGCCCGTTGTGCCGTCGTTGCCGCCCGCGAACCAAGTCTTCGGCCTCGATATCGGCGGCACCAAATGCGCCGCGAGCATTCTGCGCGACGGGCGCGTGGAAGAGCTTGCGCGCGTCGCAACCGGCGAGTTTGAGTCCACGCTCCAGCAACTCATCGACGCCATCGCCGCTCACGGCGTCGGCGACGCACCCGTTTTCGGGGTCTCGTGCGGCGGCCCGCTCGACGCGGCCGCGGGTGTGATTCTCGCCCCGCCCAACTTGCACGCCAGTTGGCACGGTGTCGCGATCACACGTCGGTTGAACGAACGCTTCGGCGGGACCGCTCATTTGATGAACGACGCCAACGCCTGCGCGCTCGCCGAATGGCAGTTTGGTGCCGGCCGGGGCGCACGCCACCTGATCTTCCTCACGTCGGGCACCGGCATGGGCGCGGGTTTGATCCTCAACGGTGAGCTTTACGAAGGCGCCACGGGTGACGCCGGCGAGATCGGCCACGTGCGTCTGCGCGCCGACGGCCCCATCGGCTATAACAAGGCGGGCTCGGTGGAAGGTTTCTACAGCGGTGGCGGCATCGCCCGAGTCGCGGAATCGCTCCTCCGGGCTCGCGGTGGGCTACGGCCCTCGTGGTATTCACCCTCAAGCCCCATCACCACCAAGCTCATTGCCGACGCGGCGAAATCCGGCGACGTGCCCGCGCTTGAGATCATGCATCGGGCCGGGGAAAGTCTCGGCGAGGCGCTCGCCATTCTGATCGACCTCTTCAATCCCGAGCGCGTGGTGATCGGAGGATTCTTTCCGAGTTGCCGGACCCTGCTCGAACCCAGCATGCGAGCCGTGCTCGCACGCGAGGCGCTGACGATCCCCCGTGAAGCCTGCGTGATCGTTCCGGCCGAACTGGGTGACACCATCGGCAGCCACGGCGCGATCGCCGTGGCGTTGCGCGCGATCAAAAGCGTCCCAGCTCGGCCCAACCTCCTTTCGTAAGCAATCCTGACCTCGACAATCTTTGCACGCGTGCGCCGGAACTCCTCCCCTTGCGGGAAAAAATCGACGCCAGTTTCCGGATGCTGCGCTAGACCTGAATCGCCGTCGGTTCACAGAAATCCATCTTCACGCCTGATTTCCCAACCCGGCGAAGCCGGAACCAAGGGCTGAGGGCGATCGTGGGGCCTTGAGGTGCCTTCGGGAGGCCCGCCTCCGCCGGGTTGGTATGCGCAGGCGAGTTGAAACATGCCGTGGCAAGGGGACAGTATCGGCATGAGTGCGAAAGAAGGTTTGCTCACTCGTTATGCTGACAAGGTGGTTGGGACACTGGGATGCTACGATCGGTTGGTGCTGTCGGGAACCTTGCTGGCCATGGCCCACCCGAAGGCGATGGCCGAGGTGCTTTTCCGGGCCGGCGTTCGGTGTTTCGATCTGGGCCAGTACCTGGAGCCGCTGCGTGAGCAGGTCCGCCATAATGCCGAGGATATCGCCGCCAAGCACGGGCTCAAGATCCAGTATCTGCAAGACCGCCATATCCGCAAAGAGGCCATCGTTTCGGAGGTCCTGGCTCAACGCGGTCCGATGCCGGGCTTGGTCCACATCATCTCGGCGATGGAAACCTGCACCAAGTATTCGCCGTGGTATGACAAGGCCAGCGGCAAGACCGGCCTGAAGTTTGCCTCCGGCAAGTGTCTGCATTACTACTTCTATTTCGTCGATGCGGAGCTGGGCTTGGCCTACGTGCGCGTGCCGACCTGGGCACCGTTCCGACTGCAGGTGTGGTTCAACGGCCATCACTGGCTGGCCAGCCGCCTCCGCGAAGCGAAAGTGAGCTTTCGGATGGATGATACCGCCTTCGTCGAACTCGGCGATTGGCCGCGTGCACAGAAGTTGAGCGACGATCTCTCCGTCTTCGGCCTGCACCAAAAGCTCGAAGCCTTCGGCCGGCGATACTGCCCACCCTGTACCCAGTTTGCCCAAGGCTATCACTGGTCAATCATGCAGGCGGAGTACGCGCTCGATGTGGTCTTCAAGCGCGCCGAAGACCTGAAACCCATTTATGAAGAGATCAGCCGCCAAGCGATGCTGACGGTGAAGATCGATGAGATGGCTCGTTTCTGGGATAAACGCCTCAGCCCGGCCGCGCAGGCCGCCACCCGTTTTGTCACGCGGGTCGAAGGCACCTGCGTCCGCCACCACTTCGGCCGCCAGTCGCTGAAGATGTATGACCGCGGCGGCCGCATCCTGCGGATTGAAGCGACCTCCAACGACATCACTTTTTTCCGTCACTACCGCAAGGTAGAGCACAAAAATGGCAGCTCGGAACACAAAGTGGCCGCACTCAAAAAATCGATCTACAGTCTGACCGATTTGGATGAGCTGATGGCTGCGGCGTGCCGGCGCTATCTCGATTTCATCGGGACACTGGAGGATCACTCCGCCCAGCGTCACGACTTGGATCATATCAGCCGCACCGCTCACGATCAGCGCGACCGCAGTTGGCGCGGCTTTAACTTCTTCCTCACGGAAGACCTGTCCGTCATCCTCGCGCTGCTCCGCGGCGAGTTCGCACTCAATGGCCTCAGCGGCCGGCGCCTGCGCCGCCTCCTCCCGCAGAAAACCCCCGGCCAAATCGGCCGGATTCTCAAACGCCTCCGTCTGCATGGTCTCATTCGCCGCGTCGGTCACACCTATCGCTACTATCTCACCAGCCTCGCCCGCCGTGCCCTCATCGTGGCGCGGAAATTGACCGAACACCTCATCATCCCGACCTTGCAGCCCGCGGCCGCTTGGCGGCCGCTCTATCAAAATTCTTGCGCATTTTGCGCAGGATTTCACCGGTAAGGGACTAAAGGACATCGGCGCGACCAACATTGAGGGCGGACAACGGGTTCAACCCATTGATCGCTACCGCCCGAGAGACACATGGGCGCGGACGGAGGGCGGAACACCCATATGGAGATCAGCTCCATTTCGATCAGCGATCAGCGGGCTGACCCCGTGGATTGCCCCCCTCCATCCGTTCCGGCGGAAGCCGTGACCGGAGTCGCTTCTCTCCACAAACAGGCGAAGCACTGATTACGATGTCGGGCTTCCCGGCAGTCGGTGTTCATGATTTGCCCTTCTCGTGTCTTGCCGTGTGCTCCTCGTTAGAACTCATTGAAGGTAACCAATAACGAGGAATACTTCATTCATCAAAAATCGGCCGATCCCTCACCTGAGATGTCTTCTTCCGGGCAGCATGCTTTTTCAGGCATTCGCGACAACCACCGCCGTGGCACCGTCGGCGACTTTCTTCGTGCGGAACTTAAGGCCGGCGCCGCCCTCGACATCGTCACCGCCTATTTCACGGTCTTCGCCCACGACAAACTAAAGGCCCACCTCGATAACCTCGGAAAAATACGCCTCCTCTTCGGCGAGGCCGCCTTCATCAAGGCCATCGATCCCGATCACAAGAATGGCGCAGCCTACGTGCTCCGTGACGATGACCTCGACCGCTACCTCGGCGTTAAACACCGAGTCGAGGCCCGCATGGCCCTCGTCGATCTCGCCGCCACCCAGACCGACAACCTCCTCGATACGACTCAGCTCGAAGACCTCATCAAAGACGATCTGCTCTTCCGCGACCGCCAGCTCAAGCGCCTCAAGGACGAGGTGCTCGATCTCGAAGACCTCGACGAATCCGTTTCCCTGGCCGACTTCTCCCTCGATGAATTCCGCCAGGATTTGATCAACTTCCTGCAGGCCCACCGGGCTGAGTTGGAGCGCGCGCCTCTCGGCCTTTATGCAGTCGTCCCACCCGCCGCCGATATCCCCCTCGCGCGCCCCGGCGTCATCTACTGCCTCCGGCAAAAAGCCCATACCGCCACCCCGCAGGGTGAGCGCATCAATCCCCTCGCGCCCCACTATCTGGTTTACGTGCTCGCCACGGGCGAGGTGCGCCTCGCCTTCACCCAGGCCAAGACCGTGCTCAACCTCTTCCGCAGCCTCGCTCTCGGCCACGACGAACCCTACATCGAACTCTGCCGCCTCTTCGACCGCCAGACCGACAACGGCGCCGACATGAGCCAGCAGTCGCGTCTCATCGGCTCCGCCGTCCAGTCGATCACCGCCACCTTCCAGCAGAAGCTCGCCTCCGGCCTCCAAGGCCGTCGCGACTTCGTCATCCCCTTGGTCGAGGAGCAGCCGCAGGAGGACGAAGCCGCCTTCGATCTCGTGACTTGGCTCGTGCTCCACGACAGCACCACTACACCCGCCTGATCCGTCCACGTTTCCCATGAGCAAAGCCAAACGCACCTCCCTCGACGTCAAAGGCACCGCCATCACCGTGCTCGCGAGAGACGGTGTCGATTACATCTCCCTCACCGATATGCTGCGGGCCAAGGACGGTGATTTCTTCATTTCCGACTGGCTGCGCAATCGGAACACCATCGAGTTCCTCGGCATCTGGGAATCCGTCTTCAATCCCCGGTTTAATTATGGCGAATTCGCCCTAATTAAAAGTCAGGCCGGTCTCAACAGCTACAAGATCAGCGTCAAGGAATGGGTTGAGAAGACCCAAGCCATCGGGCTGCAAGCCTCCACCGGACGCTACGGCGGCACCTATGCCCACCCCGACATCGCCTTTGAATTCGGCATGTGGATCAGTCCCGAATTTAAGATATACTTGGTCAAAGAGTTCCGCCGCCTCAAGGCCGACGAAAACGACCGCCTGAAGCTCGATTGGAACCTCCAGCGCACCCTGTCCAAGATCAACTATCGCATCCATACAGACGCTATCCGCGATACCCTCATCCCGCCCGCCATCACCAAAGCCCAGGCCTCCTTCGTTTACGCCGAGGAGGCAGATTTGCTCAACGTCGCCCTGTTCGGCCAGACCGCGAAGCAGTGGCGCGACGCTCACCCCGACGCCGAGGGCAACGTGCGCGATCACGCCCCCTTGGAGCAACTGGTCGTCCTCGCCAACCTCGAAAGCCTAAACTCCGTGCTTATCCGCCAAGGCCTGCCCGCACCCGAACGACTGCGCATGCTTAACGAAATCGCCATCACCCAAATGCGCACCCTGCTCCAATCGAGCATTACCCAGCGGCTGCAATAAGCCTCTCGTCTTCTCGCACCTCACCACCCGCCATTCGATACTCTCTCGCCGCTCATGCCAAAAAAGAGCCTGCTCCGCCGCTGCGCCCACCACAGCAAAACCACGCCCACTGGGTGCGGAATCCGTCGCGCCCATCAGTGTCACGCCAGAGCCCGTAATTCGGCACCCAGCGGGTGACGAATCCGTCCCCGCCGACATTCCGATCTACTCGCTCCTCACTACCCGCTACTCGCTATTTTCCGGCAGCATGTCCGAATCCCTTCGCCCCATCCTCTTTCTCGCGTATGCCCTCTAATCCCGAACTCCTGAAGCAAATCGAGGCCGCGCTGGCCGCTTTCGGCAGCGCGCCCGTGTTCGATGCTTCGCTTGGGCTGTTTGGCACTCTCGGCTATGGAGGGCGCGACCGGGCGTTTGCTTTGGTATGTTTCCAAAGACCGCGACCAAGCCGGATCGCAATCCATCCGAGCGTGCTCTCGTCTCTTGGAAGCGCGCCGGGGATCGGCCAAGGCCTTGTTCGGCGAATTTCGCCGTCTCGGAGTTTTTGAGTGGCGCGATATTCTGGCGATGGCAGGCGGCGACCCAACGAAAGAGATCATCGCACTGCGCTTCGCCGACACCGAGCTTTTCGATCAATCGTTTCCCGGTGCCCAAGCCAAGGCGTTGGGCATCCGCAACAACTTCACTTCGCCCGTTAGAGTGCCGGAAGCCGCTTTTGCCGAAATCTACCGTCAGGGCATGAAACTCCCCGTCTAGACCTGATTTTCCTACATGCCCAGCCCGACCAGCATCGAAATCCCGCCATCCGCCCGCTGGACTCCCGCCCTCCAAGCCCTGCCTGCGCTCGCCATACGGCAGCCCTACGCCTGGTTGGTGGTGAACGGAATCAAGGATATCGAAAATCGGTCGCGCCGCACTCTCTACCGAGGGCAAGTGCTGATCCACGCCTCGTTAAACGAAGGGCTGCTTTTCGCGGACTCCTTAAAGGAACTGAGCGCCCGTGCCGACATCGAGCTACCCGGCTCTTTCAAGACCGGGGGCATCGTCGGCGTGGCTGAAATCGTCGCCTGCGAACGCCGCCACGGGTCGGAATGGAAAGACCCGTCGAGTTGGGGCTGGGTGTTGACCGACGCCCGTCCCTTGGCTTTTCGCCCGTGCAAGGGAGCACTCGGATTTTTTCGTCCGAAGTTTACCGCATGAGCAGTGGAGCCGGACCGAGTCGGCAGCTATTGGATGTTCGACGTTTCCCAGAAATAGACACTCGTCGTGTTCTGTTCTCGGCCGACTCAAATCGAACGCGAACGAAGATCGGACCGCCTGACCCCGGTGGACTGGCGTTGGTCGATTGCCCACTCCGCCCACCGCGCCGCCTTTGCGCTGGCCCCACGCCCACCGGTTCGCATCATCGACCCCCTCTCCCCCGATGCTGAACTACCTCTGGCTCGCCCTCGTGACCCTGGCTGTGATCATCGGCGCCGCCACCGGGCGGATGCGCGAGGTCACCGAAGGCGGATTTCGTATGGCGGACTCCGCCGTGATAAAGATCGCGCTCCTGCTCGTCGGCGTGATGGCGTTGTGGCCCGGCCCCGTGTGTCACGGCGCCCCGATCAAATACAGACTTTCATCTCCGATGGCCTTTGCGAACGCGCGCCGGAGACAAGCCCTATGTCGCGCCTGGCACGGCAGTGGTGTTGGTCTCCGCCGGGCCGTCGCTTCCACCCAGCGCGGTGCACGCTCTCCCGCTGGCTCTCGGTGTCACGCACTCGGGTTACACGATTCGCCACGCTGGCGGTGGTTCATATCTTACTTCGCAGGCGCGGAGGATTTCGCGTTCGAAATATCCGGACGGCGGGGTTCGGGATCGAAGAAGCGCGCGCCGGCGCCGGCGCGATCGAAGTCGCCGATGTCGGTGCGGGCTTTCTCGGCGATCGCGAGCAGCCGGGACACGACCTGCGGGTTTTTCGCGGCGACGTTGTTTCGTTCGCCGATGTCGGCTTCGAGGTCGAAGAGCAGCGGCTCGGCCAGCGCGGCGGTCTCCGCCGGCGCGCCGAAGACGGACCAACGCTCATCCTCCGGACGCGACAGATGCAGTTTCCACCGGCCCGCGCGCACGGCCTCGAGCCGCGTGTGGCAGTAATAATAAAACGCCTCGGTCGGACTGGTCGCCCCCGCGGTGCCGTGGAGAAGCGGGCTGATGTCGCGGCCGTCGATGATGCGGTCCGTCGGCGCGACGGCGCCGGCCAGCTTCGCGAGGGTGGGCAGGAGATCGAGCGTGGAGGCCATCTCGTGGCGCGTCGCCCCGGCCGGCACGCGACCGGGCGCGCGCACGATGCACGGCACGCGGAAGCCGCCCTCCCAGCTCGAGGCCTTGGCGCCGCGCAAGGGGCCGGCGGAGCCGAAATGCGCGCCGCGCTCATCGCGTTGGTTGTAGGGATACCGGAGCTGCCCATTCGGCAGCCGCGTGCGGGCGTCGTCGGGCGCGGAGAGAGGCCGGTCGAGATACCACGGGCCGTTGTCGCTGGTGAAGATGATGTAGGTGGAGCGGTCCATGCCCTCGGCGCGGAGCGCCTCCCACAGCCGGCCCACGTTTGAATCGAGTTCCTCGACGGCGTCGCCGTAGAGGCCGGCGGCGGATTTGCCGGCGAAGGCCGGCGTGGCGGCGACGCGCGTGTGCGGCATCGAGTGCGCGAGATAGACAAAGAACGGGCGATCCTTGCTGCGCCGGATGAAGTTGATCGCCTCGTCGGTGTAGCGCTGCGTCAGCGTGGACATGTCTGCGCCGGTTTCCTCGACCTTGGTGCCGCGCAGCAGATTCACCGTGGTGTCGTTGCTTGAGGGCGTGCCAAAATACTCGTCGAAGCCCTGATGTGGCGGGAGCAGGTCGGGCTCGTAGGCGGTCTGTGAATGCCCGGCGAGGTCCCACTTGCCGTAAGCCGCCGTGGCGTAGCCGCGCGTCTTCAGGATTTCGGCGATGGTGATCTCCTGCGTGTGGAGTCGCGGGTGATGT
The DNA here is from genome assembly GCA_005792355.1 of Opitutaceae bacterium. GTDB lineage: Bacteria > Verrucomicrobiota > Verrucomicrobiia > Opitutales > Opitutaceae > ER46. The sequence continues at coordinate 8,841 of SXSC01000146.1, forward strand.
TCGACCACGTTCTTCCGTTTCGCCACGCGGAGCGGATAGCAGCCCGTCATGAGCGCGGCGCGCGACGGCCCGCACACCGGCTGCGCGTAAAAACTGGTGAAGCGCGTGCCCTCGGCTGCGAGGCGGTCCAAATTGGGAGTGCGGATGCGCTTCCCTCCGTAGGAACCCAAATCGCCGTAGCCGAGATCGTCGGCAAATATGAGGACGACGTTCGGCTTGTCGGCGCGAGCAGGCCCCGGTTGGGCGGCGACGCTGGTGACTAGCACAAGACCGAACAGGGCGGCGGCGAAGGCGGCGCGAGGAAGACTCAAGCGTGGAAGGAATTTCGCAGCGGCGAGGGAACTCATGATCGGGTCAGAACGTGAAGGTGTTCGAGAGAAACGCATCGATGGGATTCGGATTGCGCACGACCGTGACGCGGCCGTCGGGATTGATGATCACCGGGATGTAATCCTTGTTTCGCACGAGGTTCAACACGTTCAACTGCACCTTCCACCCGATCCGGTTGTTCAACTTGCGCTCATAGCCGAGCATCACATCGCCGTTGATCTGCGCGTCGTCGTAGAAGGGCCGTTTCAGATCGGGAATCACGACTCCGCCGGTGGCGCTCAGCGTGGGGTAGCCGACCGCCGCCTTGCTCTGCCCGCGGAAAGCCCCGCCAAATTGAAAACCCCTGAGTCGGCCCGTGGTGAACCGATAGTTGGAGACGAGGTTGACGCGGTATTTTCGCTGCTCGGCCGCGATGGCGCCATCCCGGGCGAGGACGGCGGTGAGCGCGTTGAACGGGCCGCCCACAAACCGGGACTCGTAGGTGAACGCCTCGGTGCGCGTCACCGAATCGAGCAGGCCGTTGAGCCCCGACGCGGCGACTTCCTGCCGATGCAGCCGGGCAACCGCGGCAGCGAGGAGGGCGGTGTCGGACTGCACGGTCTCCTGCTGGGAGAAGTTAAGGGACACATTCCAACCGGGCGTGATGCGGCCGACGAGTTCCGCCTCATAACCCTTCGCGGTGAAGGAATTCGTGATCGTCGGCCGCTCGACGGGATTCAGCCACGCGCCGAAGGGCTGCCCGTTCGCCCCGTCCACGAGGTTGAAACGGTTGCCGTGGCTCTTCGCGAGGGAGAAGTTGAGGATCGTATCGTAGATTTGCTGATACGACGCAAAGCGCGAGACCGCGCCGGCGGGCTGCCCCTGGGCGCCGAGGTATTGCTGGATGGTCAGCGTGCGCGAGTTTTCGTAGGCCCGCTGCAGCATCGTCACGATCTCGCCGCCGGCGAGGGCGTTGCCGCCGACGGCGGCGGACACGGCGTCGCTGGAGGTCTCGAAACGATTCAGGCGCAGCGAGAGCGCCCGGTCGCGCAGCTCGAGCGTGATGCCGTAGTCGCGGGTGCGGCCCACGGGATTGCCCAGCGGGTTCCGCTTGATGTCGTTGCGGGAAATGTCCGCCGTGAAATTTCCGGATTCGCTGAAGTGCCCGCTCACGTCGGCCGGCAGCATCTTCGTCCACGGCTTCGGCACGTGGAAGACAACACTCTTGGTGACGGTGTTGCCGCTGTTGGTCGAGGGGGCGGCGTAGTCGATATCCATGTTTCGGAAGTCCCACTCGCCATTGGCCAGCCGGGCGACGCCCGGGCTCGAGAACGTCCGCGAGATGTCGCGGCGCACGCCGAGCATCGCGATCACGTGGCCCTTCCAGAAATCCGTCTGCCAGCTCGCGACTTTCGACTCGATCTTCTGGACGGTGTGCTCGCCGTCGTTGAGCGCGTAGTAAACTTGGAATTCATCCACAAACGTCGGCGTGCGGTTCTGCGAGTTGAGCCGCGGCGCGCCAAAGTGGCTGTAAACCTGGCGATACCGGTCGCCGTTGCGCGGGACGGGATTGGTCACGTAGTCGGTGATGCGAACCTGATTGGCCGCGGTGAGATTCTGGAGCGACGGCGTGAGGTAATTGACTTGGAGAACCTTCATGCGACCTCCGTTCAAGAGCGGGCCGGCGAGAGCGCCCAGGATGTTCGTGCTGGCCCCGGGGACATCGACCCAGACCGGATTGCGAAACAGGTAGCTGCGGTCGATCTCCTGCGTGCCCCAGAAACCGGTCAGGGTGTGCCGGCCGAGCCACCGCACCACGCCGGATTTTTCCGTGAAATCGAGCCGGTAAAACGCCGTCGCCTGCGCGGCCTCGCGCCTCGTCGTCCGGGTGCGCTCGGCCATGTCGTCTCCATTGCCCTGTGACATGACGTAGGCGCGGCCCACGTTGGGATTCGGCGAGAGGTCGGGCAGATAGGAGTTGATGTCCACCACGAGCATGTTGCTGCGCGTGTCCGCGTGCACCAACTGGGACCTGTTTTCATACCGCTGCCGGTCGTAGGCGAATTGAATCCCGCCGCGCCCGCCGGCGAACAACTGATCGAGCGACACGTTCTTGGCGTCAAAGCTCTCGCGGACCCGGCTGCCATCGCCGGCGACCATGAGCTTGGTGTTGTCGAGGATGCTCCGGTCTTGGACGACCGGGCTCGTGTAGCCCGGCATGAGCCCGAGAAACTCGAGCGGGGCGACGCCGAGGAAGTCGATTTGCCGCGTGTTGGGCGGCGCCGTCGGACTCAGCAGCTGCCATTGCACGCGCCCGATCACCCCGGCGATCGAAGCGTCGGGAAGCCCGACGCTCGCCCGTTGGGCACCGGGGGAATTGTAGGTCACGGGCAGTTGAAAGAACCACGGAGTCAGCCCGGCGTTGGGAATGTTGGCCTCGGTAAACAGGCCCGTGCGATTGTCCACGATGAGCTTCGGCACGTAGCCGCCGTTGCCCACCCACGCGATCCGGGCGGGCAACGCGCCATCGTTGAGCGACCGGACGGCGGCGGCGGAATGAGGCGGCGCCGAAAACCACGGCGTGATTCCATCCAGCGGCGGGACGATATTGGGCGGGTTGGCGACGGTCCGGCCAAACTCGCCATTGGCCTTGAGGGTGAGCGGCCCGAGGATTCCGGAGCGCTTGTTCTCGAAAATGACGGCCTTCAGCGCGAGGTAAAGGCGATCAACGTCTTCAAAGGCCGGCCGCTGCTGGAACTCGGTCGTCTCCTGAAGTCCGGCGATTCGCAGCGCGACGCGATTCGGCACTAGGACGAAATTGAAATCCACGTTCTCGCGATGCGAGCTGCGCAGGCCCGCGCGGACGGTGGCCTCACCGAAATTTCCGTAGGTCTCCGCCGGCTTGACGCTGTTGTCGATGATGCCGCCGACCTCGCCGATGCCGAAGAGCAAGGCGTTCGGCCCGCGGCTGATCGTCACGCGATCCGTGTTGAAGCTGTCGAAGGGGATGTCGGTGAGGAAAAATCCGCGCGTGATCGAGGCCCTCGCCAAGCCGCGCACGCGCTGGCCGCTGCTCTGCGGGGTCGTGCGCTCGGCGGTGACGTCGAAATGCTGCGCGCCTCCGGTCAGGCCGCCGCCGGCAAAATTTCCCTGCACGCCCGACACCTCCATGCTGGCCGTGAAAGCGAGGACGGACGCCGCATCGGTCGCGCCCATGTCGGTGAAAAAATCCCTGGTCAAAACCGAGACCGGTGCGCCGACATCGCGGAGCGGGGTGTTGAGCCGGGAGCCCGCGAGGGTGCTGGTCGCCTGATAGCCGCGGTCGGTGCCGGCGGAAACGGTGAACGGGCTCAGTTCGATGACGGTCTCTTTTGGCTTTTCGTTTTTCGTCGCATCGGGAGTTTCGGCGGCTCGGGATGTGGGGGCGAATACCGATGCAAGCGCGAGAATGACGGCAGTGGACTGGGGATGATTCATGGGAGACGGCGCGGTCTGAGAGGGTTGGGGGACCTAAAAACAGCAAGGCTCGGGCACACGAGGGGGCGGCAGATTGGCGAGGCGCAATGATTAGTCGCGCATCCACGATTCGATGGAAAGCCCGCGACTAGCACCACCGCACGACGATTATCCACATCGATTACGCGGGCGTATGTGCGCTGCATGGGTGTGATGCCAACGTCTCCTCATTTTCAGGCGATTGTCCGAGGTAGGGACCGACCTCCGGACGGTCCGCGGCCCGCTCGGAGAGCGGGCCCTACCGGCGCTGGCGAGCCAAAAGAGTTAACTCCGGCCTTCACTGGGGCGCCGGATGGAGTCGGGGCGGAATTCAGAATTTCCCCTGCACGCCGAAGTTGAATCGCCGCGAGCCGGCCCAGACCGCGCTGGCGAACTGCCGGTCGCCGACGCCGAGCAACTGGAAAGCGGGCTGCTCGGTGATGTTGTCGATTGCGAAGAAGAATTCGTAGGACTTGCGCCAGCGATAGCCGAAATTCACATCGACCTTTTCGCGGCGCGCGTTGGTGGTGCCGAGCGCGGGATTGGCTGTGGTGCCGACGGGAAACGCCGCCTGCTGGTTGTAGCGTGCGAGGGCGTAGAATCGGCCCTTGGCGTACTCGCCGACGATGTTCCACGCCCGGGGGATGAAGCCGGGAACCTGGCCGGTGCCCAGCCGCGAGCCGGTCCCGAAATCGCCTTCCGCGCTCAGCACGGTGATGTTGCCTTTGAACGTAAAGAGTCCGATCGAACGCGGGATGAAATTGAGCTGGCGCACGAGGTTGAACTCGACGCCCTGCACCTTGGCGTCGCCGCCGTTGACCTGGGAGTTGAGTTGATAGCCGACGTATTGGTCGCCGAGCGGAAACCCGGGCTGCACGGTGCCGATCTGGCCGACAATGTAGTCGGCGATGTCCTTGCGGAACAGGCCAAAGGAGATGAGGCCCGCCGGCTCGGTGTAGTATTCGAGACTCAGGTCGTAGCTGTCGGCGAACTGCGGGCGCAGACCGGAGTTGTTCGTCGTCACGACGCGAGTGTCGTCGTTGACGGTGGTGTTGGGCACAATGGCGCCGAAGCCCGGACGACCGATGCCGGTGGAGTAGCTGGCGCGGAGTTGAAGATTGGGCATGAACCGATAGAGGGCATGCACGCTCGGAAACGCGTTCCGATATTCGCTCGAGCGCGAGACATTCCGGTAGTTGTTAATGGCGCGCTGGAGCGGATCGGGGATCTGGGCGGCCGTTGCCTGGACCGGATTGGTGAACACGCCGGTCCCGGTGACCTTGGTTTTTTCCCAACGCACGCCGCCGAGCAGTTGGAATTTATTCCAGTTCGTCTCCGCCATGACGTAGCCGGCGGAGACTCTTTCATCGACGTCGAAGTTGGTCGAACGCGCGCGGACGGCGTTGCCATAGACATCGTCGATCCAGAGCTGGGGCTGCTGCAAGAAACTCCCGTTCACGTCGGCATAGTTGAACATGAAGGGACGGCGGTTGCCGGCGTCGCTGTAACCGGAGATGGCCGGGCCGGTGTTCACAAAGCGGCTGAGCCGGTCGTCGATCCGGCCGGTGGCGGCATTCACGCCGGCCACGCCGTCCTCGCCGACGAAGTTGCGCATGTTGTTCGCGAACGTGTTGAGCCGGCTTTGGTTGTTCCGGTTCACGCCGGCCTTGAGCTTCGTCGGCAGCGTCCACGCGAATTCGCGTTTGATGTCGAGGCGCGCGCCCTCGCGGATATCGTCGCGCAACTGGAAGAACTGGGAGGCCGCGAGGGTGTAGTTGTCCGGATTGTAGAGCGCGTCGGGGTTGGCGCTGGTGAACCGGGCGATGGGAAAGCGCATGTCCCGGGTGGAGTCGATGACGTAGGACGGGCGGAGCGCGGTCAGCAACGTGGCGGTGAGCCCGCCGTATTTCATCACGCCCGCGTCGCCGCCCTCGCGGCGGATGTTGCGGAGGCGGGCCTTGGAGTGAAACACGCTGTAGTTGATCTCCCACGGATCGAGGCGATGCCTGCCCTCAAACGAGAGTGAGTCGGCGCGCGTGTAGGGATGCTCGCTGTTGTGGCCAATCTGCATGTTGGCGGTGGAATAGGCGCGCATCGCGGGCGTCCAGTTCGCCGCCGTGACCGCACCGGAGTGCGTGGTGAAGACGGTCTCGGTAAATTCGGTCCAGTTGTCGTGCTTGTATTTCAGCGCGAACTCGTGGGCGCTGCCGCGCCGGTGGTCGAGGGTCACCGACCAATTCTTCCGGTAGCGAAAGCGATCGTTCTCGAAATTCTGATTGGTCGTGGGCAGCGGGCCGAACGTCGCGTTGTTGACGATATTCTGCGTCGAGCGGAGTTGGTTGGTCGTCTCCTTGTTGAAGCCGGCGGTGGCATACACGCCCCAGTTGCGCCTGGCCCCGAAGGTGTCGTGGTAGGTCAGTTGCAGATTCGGAGTGACCCGATTGTCGAAGCCGCTGCGCGTGGTCACAAACTGGCCGCCCAGGCGGTATTCGAAGTTCGCGGCCGACTGAGGATAGTCGAGGGCGCTGCGCTGGATCAGGTTCACCATGCCGCCGATCGCATCGGCCGCGCGGTCCGGCGTGATGGCTTTGATGACCTCGGCGGACTTGATGTTGTTGGTGTTGGTCGTGGAGAGAATTGACGAGCGGTCGTTGGTGGAGCCGTTGATCGAGGGCGTGGCGAAGGCGTTGCCGTCGAGCTGAATGTTGTTCAACGAGGAACCCATGCCACGGATGGATACGCGGTCCGCTTCGTTGAAGAAGATGGAACCGTGCACGCCGGGGAGGAGTTGGAGCAGCTCGGCGGGATTGTCGTTGTTGAGCATGCCGTAGGCCGCGATATCGACGACGTTCTTCACGTTGGGCGCGTGGCGCTGTTCGGTGACGGCGAGGGCATCGGCGTTGCGGTTGGTCACGACCGAGAAGGCGCCCATGATGAGCACGTCCTCGCTGAGTGCGGTGGTGACCGACGTCGCTTGCCCGGCGGTCACGGTCACGCGGGCGGTGGCGGGAGTCATGCCCGTGTAGGCGATGCGGAGCGAATACTCGCCGGGAGCCATCGCGCCGAGGTCGAATTCGCCGCGGCGGTCAGTCGTCGTAGCACGGTTGATATTGTCGATCGTGACCGTGGCTCCTTCGAGATAGGCGCCGCCGCCGGTGTTGGTGACGACGCCGGTGATGCGGCCGGTGTTTGGCTGGGCTCCGGCGAACGACACGATGAGGACGGCGAGCAGTGAAGCGACCGCTGGACGGAGGAGGGCCTGCGCTCGGAGAAATGAAGTGTGGATTTTCATAGTGATTCTTGACGAAAAACGGGTGGGAGGAGCCAACGAAACTGCGGTGCGGGACGGCGGCTTCGCGGACGCTGAAGATTTCATGCTTGTTGGTCCGATACCCCTTCGGCGTGGTTGGGAGCACGAAACTGCCCGGGGAGTGCACGCGTCCCGCGTGCCGGCTCGGGCGTCTCGCCCGGGGCTTCTCATAGTTTCGACGCAGTTTTCACGGGCACCTGGAGCGTGCGCGGACCGGGCTCGAAGAATCGCGCGCCCTGGCCCGTCCGATCGATGTCGCCCAACTCGGTGCGAGCGGCCTGGAGCCGCTGGTTGAGAGCGGCGATGACGTCTGGATGCGTTGCGGCAACGTTGATCGTTTCACCGGGGTCGGCCTGAAGATCAAACAGCTGCGGCTCCCTGATCTCTTCGATCAGGCGGCCCCACCAACCGGTGCCGGGTGGATTCGCGGGGCGAGGAATGACGAGCTTCCATTGCCGTTGCCGGATGCCGGTCAGCCGGCAGCCGGTGTAGTAGAGGTATTCGGTGCGAGGATTGCGGGGGGATTTTCCGAGGAAAAATTCGCTGGCGTCGACACCGTCGAGCCGCAGCGAGGCGGGCAGCGTGCCCCCGGCCAGCGCGGCGAAGGTGGGCAGCAGATCCATCGTGGTGAGAATTTGGTCGCTCCTCCCGCCGGCGGGAATTTTTCCGGGCCAGCGCGCGATGAACGGGACGCGCGAGCCGCCCTCCCACGCGGACATCTTCCAGCCGCGCAGCGGCCCGGCGTGGCCCGAGTGATCGCGGGGGATGAACGCTTTGCCGGCGGGATTCATCGCATGCGTGGTTTCGATCCAAGGTCCGTTGTCGGAGGTGAAGATCACGAGCGTCTTCTCGTCGAGGCCGAGTTCGCGAAGCGTCCGGAGAATCTCCCCGGTGGACCAGTCGATCTCCTCGATCGCATCGCCATAGGGGCCGCCGGCGGATTTGCCCTTGAACGCCGGCGAGGCGCCGAGCGGGATGTGCGGCATGTTGTGGGAGAGGAAGAGGAAAAACGGCTTCGCCCGGTTCGCGGTGATGTAGGTGATGGCCTCGCGCGTGTAATCGGCGGTGATGTAGTCCCAATTCTCGACGGCCTTCACGACGACCTCGCGGTTGCGAAAGACCGGGCTGCGAAACGGCGCGTCGGTCACGGCCACGTGAGCGCCGTTATACAACGGCGTGCCATAGAAGTAATCGAAGCCCTGGCCATTGGGCATCGTGGCCGGATCGTAGCCGCCCGGCGCGGATCGGTCGGCGAGGCAGAGGTGCCACTTGCCGAGGATCGCGGTGGCGTAGCCGGCAGCCTTGAGCACCTCGGCCATCGTGAGTTCCTGCGGATGGGGCACCGTGTGCAGGCGCTTCAGGTTTCCCGGCTCGCCGACGCGGATGGGATAGGAGCCCGTCATCAAAGCGGCACGCGAGACGCCACACACCGGCTGCGCGTAAAAGCTGTTCACCATCAACCCGCCCGCAGCCATGCGATCCAGATTGGGCGTCTTGATCGATTTGGATCCGAAAACACCGATGTCCTCGTAGCCCTGGTCGTCGGTAAAAATGACGATGATGTTGGGGCGCGGTGCCGCAGCACTGGCCGCGTGCTGGAGCAGCATGGCGGTCAGCAGCACGACCACGGGGAGCGAACGAAGACAGGATAAGGTTGGCATTTGCATGGTGGGGATCCAGACCGGAGGTGGAGAGAGAAGCGGAGCGCGAGTCATGATCGCGCATCCACGACGCAGTTGAAAGCCGTGGCTTCACACCAACTCACGATGATTCTCCACCTCGCGATGGACGAGAATCGTGTGAGCGCCCGCTTGTCAGTTCGGGGCGCGCCAATCAATGTGATGGGATGTTCAAGCCGCCCAACCTGCAGGCCGACTCCACGGTCGATGGCGCGCGCAGTCACCGTTGGGTTTTGGAAGCGAAGGACTGTTCGGAGTTGGCCGTGCGGCACATGGCTCGGCTGGGAATTGAAGAGGCGCAGGCGCCGTATTGTCGGGTGCGTTTGCAACCGGCCGGCAGTTTTTTCCTCGCGGCGCTGGCAGGCGAAGGGCGTGTGCTGCTGGAGGGACGTTGGCAGAAAATCGGTCCCGGCATGATGTGCCTCGCGCCGCCGCGGGTCTTGAATGCACTCGTGGCGTCGGCGGGCCAACGGTGGGTCTTTGCGTGGGTGCGCTATGATGAACCCTCGTGGGTGGGTCCGCTCGTGGGCGCGTCGTCTCCGCTGTGCGTGCGTGCAGGTGCGGAGGATTTCGGCCACGTGCTGCGGGGGTTGCGCCGGGAATGGGACGGTGAACGGGACGCGGCACAGCTGCATCACTGGGTCAGCCTGCTGCACGGACTGGCGTTGCGCGCGGCCCGACCCTGGCACAGCGATTCGCGGGTGGGGCAGCTCTGGGACGTGGTGGCCAACGACCTGGCTTACGACTGGAAACTGGGTGCGCTGGCGCAGCGCTGCCATGTGAGTGCCGAGCATCTGCGGCGTTTGTGCCGACGGGAGTTTGGGCGAACGCCGATGGAACATGTAACCTATATGCGGATCCGCCAGGCACAGGGATTGCTGGAGACGACCGGGAACAAGCTGGAGCACGTCGCGGCGAGCGTTGGCTACCGGAGCAACGATGTGTTTACGCGGGCATTTGTGCGCTGTGTGGGGGTGACGCCTTCGCATTACCGCGAACGGCGGTAAGGGTGGCGGCGGGATACCTCACTCAACTGGCGGCACACCCGCACATGGTCGCTCTACGTGCAGGGCCGCAAATCACGCGCCAGCCGCTGAAGTGGTTCGACACCCCGCCCGGCGTCGCCGCGAGAGGTGTTGCCGACGTGAGTTGATTCAAGCCGGGGAAGGCCGGCTCCGGCCGCGACGGTCGCGTCGATCAAAACCGGCCGCTGATCCCGAAGTTCACGAACGCGCCGTTGTCGAAGTCCGCCTGCGTCCGGCTGCGCTCGAAGTAGAACCACTCCTGCCGCGCGTTGAACATATTCTGGATATCAAAATAGAACTGGAGCTTCGGCGAAACGGTATAGCTCAAGTTCACGTTGCACGCGGTACGCGCCATCTTGTAGCGGAGTCGCGACCGGTCGGTCGAATAGCCCACGAGGAATTCGCCCGTGTGATTCACGAGCAGGCGCGCGCTGAAATTCTTCCACGGGAAAGTCAGGCCCGCATTGACCGTGGTCGGCACGAAGTTCGGCACCAGGTTGGTCGTGCGCGGTCCGGTCGTGCCATAGTCGCCCTCGGTGGTGAGCCGCGTGTAGTTCGCAAAGAAGCTCATCCGCTTCAGCGTCCCGGGCAGGAAGGTGAGCTGTTGCTGGAAGCTGAGCTCGATGCCCTGGATCGTCGCCGTGCCGGCGTTGCGGTCGGTGATCAGGTTGTAGCCGCCGTAGCTGCCACCGAAGCCGTTGTCGGGGCCGTTGGGGACCGTCTCGCCGCCGAGCGAGACGATGAAATCTTTCAGTTTCTTCTGGAACACGCCCGCGGAAAACGCGCCCACCGGCTCGAAGTAATACTCGAGCGTGAGGTCGATGTTCTCGGCGAACTGCGGCTGCAGCGCCGGGTTGCCCACGACGAGAGTCTGCGTCTGGTCGTTCACATCCTCGCGCGGCACGAGGTTGGCGAAGGGCGGTCGGCCGATGCTGTTCGACCAGTTGGCGCGCGCGAGCAGGTTGCGCGAGAAATTATAGGTGAGGTAGGCGCCGGGAAACGTGTGGCTGTAGCGGCCCGTGATGCGCCGCGGATTGTTGTAATCGAAACGCGCGCGCGCCGCCGGATCGGGGATCGCCGCGGCCGTCGCGAGCGTGCGCGCCCGCACAAAGCCCCGCCCCGCCACCTCCGTCTCCTCGAAACGCAGCCCGCCGACGGCCCGCAGTTGGCCCCAGCGCGTGCCGCCCATCAGGTAGGCGGAGGACACATCCTCGACGACGCGGCGCGTGCCGAGGTATTTCCGCGACTCGTCGTAGTAGCGGTCCTCGAACCAGTGCGCCGGGTTTTTCTTCACGTGCTCGGCCACGTAGCCGACGTGCGTGTAGGGGATCGGGCCGTTGCGCAGGCTTTCGGTGGTCTTCACCCCATTGAACTGAAAGATGCTCAAATCGTCGTCCCGGAGGCCGGTCGCGGGATTGACCCCGAGGACCCCGTCGGGCCCCGCATATTGCCAGCGTCGGTCGCCGCCGACTTCCTCCGCCGTCTGGCGGCGGAAGCGCGCCCCGGCCTTGAGGTAGCTCATCCGGCGCGCATCGAGGAAGTATTTGGCGTTGGCCGACACGCTCTCGAGCGTGCCGTTGCGCTCGTTGTCGCGCTTGTTGAGTTCGCTGTTCGTGTAGTTCCGCAGGTCGGAGATGCTCGGCCCGCCCGTCTGCGTGAACCGCGGTCGCATCTCGTCGCCGGTCTTGTCGAGGGTCCAGCCTACGCCCGTCAGCCAGGTGCGGAAGAAACCGCCGGAGCCAACCTTCGGGCTGTTGTGCCCGTCGTTCTGCCGCACGATGCTCTCCGAATAGGCGGCATCGTAATCGATCAGGAGGCGCGCGTAGGTGTGCTCCGCGCCGGCGTGCAGTTGACGCTGCGAATCCTCGAAGCGGTTGCCGTCGGTCTGCAGCTCGAAGGTCGACGCCGGCACTGCGCGCACGCGCGTGATCTTGCTGGTGAAGTCCGGGAGGATGGCGTTGGTGCCCGTGGGCTGGCCGGCGGCGTCGAGCGCGGCAACGGTGCGCGACGTGAAGGCGCGCGTCCGCAGATACTCGAACGAGCGCTCGTGCGCGTCGTTGTAGATGCCGTTGAGAAAGACGCGGAAGGTCGGGCTGAAACGGTAGTCGATCTTCAAGGTCGCGCTCTTGTTCATGCGGTTGTTGTAGATGTCCGCCGAGCGGTAGTCCCACACGTAGGCGGGGCTCGTGGTGACGAAGGCGTAGTCCTGCGTCATCTGGATCGCGGACACCGCGTTCTCGCTGTAGAACATGCTGAAGGTCACGCCCAGGTTCCGATCGCCGCCGAAGGCGTCGAAGGCCTCCTGGTAGCTGAAGGACGTCATCGGGTGGATCGAGTGGTTCCGCGTCGCGGGGTTGTGGTCGTAGAACGGCGGGGCCCACTTGGCGCCGAAGCGGTAGATCATCCGGCGCTTTTCCTTCATGCTGAGCGGCGAGCGGGTCTTCATGTTGATGTTCCCGCCGAGCGAGTCCGCATCCATGTCGGGCGTCGCCGCCTTGGTGACCTCGATCGTGTCGAAAAACGCGCCGGGGATGCTGTTGGTGCGGAAATTCCGGTTCATGCCGCCGGAGCTGGCCATCTTGTTGCCGTCGATCGTGACGGAGTTGAGCGTATGATTGGTGCCGCGGACCATCACCTCGCTCACGACGCCCTCGCCGTTGAGGGAGCCGGCGATGCCCGGCAGCCGGATGAGCAGCTCGCCGGCCTCGCTGTTGGAGAGGTTGCCGTAGGCGTCGAGCGCGACGACGCTCTTCACGCTGGCCGCGTTGCGCTGGGCCGTGAGCGCGGCGGCATTGCCCTCCCGCTCGCCGACCACGCTGAACTTGTCCAAGCGATAAATATCGGAGCCGAGCTCAAACGCCGCCGACGCTTGCTGCCCGGCCGCGACCGCGATCCGGCGCTCCTCGCGGTTCAGCCCGGTATAAGTCACGATCACGGCATGGTTGCCCGCCGGGAGCTGCTCGATCCGGAAGCGACCCAACGAGTCGGTCAGCGTGCGCACGCCGAGCGCGGGGATTTCGACCACCGCACCCTCGAGCAGCGCCCGCGTCGCGGCGTTGCTCACCTGCCCGGAGATTTGACCGGAGTCGCTCGGTGACTGAGTCTGCGCGAGCAGCACGCCGGCGCCAGCGACCAGCGCGACGAATAGGAAACGAAGGAAGCGACGGAGCGGAGGGAGGGGTGTCATGGTGGCGGACGGGTCGGAATGGGAACTAGGCGAATTCCCTCGATAGTATCGTTTCCGGAAATCCCGTCACTGCGGTTATGCGGCGCCGTTCCTCAGGTTTTTCTTCACGCGATCTTTGACCGCCCCATGTCACCGCAGCACGTCACAGGTGAGGCCGCGTTTCACGAGGTCGCGGCACCGCCCCTACGGCTGCCGCATCAGCGCGGAGGCCGTGACGAGGTGGATGAGTTCGCGGAGGGTGTGTAGTGGCCTGGGCATAATTTTTTTGCCAATCATCGTAGGGCAACCCAAACGACGGAGTCGAACGCAGGGGATCGCGACCATGAGCCGGTCGACTAGGACGGCTTTACAGGCCAAGCTTGCGGATAAGATTCTCGACCGTGAGATCGTGGTGCGTGGCGATATCCTTGAGGATTCCGGACAGGGTGCCGACCTTGATTGGGTGATGGTTTGGAGCCACCTCGTGATGTTCGCCGCCCTGTTGAGTTGTGACTCGCACATGCGAACCCTTCTGCCGGTCCACCACATAACCGAGAACGCGCAGCGCCTTGACCAGCTCCGGGCCGGACAGGTCGCGCGGCAGCTTCATCGCGCCATCACCTCGTCGCGGACGAAGTGGAGCCGGATCATTTTCGGCGCTGCCATCGTCTCGTCGAAGTAGCAATCGACCGCCTCTTTCACGTTGGCCCGCAACTCGTCGAGCGTCTCGCCTTGGGTGTGGATGCCGACGCCGAGCGCCGCGGCGGTGTAGCCGCCGTCCGCGTCGTCCTCGCGAACCTCGAAGATGATTTCAGTCATGGGCAGCAGTGTGAGCGGGCGACGGCGGATATCAACCCCCGCTTTCTCGGGGATGGTCGCAAGGGCGAGGCGTGGCCGGTTTCACGGGATCTGCCGTAGCTGCCGCCGGGCAAGAGGAGCATTGCCGCGCCGGGAGGTTTCGCTGGCAAACAGGGTGTCAGCGTCGGGGCATCTTTTTCAGTGGCGCCGGCGGGCCAACGGCGCGCCCTGCGGCCAGATGGGAAGGGGTGAGTCTGCCGCGTGGAGCGTGGCCGGCGGCGCAAGCAGCCGGGCGCGGAGAAAACGGGGATGGGTTTCGCGATGAAGTGACACGGGCCCTACGGCTGTCGCATCAGCTCGGAGGCGGCGACGAGGTGGATGAGTTCGCGGAGGGTGTGGTTTTTCGCTTTCCAATCGGTCTGCAGGCGGCGGAGGGCGGGCTGGTCGGCGAAACCGAGCGGGCGGCCCAGCGCGTAGGTAAGGAGGCGGTGCGCGAGGTTGTGCGCGAGGAGGCCGGGGTGCTGCACGAGGTAGGCGCGGATGTCGGCGGGACTGCTGACGGGCTGGCCGCGATACTCGCCGGTGGTGTCGATGGCGGCGCCGTTCGGATAGGTGCGGCGGAAGTGGCCGATGGGATCGTAGGCTTCGAGCGCGTAGCCGAGGGGATCGATCCTGGCGTGGCAGTCGGCACAGGCCTGGACGTTGCGATGTTTCTCCAGTTGCTGACGGATGGTGGTGGCGCCGCGGATGTCGGGCTCGATCGGCGGCACGTCGGGCGGCGGCGGGCTGGGCGGTGTGCCGAAGATTTTTTCGAGCAACCAGACGCCGCGCGTTACGGGGGAGGTCTCGACGCCGTTGGCGGTGACAGTGAGGATGCTGGCCTGGCCGAGCAACCCGCGCCGCGCTGAATCGGCGGGCAGGCGCAAGCGTTGCAGGGCGTCGCCGCGGACGTCGGGCAGTTCGTAGAGCCGCGCGAGGCCGGCATTGAGATAGGTGAAGTCGGCATCGACGAGCGCGGTGACGGGTCGGTCGGCGCGGACGAGTTCGGCGATGAAGCGCCAGGTTTCCTCCTTCATCGCGGGTTCGAGACGGTCGATGTGATAGGCGGGAAAAGTTTCTTTCGCTGGCGGCATGGTGCCGAGCTTGTTCAAGCCGAGCCACTGCTCGGTGAAGAGGCGCAGGAAGCGGTCGCCGCGCGGCGAATCGAGCAGGCGGTCGGTTTCACGGCGGATGGCGGCGGGATCGAGCGGGCCATTGGCGGCGAGCGAACGGAGCGATTCATCGGGCGGACCGGCGGTGAGGAAGTAGGCGAGGCGCGTGGCGAGTTGTCGCGGGGTGATCGTCTTCGCGTCGGTTTCCGGCTCGGAGAGAAACAAGAACTCCGAAGAGCAAACCAGGACTTTGAAGACAGGCCGCGCGGCGTCGGCGTAGCGGGTCTTGCCATCGAGACGCTCCTGCACGGCGCTCACGTAGGGGGCGAGGTCCTCACCCTTTACCTCGCGACGAAACAGGCGGCTGGCGAGGCCTTGCAACTCGGTGTGGAGTCGGGCGGGCTCGATTTGTATTTCATCGGGCGCGATCTTTGCAAACAGCAGCGACCGGGCGGGGTGCGGTGGGTCGTCGCGCAGCGGGCCGGTGACCTGCCAGTAGCGCAGGCGGATTTCGGGGCCTTGGTAGAGGTGCTGGTAGAGTTGGTCGCGCTCGGCTCGCAGGGCGAGGTTCTCCCAGACGTGTTTTTCGATCTGCGGCACGCTGGGGTCGTATTTGTAGAGCTTGGTGGAGATGAACTGGCCGCGCGTGCCTTTCGGCGGGCCGTCGATCCAGGAGAGATAAGGCTGGGTGCCGCGATCCAGCCAGATGCGGGCGCGCACGGTCGTGTAGCGCCCGTCGGGCAGCTCGGTGGTGTGGACGATGTTGGCCGGGAGGAGCCGCCAGCTGTTGCCTCCTATTTTCATCGACTCGCCTTGCCGGCCGATGCCGAGCTGCATGGGCTGCGATTCGTCGTAGTAGGACTTCAGGCCCTCGTAGTATTTTTCCGCGCCTCCCAGCATCAGATCCTGGCCATACGGGTGATGCCGGTTCGCGGCGGTGGCCTCGACTTCGATCTCATACCAGCCGGAATGGGGCACACCGGCGGTGCCCAGCCGGCCAAGGAAGAGCTTTCCGTCGTAAATGAGCTCCCGATTTCGCAGGCCTTGGCTGAGGTGGATGTAGGCGGGGCCTTGCGCTTTCTCGGCGCTGATGACGCCCAGCCCGAAGGCGCCCTGGGTGGTGGCGTTGAGTCCGGCGCCGGCGTCCGGGTTGTCCCGCCATTGCCGGGCCTCGGGCTTGCCGTTCACTTCCGCGAGGTCGTAAGCGTGATCGAGCACCGCATCGGCGGCCTGCAGATACTGTTCCAGATGATGCCGCGAGGTGCGCAACGCGGAACCGATATTGCGAAAGCCTTCCAGCTCCTCATCGCCCGGAAAGCGGCCGGTGGGGTCGAAGTCGCCCGCGAACCCGAAGAGGTCCTGCACGGTGTGCAGATACTCCGCGCGGTTCAGGCGGCGATGCACCACCCGCCCGCCCCGGGACCGGGCGGCGGCATGCGCCTCGGTGAGCTGCCCCTCGATCCAGGCGAGCAGGGCGCGGCGCTCCTCGTCGGTCGGTTGCTGCTTCTTCGCCGGCGGCATCTCGCCAAGTTGGAGTTGGTGCATCACCTCCTGCCAGCGTTCCGCGATCGCGAGGTCGGTGCCGATCCGGAAAGGCAGGTCGTCCAGCCGACGGTCGCCCTTGCGCTCGACGTCGTCGTGGCAGCCGAGGCAGTAGCGATCGAGAAACGTCTGCGCTTTCGCCGCCGCCAGATCGGCCGCGGGGAGTGCACTGGGGAGACCGAGGCCGATGAGGCCGGCGAGCAACGACAGGCGCATATTAGACGAGCAGTTGGTTCAGGTTGCCGTTGCTCGTGCCGAAGCGGTCGCGCTCGACACCCATCTGCTGGAGGAGCGTGACGAAGAGGTTGCACATCGGCGTCTGCTGCCGGTTCTGCTTGGGAAAAAACAGGTGGCGACCGTGGCGGAACCCGCCGCCGGCCAGCAGCACGGGCAGGTTGGTATTGGCGTGGGAACTGGCGTTGCCCATGCCGCTGCCGAAGACGACCGCGGTGTGATCGAGCACGCTGCCGCCGCCGATGTCCTTCATCGCGGCAAGCCGGCCGAGAAAATGGTCCAACTCACCCATCAGCGCGGACTCGACGACGTGCAGTTGCCGCAGCTTCTCGGTATCCTGGCCGCTGTGCGAGAGATCGTGGTAGCCGCGATTGATGCCGGCAATTTTCGTGACCGGCAAACCACCGCCGATGTTCAGCGTGATGATGCGCGTGGCATCGGCCTGCAGCGCCAGCGCAGCGAGATCGAAGTTCGCCCGCACCTTGTCCATGCAGCCGTCATTGGACCACGTGGGTTTCGGGCCGGCGGTCACCGGCAGCGGCTTGTCCAGCCAGGCGATATTCGTGGCGTTGGCCCGCTCGAAGTCGCGCATCGCGCCCATGAACTCGTCGATCTTTTCGCGATCCCAGCGATCCAGCTGCGGGGCCAGGCGCTTGGCATCCCGCGCGATGAGCGAGAGGACGGATTCATTCTCGGCCAGCGCCGCGCGCTTGGCGGCCGTGGCGACCCCGCGCTGTGGTTTGAAGAGGAGGTCGAACGCCGCCCCGGGGTCCTCCAGTTTCGGCACCGCGATGCCGGAGCGCGTCCACGAGATGGCATCACCGCCGCCCACGCCAAAGCAGAGCGAGGGAAACCGCGTCAAGCCGCCGCAATGCTCCTCCACCAGCTGGTCCAGCGACACGCAGCCATCCGCGAAGCTGCCCGCCTGCTCGCGGCGCACGCCGCTGAGAAACGCATGCACGCCGTAGTGGCCGCCTTGCACGCTCGGGTGATCCAGCTGGGAAAAGACCGTCATCTTCTCCCGCCAGTGCGCCAGCGGCTTCAGCAGCGGCGTGAGTTCCAGCCCGGGTCCTTGGCTCGCCGGGAAAAACGATTCCGGCCGCAGCCCGAAATCCAGCCCGATGCAGACCAGCCGGCGCGGCGCCGCCTTGGCCTCGGCGCCGCGCAGAGCCAGCGGAGAGAACCACGGGAAACTCAGCGCCGTGGCGCCGAGGGTTTGGAGGAAGTGTCGTCGATGCATCATCGTTGTTCGATTTTTGGGATACGTAGGTGCGTTTAGTCCCGCGTCGGCATCATGGGTGATTTCCAGCAGATTCAGATCTCCGCAAGATAGAGTGGCATTCCTCATCTTACGCGGTCTTGAGTCAATTTACTGTTCGATATTGTGCCGGAGAAACTCAGGTTTTTCGTCAGCCCTCTCACGCCCCCACCGCCTTCCAGCATCCATTCCCAGGCCGGACGCACGGTGACGCCTTTCGGTGCTTCGGCCTGGGCCTGACTCACCCCGGTGGAGCCTGCGGTGAGCAACAGGCCCGGGAGTTTTTTGTGCTCCGCCATCGCCTCCTGCATGGCTCGGAACTCGCGCGCCCGCGTCTCCGCATCGCTCATGTCTGCACAGACCTGGATCAGCGCCGGCTTGCCGACGGGCGGTGTGGCGAGGAAATCCACCTCATAGCCACTGCTGGTGCGCACATACGCACGCTCGCATTTGCGGCGCTCCAGTTCGACGAGCACCGCCGTTTCCAAAGCATGTCCCGTGTTTGGCCGGCCCGTGCGATCAAACGCGGCGATGAGACCCGCATCCACCGGGTAGGCTTTGCGCGGGTTCGCCTGGCGCTGGCGCTCGCTGGCCGTGTGCAGCGGCACCAGTCGGATCATGAACGCATCCTCCAAGTGCCCGAGCATGGCATGAAGCCCATCCTTCGACACGGCGATACCCTGCGATTTCTGATCGGTAAAAAAACGGTGCATGCTGAACAGACCCGCCGCCGCGCCCAGCAGTTGCCGTGTGAGGCGGCGCAGCGCGACCACATTTGTGACGCCGTGACGCTCCACCACGTCCCGGAGGATGACGGAGTCCACGTAGCCTTGGAGCAGCGGCAACCGGTCCTGGGTCGCCAGACCCTGCGCCTCTGGAAAGCCGCCGTTGAGCAGAAACTCCGCAAAACGCTTCTCCACCGCCGAGCGTTTCGCCTTGGGCAAAAAGGCCGGGTCGCCCTCCGGTTCCGCGTTCTGATGCCGCAAGCACTCGCGAAAACTGAACGGATGCACGAGCGTCTCCATCGCCCGTCCCCGCAGCGCGGTGGCGATCTCACGGCTGAGCATCTTGGCCGAGGAGCCGCTGACCATGACGTCCACCTTCTCCGAATCCATGAGGCGACGCACAAAACTTTCCCAGCCCGGCACGACCTGGATTTCATCGAAATAGAACGTCACCTTCCGCCGGTCGCGATGCTGCGGAAAACGGAGAAAATACTCTTCCAGCACCCAATGCAGTTGTGCCGCCTCCATGCCCGCGAGGCGTTCATCATCGAAGTTGAAATAGACCTGGGTCTCGCGCGGCGCACCCAGCTCCATCCGCTCACGCTGGAGCTGGTGGAGGAAGCAGGTCTTGCCGGCGCGGCGCATCCCGATCACCGCATGCGTTTTTCCCGGCACCGCCGGCAGGCAAATGTCCCGCCGGGTGATCGCGGGCAGCGCCGACTGCACGGCATCGGCAAGTTTCTGTCGGATCGGTTCTCTCATAGGTATCCTTTCAGGGCGGAAACAATCGGCTCAAAGTGTCCTTCTGTAAAGGACACATTATTCCAACCGCCCGTAAGCATTGGCCTTTGTCGCTGAGGGCGTAGCGTTGGTCGCCGGGGTAAGCAGCAGGTGAGTTCCTCGTGGTCCACGCTGAGGAGGTGCAGCCAGGTGGCGCGCAGGTCGTGGCTGTGGACTTTGTCCACGGCGGCTTTGGGGCCGAACTCGTCGGCGGCTACTATGCCAGCTTCCGCGGGGGTGGCAGCGACCGCACAAACGTGGGCAACGCCACCTCGCTCTCAGCGTAGAGACGGAGAAACCGGGCATGGCGTTCTGGTTCGGCGTGGGTGCGAATGGTGGCCGGCTACCAAGTCGTCGCCCATCGCGCGCTCATTTGCCGAAAAGTTTTCGGAAAGTAGCCATCTCGCTGAGTGGCACGGGCCGCTGGCGATACCAGACGGCGTTGTTGGATTGGCGGCCTGCGAGAAGGATGTCTTTGGCTCCGTCGCCGTCGAGATCGACGATCTTCAGGTCGTAGGCCTGCTGGTCGTTCGTCGTGTCGATGTCGTGCGCGGTGAATTTTCCGCCGCCGAGATTTTCCCACCAGCGCACCACTTTCGCGCTGAAGGAGCATCCGGCGGCATCCATGTCGCCATCGGCATCGAGCGCGACGGCATGGATCGTCCGACCGCCGCGCGTGTCAGCGATCTCCACCACGCGCCAGTCCGGCGCGATGATCGCCCACACCTTCGTCTCGCCCGCGGCGACGAGGTCGAGCTTGCCATCGGCATTCACATCCATCGCCGCCACGCCCCAGACGCCCTGCGAGAGAGGAAAGGCGTGCCGTTCGAAAACAGGTGCACCCTGTGCGAGCGGGGATGAAATCCCGCCGAGCAGCAGGGCGGTGAGGAGCGGGATCGCGGGTTTCACGGCTTACTTCTCGTTCTTCGAAGCGGGTGAACGTGTGCCGAGCTTCGCCTCACCGGCCTGCTGAACGGCCTTGGTGGTGCCGGGAATCGAAAGGTCGCGCAGGTCGAGGGCTTCGCCTTTGCGGCGCGACTACCAGCTGAGTGAGGTCGAGAAACGGTAGCCGATGGGCTTGCTCAGACCGAATTCTGAGGCGTAGAGCTTGTCGGTCACGTTGTAGACGTTAAGTTGAGTGCGAAGCGAATAGGAACCACGCAGGCGCCACGAGTAGGTGGCGAAGACGTCGCCGAAGGCGCGGTTACTGACATAAGTGCGGGCGAGCGGGTTGTTGTTGGGTGCGCTGATGAAGATCCGGTCGTCCCGAACGACGGTGACAGATCCGCCCAACGAGAATCCGTTCCGGATCGAGTAGCGGACGAGCAGCACCGCGGAGTTATCCGGAGTTTGCGCCAGCTCCTGGCCCACCGTCAGCGGTAATGAT
Organism: Opitutaceae bacterium; assembly: GCA_005792355.1. GTDB lineage: Bacteria > Verrucomicrobiota > Verrucomicrobiia > Opitutales > Opitutaceae > ER46. Next base: position 29,700 of record SXSC01000146.1, read on the forward strand.
TTATTGCTCTTAACGGATGAATCGAGGTGGGCGTAGCTGAGATTTAAGGAGAGTGCTGAACCAAGATTCGCGCTCACCTCGAATTCATAGCCCTTCACCTGATTTTCCCCCGACTGTTCCTGCCACGTCAGGGTTGTGCCCGTGGCGGGTTGGAATTCGGACACGTTGACGACGAGATTCGACTGGCGCACGCGAAAGAGCCCGGCAGAAAGGCGCAGGCGCTGCTTCGGCAGGTCGAGACGGAATCCCACATCGCCGCCTCCACCCTCGATCGGTCCGGCGAGAAAGGGCTGCTGATTGCGATCTCGGAGCAGGGTCACCTGAGGACGAAACGTCGTCCCATCGTTCGCATAGATGGAGAACTGCTTGTTGAGATTGTAAACCGCGCCGACCGAGTAGGTCGACTTGAACTGATTCGCCTGCCCCACCGTGGCCCCGGTGCGCGACACCTGGAAGAATTGCTTGTTGATCAACTCGGGTTCGTCGCGCCGGCCACTGCCCGTGAAAATCAAGCGGTCGTCGAAAAGTTTCACGTGGTTGATCCAGTAGTAGCCCATTCCCTGGGTGGTATTGGTGAAGTTCCCATCCGGCACCGTGAAGGTCGACCGCGGGGGCGTGGCCTGGGTCAGATTCCATCCGGCGCCGGGTTTGAGGACATTGGCCACCACCGCCTGGATTCGTTGGGCGGCGGGCAGCTGGGCGGCGCGTTGCGCCGCGTTGGCCGTCCACCACCAACTGCTGCGCCAGCGGTCTCCGTAGAAGACCTCCTGGTTGTAGTCCGAACCCAGCACCGTCTGCCACGAGCCGGCGCGAAAATCAAAGTGACCGAGCAAGTTGATCTGCACCGAATCAGACGCGAGGTTGTCCAGGCCCAGCTGGCCATCCGGTGATGCAAGCAAGTCACCGACGATGGTCGGGGTTGTCACCGGCTGTCCCGTCGTCGCCGATGGCGCGAGCGTCGAGCCGGCGGCCAGGACCGGCGTGGTGACGAACTTCGAGGTGATCATGGAATCCCGATCCATGTGGGTGCGCGATGCGGAGGCCCGCAGCCACCAGCGACTGGAGAACTTGTGGTTGAAGTCGGCGGAGAACGCCGTGGTGACGACATCGGAGAAGGACTCGGGCGTGTTCGTGTTGCTCCGGCGATTCAGTAGTCCGGACGAGACCGGATCGGTTCCGAGCGTCTGAAAAAGCGCCGACTGGTTGGCCTCGTTGTTGGGATTGCGCCGACCGGCAAATCCGTCCCAGCGCATATACGCTGGTGCGTCGGTGTGGCGATCGGAGTGCGCCAGCGTCAGTTGGAGCGTCGTATTGGGCCGAAACGCGTAGCGCAGGCGGGCGTAGAGTTCCCGGGTTTCAAAACCTGTGTATTCGTTGTAGGCGTCGCCCGATTGGTATCTGAGCGCAACGCGGGAAGTGAGCTTGCTATCGCTGGAAACCGGCCCACCGAAGTCCACGTCGGAAAACCTCTCGCCCCAGCTCCCGATTCCGGCGGTGACCGAACCCCTGGCCTTGGCGAGGGCGGGCTTGAAGACGTAGTTGAGCGTGCCACCCGGCTCACCCAGGCCGAACAGCGAGCCGGAGGTGCCTTTCAGAATTTCGACGCGGTCAATGGCGATGCCGGGCGTCTGCAGCGAGTTCATGAAGAGGCCGTCCGCATAGACCCGCACCGAGGACGTGCCGCGGATGAACGGGCGGTTCTGCGACTTGCTGATGAAATTTTCCGTGGGGTTGACCCCCGCGTTCAACCGGAGCGCCTCGATTTCATTCATAGCGGCGAAATCCCGGAGCAAATCAGCCGACAGGACGCTGAGACTGAAAGGCAGATCCTTGGTGTCGACGGCGATTTTCAGGGCGCTGTTGGAGTCGGTCACGGTATAGCCGGAATCAGACGTGGAGCGCACTTCAAACGGCGAAAGCACGACGGCTTCGTTGCGCGCGTTGCTCGCCGGGGCGGTTTGAGCCGCGAGAGAGGCCATCGCGGCCAGGTTCAGGGAAAGCAGCAGGGCGCTGCGTGGCCGAAAGGCGATGAGGATCATTTTTATTTTTGAGGGGGTTGCAGTCGTTCTGGATGCCCGCTGATAGGAAACTGGATTTTCAGGGGGATTGGATCCGGGAGGGGTTTTCTCAGCCGCGTCGCCCACCACGATGAGTGCCTTGCTGTGGAATGGAGTAGTCATGGACTCGCAGCATAATAGGATTGGCAGTCGCCGTCACTACACTCCTTAGTCAGGAAACCTCAGGTTTTTCGTCACCCCTTTTTTCATGGCTTCCCGCCGTCTGCGTCCTCCCCGCGTCGCGCTCCTGGTCGAAACCACGCGCACCTACACCCGCGAACTCCTCGCCGGAGTGCGGCGCTACGTTGCGGCGCACGGCCCTTGGTCGTGATTCATCGAGCTGCGCGCGCTGGAGTCCGGCCCGCCGCCTTGGCTGAAGGGCATACCAAAGGGGTCACGTCGGGGCATACCAAAGGGGTCACGTCGCAAGTCTTGACAAGTCGCAATAACCTATTTCTTCACTGCCCGGTCATGTCTTTCCGATCGATTCGAGGTGTCTGTCAAGACTTGCGACGTGACCCCTTTTGCTGGCCCCCACAAACGGTCCTTTGGTGAAGCCAACGAGGATTTCTTTTCCACCGTCCCACGTCCAAGCGCCGTTATTGGCAGGCCAGCCTGCAAACGAAGTCGGCTCGCCGAAGACAACGACGTTCTTTGCCCCATGGGGCGTGGGCGGGTTGGTGGCAGTCCCGGCGGACGGGTCCGCAGCGAGCGCGGCGCTTCCGGTAACGGTTAAGGCTGCAATCAAGATTCTCATTGTGCGCGTGGTTTTGATGGTCGGTTCGCTGGTAGCAGCGTGTGAAGGATGACGGTGAACTTCATCCGATGGGTTTCAGGGCTTGGTCTATTTCTGCTTGGTTTCGGTTTTGGTCGCGGCGGGCGGCGTCACAGGCTTGGGCATCTGTTTCTGCCAGGCGAAGAAGGCTGCGCTGAGTTCCTTGACCTTTTCAGGGAACTCGGTGGCGAGGTCGTTCAGTTCGGCGGGGTCGCGACTCAGGTCGTAGAGTTCCCAGGGGCGGGCGTCTTCGGGACGCATTTTATCGACGCTAGCTTGGCTGGGGTAGACATTGTTAGGGTAGAGTTCCTGAGCGCGGGAGTCGTCGGTGCCGTCGAAGGGTTGGTCGAGCTTGATGACTTTCCATTTACCGCTGCGGATGGCCAGGTTGTAGGCGGGCACGGGATAGGCGGGGTGGGGTTTGCGTTCGTTCGGTCTGATCCAGACTTGCTGTTGCCAGCACAGGGTTTCGTGCGGGTGGCCGGTCTTTTCGCCCTTGAAGTAAGGCATGAGATCCACGCCGTCGAGGTTGCCGGGCACAGTGGCGTTGGCCACTTTGGCAAAGGTCGGGAACACATCCACCGTGCTGACGATGCCATCAAAGGTTTGGCCGGCGGGCACCTGGCCGGGCCATCTCATGATGAAAGGAACGCGCACCCCGCCTTCCCACACGTCGAACTTGTGGCCGCGGTATGGGATGTTAATTGCGGTGTTACGGGTGTGCATGGCGGCGTTGTTGCCGCCGCCGCCGTTGTCATTGGCAAAAACAACGAGCGTATTCTCGGAAAGTCCGAGTTCTCGCAGCTTGTCCATCACGCGACCGACGTTGCGGTCCACAGCGCGCACCATGGCGGCATATTTGCGACGATCGGGACTGATGTCCTTCGCCTCGATGGCGGCCTGGTCTTCGTCGAGACCGTGCAACGGGGCGTGCGGGGCGTTGAAGGCGAGGTAGAGGAAGAAGGGACCGTCTTTCTGCCGCTGGATGAACTCGCAGGCTTCGGTGCCGAAGAAGTCGGTGAGGTAGTCGGGCGACTTGAAACGCTCATACTTCCCGTCCTTCAGCCGTGCCAGTTCGGTGCCTTTCCAAAAGGTGTGCATGCCGCCGGTGATGCCGACGAACTCGTCGAAGCCTCGCTCGTGCGGCGGCTTGAAGAGGAAGCCGCCGAGGTCATCGCCGCTGTGCCCGCTGCTGTGGCCGCTGAGGTGCCATTTGCCGATATTGGCGGTGCGATAGCCTTGTTTTTTGAGAACGTCGGCCAGCGTGGTCTGCTGCATCCAGAGCTGGCTTTCCTCCGGCGTATACACGTTGTTGAACACACCAAAGCGGGCCGGGAATTTCCCGCTCATGAGGCCCATGCGCGAGGGCACGCAAATGGGCGCGACGGTGTAGGCGCTGGTGAACCTGGTGCCCTCGGCGGCGAGCCGGTCGAGATGGGGTGTGGGGATGTCCTTGCAGCCGTATGCGCCGATGTCGGCATAGCCCATGTCGTCGGTGAAGATAATGACGAGGTTGGGTTTGTCGGCGGCGTGCAGCGCGGCCAGCGGCGCGAGCAGCAGGGCGGTGAGGAGGGTGAGGGTCTTTTTCATGGTCTATCTTCCTATTTCGTCGTGGATGAGATTTCTCCGATCTTCGCTGCGCCGCTGACCGAGATCGGATTCGGCACTTCGGTGGTCATGATGTTATCGAGCTGTAGTTGCCCGATTTCGCCGATGTCGTGCTGGAGCACGCTCTTGATCCGGCTGGCGCTGATATTCGAGAGATGTAGGCGATTGATCTGCGGCTTGCGTTCGAGACTCTGAAGGGCTTCCGGCCAGCCGCGGCCGTTGACCGCCCAGGGATAGGAGGCATTGAGGACGCTCCGTCCGATACTGTAGTATTTCTTCAACTTGGTTTTGTCCGGATCGGTGCGGACCAGCGAACCAGCGATGGGCATTTCCTTGGGGCGAAAGAGGGTCACGTTGTTCACGGAGAGAAGGTCGATGTGCCCGTCCACTTGGATCACGGGAGTCTGGGCGGAGCGCGGGTCTTTCTGGTAGAGGCTCATCCCGTCCACGTGCAGCACGCCGATATCGGAACTCGGCTGCACCCAGACCACGGGCCGGCTGTCCACGGGCAGGTGGCTGTGGATGTTGCGCAGCGTGAGTTGCTCGATGTTGCCCTGGATCAAAAACACGAAGGGCAGCGGCCCGAAGTCGGGCTCCAGCGGGCGCAGGTCGATGTTCTCAAACGTGATCTTGCCGAGATTTCCGCCGGGCCTCCAGGCCGGAGAGATGAAGAAGCCATACTTGGTGAAGGTGCCCTGCACATTGCGAATGGAGACGCGATCCACCCGCGAGACGCGGGAGAGAATGCGGATACCGTTGTGCCCCCCGTCAATGAACACGCCGTCAATGTCCACATCGCTGATGGGACCAAAGCTGACATTGGGACCGTAAAAGTCATTGCCGGTGAACTCGCCCTGCTTGTTCCAGTCGCAATTGTAGTCGTCGGCGTTGAGCGCGATGATGTCATCGCCGGGATTGCCGTGGATATTTCTCATGGAGAGAAACTGGCCCGGGCCTTGAAACTGAATCCCACACTGGAGCGGCTCGGGCTTTTGGCTGAGGTGAATGAAGACGTTCTCGCAGGTGACGCGCCGCCAGTTTGAGAACTGCACGGCGAGGGTGGTCATGTCCACGATCGCTAGATCGCGCATCGTGACCTGCTCCACGCCATACAAGGCGAAAGCGACGGTCCAATTCTGCCCCGGTGGCAGTTTTGAATTCAGCGTGATGTGGGTCTGCTTGGCAGAGTTTCCGTTATAGGTGCCGCCGAGGAACGTGAGGTTGTGGTTCTTGCGCTCCGTGGCCGAGGGATCGGCGTTCCGGATGATCGGCTGGTCCACGTGATCCGCGAGGAAGAAGCCGCAATCGCTGCTCAGGCACTCGATGGTAGTGTTGGAGTGGACCTTGAGCCCCTTTACGAGGATCGCGCCGTCGACGATGAGCCTCAGCGAACCGAGCTTCGGCGCGCGGTCGAGGATGCCCTGGATGAGCGCGGTGTCGTCGGTGCCGCCGCCCTTGTTGACATCGCTGTCGAGCTTCGCGCCGGCCTGACTGGCGATGACGATGCGGGCGCTTGGAGATTGCGCGGCGTGTAGTGCGGACAGCGGCGCAAGCAGCAGGGCGGTGAGGAAGGTGAGGGTGTATTTCATGGGTGTTACGCGCTTGTCACCCGCACGCGTGGGGCCGGCGCGCCCGCGATTACGATCGGGGCGCGCCGCGGCGGACGTTCAATCCATGCGCGCTCAGAAGCTGAGGGTGTTCGTCCACACCCAGGTGCGCGGGTCGTTGCGCAGGATGGCGTTGTCGATCACGCCGGTGGCGACGTTGGGCGCGAGCTCCACGCTCCGCCGGTCGAACACGTTGTTCACGTTGATTTGCATGCGCCACTTCATCCGGCGGCTGATCGGCAGCTCGTAACCGGCGATCGCGTTGATCGCAATCTGGTCCTCCCAGTAGTAGGCCGTGCGGAGATTTCCCTTGGCGGCATTGTTGTAGTAGTAACGCAGCAACTTCAGGTCGGCGCGGCCGTTGAGCCCGAGACTCAACCCCTTGAGCCGCGGCTGGGAGAACGTGTGCATGGTGGTGGCGGTGAATGAGTGCCGGGGGAACCCGGAGGTCGCCTCGCCGCCGTTGCGCACCTGAATGCCGGGCACGACCGGCACAAAGCCGAGCTGATGCTGGCTGATCGGGAGTCCGTTGCGCCCGGTGCCGACGCCGGACACCGTCAGCCCGAGCGCCCCGGCGTTTTGAATCAACCCGCTGTCCGCCGCGATTTGGGCCCGGTAATTGCCGTTGGCGTCGCCGCTCCGCAGGATCGCGACCGTCAGCGGTTGGACGGCGGTCCCGTCGGGATAAGTTTTGCCGTCCGTCGCGACGCGGGTCGCCGTGCTCACCGGCACGAGCAGCGGAGTGCCGTCACCGAGCAGGACCTGACCCTGGGCGTTGGTGCGGAACTCGTCGTTGTAAAAGAAGGGCAGCGTCAGGTTGTCGGCCTCGACGCCCTTCGCCTGGGAAAACCCGAACATGGTCCGCCAAAATTTCGTCGGCCGCGCGCTCAAGGTCACCTCCACGCCCTTGGTGGTGCGATTGTAGGTGTAGACCGGGCTCTGGAACGTATACCAGCGTCCGTTGATTCCCGCCGGATCGGTCACGGTGCGAACTTCCGCGCTCAGCGCGGTGGTGAGGTTGATCGCGCGGGTCTCGAAGGCGGTGATCGAGCCGGAGACCCGCCCTTCCAGCGCGTTGACCTTGAATCCCGCCTCGAGGCTTTCACCGCGCCCACTGGGGGCGGGCACCCCGTCCCAGCGCCGGATGTTGGTCAGATAGGGGCTGAAGTTCGACGATGCCCCTACATAGAAAGACGCCGGCTCCGAGAACTTCCAGACCGCGCCGACGTTGCCCGTGGTGCCGGAGCCCTGGAAACGCAGACCTTGACTGATGGCCGTCACGTAGGACTCGTCGTGCCGCACGCCGATGATCGACGACACCCGATCGCCGAACCAATCGGTATACAAAACGGCGGCATAGGCCGGCGTGTGGCCCTTCGAGTAGAGCGCCCCCGCGGAACCGGCATTGAAGCCGAGCGGATTATCCGGAGTGGCATTCGCGGGATTCGGATATTTCTGCCAATCCCGCACGTAGGTGATCCCATTGACGGTGTAGGATCGCTGGCGCGCGACCACATGGCCCGCCGGGTTGGCGAGCACATCGACCCACTGGACGGGCATGATGGTCCGGCCGCCGTCCGTGTTGTTCAACTGCGCCGGGTTGCGCACGAAGTTGCCGCTGGCGTCCACCTGATACCAGCGCGCGCCGAAGCTCGAGCTATACGGGTTCGTGGTTTTCTCCCAGTTGAGCACGAGTTGGTTCTTGAGCTTGGACGTGATGCGGAAGTCGGCGGTCAGCAAGCCGCGCACGCCCCGGGACCTCCCCTCGTTGCGCAACACCGAGGGAAGGTAGCCGACGGCCCAGGCGTTCAGGGGGTTGTTGAGGGTCAGTGGCGGCCGGAGTTCTTGAAAACTGTTTGGGCTGGCGTTGTCGTTGAAGGCGTAGGCTTCGTAGGCCTGCACTTGTCCATGCAGCCAGGGGAGGATCTTTGAACTCAGGGCGATTTCATCGAAGCGCTCGCGGCGGAACTGATATTGGGCGTTGCCGGCAAACGTATCGATGTTCTCCCACCTGAGCCGGCCGTCGGCGATTTGCGCCAGGGCGGGGTTCTTGGTCCCGAGCAGCACCGACAGCGGCGTATTGTTGGGCACAATGGTCGGGATGCCGGTCACGCGGCTCTGCGCCCTCGGCTGCACCGAGAGCATGCTGCGCTCCTCAAACGTGACGCGCAGCGTGGTCCGGCTCGCGGGCAACAACTCGGCCGCGAGCTGGGCATAGACGCCGCGACCCTCCGCGTGGATGAAGTCGCGCCAGAACTTGGTGTCGGCATCGAACGCGGCGACGCGCAGCGCGACGCGGCGTTGGGCGAGTCGGCCGCTGAGGTTGGCGTCGAGTTCGTAGCGGCGGGTGCCGTTGGCGTCCGCTCGCAGCATGATGCTCCCCTTGTTCTGACCCATCGTCGCGCGCTTGGTGTTGGCGTTCATGATCGCACCGGCCGGGGAAATCCCGAAGAGCAGCGACTGGGGCCCGCGGATCACCTCCATGCGCTCATAGGAGTAACCCTCGCCGAGATTGCCGAGGAACAGGTGCCCGTTGCGAAACAACTTGGTCCCAAGTCCCCGCGACGTGAACGCGCCCATGCTGAGGGCGTCGCCGCTCTGCAGCCCCCCGGAGTTCGACGTGCCGTTGTCCGGCAGACCGATCCCGGTGAAATGCTTGGTCAACAGCGCCGTCACGTCGGACGTGGCGAGATCGGACATCATCTGCGCGTTGAAGATCTCGGCGGTGATGGGCAGCCGGTCCAGGGAGCGATTGGTGCCCGTGAGCGACGAGGTATTGAGCGCCTGATAGGTGTCGGAAGCGTCGGCCGTCACCTCGAAGGGACTGAGCGTCACCGTCTGTGATTTGGTCGGATCCGAGGCCGCCGGCGTGCCCGGGCTCGGCGTCTGCGCGAATGCGCTGGTGAGGAGGAGTGCGGCCGCCGCGGCGGCGCGCAGGGCGGACAGTTGGGGATATCGGGATGTCATGGTGGGATGCGGTGAGGTGTTTTGCAGTGGGTCTGGCAGGGATGGCGCGGACGGGAAAATCGAATCCGAGCGCGTAGCGCGGAATACCCTCAACAGTATCGTTTCCGGAAATCCCGTCACTGCGGTTATGAGGCGCCGTTCCTCAGGTTTTTCGTCATGCGCGTTAAGGAGGTTGATCCGCAGGCCCGAGTTGGAGGCGAGTCACCGTGTCACCGGCGTCAGTTCTTCCCCGGCCGGGAGTAGTCGAGCACATGGAAGGTCCTTGTCGGCCCGACCGGCTCGGGAACGCCCGGTGCGCTTTTGGGTTTTGATTCAGCCAACTGGGTTAGGCCTTTTTCAGCGGCCGAAGTAGGAGAGGAAGCAGCACCCGTGGCCAGCGCCGCGGCGGAGATCGCCGCAAGGCCGGAAGACTTGATGAAGTCGCGGCGGTTCAGGGGATCGGGTTTGGAGGGCACGGGTGCGCTTTTTCCTGCTTTGGGCGGTCATTGCTTGGGCCTGGGCATGTTCGCGTCCGTCTCCTTGCGCCAGGCGTGGAGGCGTTCGCGGAGTTGCTGGACGATTTCGGGATGCTGGGCGGCGACGTCGTTTTTCTCGGACAGATCGGTAGCGAGGTTGAACAGCTCGGCGCTGTCGTCCTCCAGCCACTCGATGAGTTTCCAATCACCCACGCGCACGCTGCTGCATGGTCCGCTGCCGTGATTGCCGTAGTGCGGGAAGTGCCAGAACAGGGCGTCATGCACGGGTTTGGTTTCGCCTTTGAGCAGCGAGGCGAAACTGACACCATCTTTGTGCAGGTCTGGTTTTGCGGGCAATCCGCAGGCTTCCAGCACAGTGGGCAGGATGTCGGTGTTCATCACTGGCACGTCGCAGGTGCCGCCGGGCTTGGTCACGCCGGGCCATTTGACGATCCATGGTTCGCGCACACCGCCTTCGTAGAGCCAGCCTTTGCCGCCACGGAGCGGGCGATTGCTGGTGACGGTGTGGCCACCGTTATCGCTGGTGAAAAGGATCAGCGTGTGGTCGGCGATGCCGAGTTCGTCGAGACGGGCCAAGAGCCGACCGACGTTGGTATCCATCGTCTCGATCATCGCGGCGTAGGTCGGATTCACCTGCTGCTCGGGCAGCTTCTTCGGCGAGGCACCGTGCATTGGATTACCCTCGGTATAGGTGGGCACGGCATCAACGGCGGGCAGTCGCATCTTCGCCGCTTTGGCCTTGTATTTCTCGACGAGTTCCGGCTTCGCCATGACGGGCGTGTGGACGTCGTAGAAGGGCAGGTAGAGGAAGAAAGGCTGCTCCGGTTTGCGCTTTTCGATGAGTTTGATTGCCTCGCTGGTAAGGCGGTCGCAGAGGTGCTCGCCCTCTTTGCCGCCAGCACGAAGTCCCGGCATCGGAGTCATGTGGTAGCCTTTCATCTGATCTCTCGCGAGCGGACGCACCACGCTCACGCCCTCATCGTCGCCATAGGGCCAGAAGAAACTCTTTGGCGCACCGCTATGATTGCCGGCGATGTTCACCTGGAAGCCCTGGTCCTGCGGATAGAATCCCACGTCTCCGAGGTGCCACTTGCCGACATGCCACGTCGCGTAACCCGCATCGCGCAATACCTCGGCGATGGTCGCCTCCGCGAGCGGCAGCTCATACCTCATCTCAGCGGGCAGAAACTTGCCGCTCTTGCCATTGCTCGGGATGTAATCGGTGATCTTCAACCGCGCCGGATGCCGCCCGGTCATGATCGCCGCGCGTGAAGGCGAGCAATACGGACTGCTCGAATACGCCTGCGTGAAGCGCATGCCCTGAGTGGCGAGCTTGTCGAGGTTCGGCGACTCGTGAAACGTGCTGCCGTAGCAAGAGAGATCCGCCCAACCGAGATCGTCGGCGAGGATGACGATCACATTCGGTTTCGCGCCAGGCTTTGGCTCAGCAGCCCGCAACGCAGCCAGCGGCGCGAGCAGCAGGGCGGTGAGGAGGGTGAGGGTGTGTTTCATAGACTGTGCTCCGGGGTGTTGTTACGTGTGTTTCAGTTCGAGGTTCACGGTCTGGCCGGCCGGGAGGGCGAAGCGGCCGGGGGCGATCAACCTCAACGCGAGTTGCTCGTCGCGATGCACCACGAGTTCGCCGGCGGCGTTCGGGGGCAGCGTGAGGGTAAGCGTCCGGGCGCCGAGCGGTCCCTTGCCGGAAAACGCAATCGGGCCGTGCGGGGTGTGCACCGTCAGCGCGAGGTCGGGCAGGTCGGCCAGTTGTGGGCGAATCTCGTAGCGCTTGAACGCCGGCTCCAGCAGGCGGATGCCGGCCAGGCTCATCACGGCGACGTAGATCGGCGCGCAGCAGGCATGGCTCCAGTTGTTCGGCGTGTCGGGTTTTTTGCTGCCGCCGTAGAATTCCTCGATAGAATTGTTGAGCCGCACCGAGTTCATGGCGCCATAGACCTCGCGCAATTCCTTCACGACCACGTCGGGGCGACCGCCTTTGGCCAGGGCCCACCAGCCCCACGCCACCGGTTCCGTCGAGTTGTCGACGCCTAAATTCTTGGGCTTCGTTGCCAGCAGTTCCACGCTGCGCCCGATCGCGCCGCCCGGGCACTGGTCATACTCCACGGAGATGCCGAGGGTCATTTCGCTATAGTGCACATCGCCGTCTTCGCGCCACCAGGGCAGATTGTCCACAAAGGCGCCGTGTTCCTTGCTCCAGAAGCGGGCGATGGTGGCCTTTAGCACGCGTGCGCCGAGGCGCTCGATTTCGCCGGCGAGTTTCGTTTCACCAAAGGCGCGGCACATCGGGGCCATCGCCCGGCTGAGACTGGCGGCCCAGAAAAGGTTGAAGGCGCATTGCCGATCCCTCTGGTGCGGGAAACAACCGGAGAAGCCCACGTAAACAATCGGGAACACGTAGTCGTCCTGATCCACCGGCAGCAAACCATCCGGATTCATTTTTCCGCGCAGGTAGTTCACCTGGCGCAACAGCCGCGGATAGGGTTCGCGCAGCGGCGCGAGGTCGCCCGTGTAGAGGTAGTAGTCCCAGCAGTCGAAGGTGAACCGAACTCCCATATCGAGGCACACGCCGCAATGCGTGGCCTCCAGCACCCGCTGGCCCCAACGAGTGAGCCGGTCATGCGAAGGCCAGGGCTCCATGAAGTAGCCCTCGGCCGTGCTGCCCTGGCTGAAGCTCCGGATAAAGCGCGCCACCTGTCGCTTCTCTCCCGCCAACGCGTAGATCGCGTGCCGGCACAGCGACATTCCGCCGGAATACTGGTTTCGCTCCCGGGCCATGCCGTCCACGAAGGTTTCCTGCGCGGCATTGCGCAGGGTGTTGGTCGCGGCATCGAAGACCCGTTGCACCACGGCATCCGAGGTGACGACGCGCGGTTCGTGCGGCCAGGGATACTCGCGCTTCAGGATGCCGGGGTTCGACACCACGACCGTGCCGCGTCCCGGATGCAGGTGGATTTGCATCCAGCGGAAGCAGTCAAAATCGAACCAGCGGAAGTGGTTCACCCCTTCCCGGCAGGTGAAGCGCGCCCATTTGTGATAATGCGTGTTCAACAGCGCGGGACCGCCCACTTGATGCCCGTCGAGCTGCATCATCTCCAGTGTCGTGCCCGCGGGAGCCTCGATCGTGATGCCCGGCCAGCCCACGGATTGCTCCGGCAGCGCGAAGGTCAGGGTCGTGCCGCGCTCGGGGTCGAGTTCGAGCCGCCACGCCTTATCTCCGGCGGGCTGGGCCGCCCGCGTGACTTCAGCCTGGTAGGCATTCGCCGGGCGCACGGCAAAATACTCGGCAATCGGCCGCCGCCACTTGATGCGGTGCTGCTCGACCAGCGGCGCCGCCGAAACCCACGTCTCGCGCATCAGGGGAATGAGGCGCGGGCGCAGCTCGAACTTGGAACGGGCCTCTGCGCCGTAGATGAACTTCCGTGGGCCGTGAATCCAGTTCATCACTTCGTTGGTCGGATCGGCGAAGATGGGCTGATTGGCCGGACACGGCGGCAAATACGGTTCCAGCCAGTCGGCATTCTCCACGAAGCCTTGCTCGTTCCATCCGTGTGGGTGCAGGCGGCCATCGAACTCCTCCTGCAGGGCGCGCATGAAGAACATGCGATGCTGTCCCGGTTTCCACGCCTGCGACAGGTGGCAGCGCCACGTATTGTCCGAAACCACGGTTTCGCGCCGGCCGTCGGCGTGCTCGATCTCCAGCTTGAAGATAAAGCCCGCCCGCCCCATCGGGCACGTCGAGTCTCCCTGTCCGAAATAGAGCACCGTCGCCCCGATCGCGTTCTCACCCGCCGTCAACACCGCGGTGAGATCCATGGGGTCCACCTCCGCCCAGCGCGGGTCGCTGGGCGCCGGGCCCCACTGGATACGCCGCCCGTTTACCTCGAGGAGGTAGCGGCTGTCGCCGATGATCCAGCCGGTCGCTTTCTTCGGCTTCCCGTTCAGCCGCAGGACGCGGCGGAACAGGACAAAGGTGTTCGGCAGCATCCGGTCGCCGGGATACCACAGCCATTTGGCCGGAGAAAGATCCAGCGTGTCGCCGGGCGCCGACTCAAACGGCTTCACTGCAAACGGTGCCGCGGGCGCCCCCGGAGCGTCGGAGGACTTGGCGGCGTCGGCAGCCACCGCCGCCGGCGTGACGGCGGTCGATAACGCGACGAGACCGGAGGATTTCAGGAAGTCACGGCGAGGAATGCCGGCAGAGTGAGGTGATGGTTTCATAAAAACGATGCGTTCAGGTTGTGCTTCGCCCCAGTAGGAAATTGCAGCCCAACGAGGGGAGTGGTTCATCGAGTGTGGCTTCGGCGTGGCCGTCTCGGATCGTGGTGGCCGGAGACCGCAACTGGCCCGCGACATCGATACCTGACCACGTGTAGCGGGTGAAATCACCGGCCAGCCGAATGGCCGCGGCGGGAGCGGGCGCGGTGCTGACGGCGCCTTGAAGGAAGCGCCGGCGGCTCAGGAAGGCGGAGTCAGCCGGGCACATCGCGGTGGAAACGGAAGCATCGACCGGCCGGTCGGGCGCGGCCTTGGCGGGTTACAGTTGCCGGCGCAGCGAGAGCAGGAAGTTGCGCGGCGGGTAGAGGTTGTTGCTCGACTGTGCGATGCCGAACGAGGGCAGAAGCTTGTCGGTGACGTTGTTGACGTTGAAGGCGAGATTCCAACGACCGAACGTGTAGTCGGCGCCCAGGTCGATGACGAAGCCGCCCGCGATGCGGTAGTTGTTGGACACTCGTCCGACAATGCTCGTCTGATAGGTCATGCCGCCCTTGATCCGGAAGCCGTCGGTGCGTTTGCCCCGCAGGTCATACGAGACGAACGACATCACCTTGTGGCGTGGCACGCCGGGCAACTCAGGGCTCCTCACGCTCGTGGTGGGATCGACCACGGACGTATCCATGAGGGAGTAACCGCCCACCAGGGTCATCCCGGCCACCGGGGATCCGAAGAATTCCAACTCCCAGCCTTTGGCGCGATTGCCGCCCTGGAGGTAGTTTCGCCCACCGCCAGGTGCCGTGGGGTCGAATTGACCGAGCACGGCGTCCAGCGCCTGGATGTCGAAACGCGCGAGCGAGGCACTCACCTTGCCGTTGAGCAACTCGGTCTTGATCCCAAACTCCTCGTTGATGCGGATGGGCGTGGCGGAGAAGAACTGCTGCCGCGGGTCCGCCAATCCAATTGAGCCGAAGACCGGAACCTGCGAGGTCGGCGCGCCCGCTTCGCTTTTCACGGCATAGAGTGCCAGCGTCCGGGTGGGCTTGAACGTGATCCCATACATCGGGCTGTCGATGTTGGCGGGATCGGGCGAGACAACCGCGCGGTTGTTGCGCCGGTCTTCCAGCTTTTGCCCGACCGCGGTATCCCGCCGCAGCCCGGCGGTGACGATGATGCGGTCATTCCAAAATCTGGACTGATGGTTGGCAAAGTAGCCGATCGACCGGTTCCGCGTCACCTGATTGCTGAGAAGCACCGGTGCGCCCAACGGCATGTCATTATTGGGCAGGTAGACGTTCAGGTCTCCGATCGATCCTTGAGAGGTCTGGCTGTCGCTCCGGGTCCGATTCACCTCGTATCCGGCCAGCGTCTGGTGAGTGCCGCCGAGCACGTTGTATTTCAGGACCAGGTCACCCTGCGCGGACAGCAGATTCTGGGCGGCGTAGCTCAGCTGATAGGTTGGGCGGGTCAGATAGACATAGCCGTCGGCTCCGATATAGTGGACGTGGGTCGGGCGGGCCTTCGGGGTATCGATGTCGGTCCATTGCCGCATCAGGTTCTGGCGGAAGGAGAGGTTGTCCGTGAAGGCGTGGGTGAACGTCAGGAAGAGGTTCTCGACCCGCTGCACGCGCCCCTCGAGCTTGCGGTCGTTGGTGTTGAGCTTGAGCGGGGCCCAGCGCGGCGTGAGGCTGATCTTCGGGGTCGCTCCGCCCCGGATATCGAGAGGATTGCTCGTGCCATCACGGACGAACGCGAGGTAGACGTTTGCCTCGTTGCTGGTGGTCACCGCGTCGAGATACTCCGCCTCGACGAGCAGATTGGTCTTGTCCGAAATGCGCCAGTTCACCGAGGGGTTCACGCCGAACTTGTGCAGTCCGTCCTCGAAGTCGCGCCAGCCGCCGCCGGTCTGGTAGGCAGTCACCAGCCGGTAGGTGAGCTTCTTGCTGTCGGCCGTGATCGGCCCGCCCATGTCCAACTCGCCGCGGAACATGCCGTAGCTGCCGGCGGCCGCGCCGATCGTGATGGCCTGCTTGTCGAGCGGCTTCTTCGTGATGCGATTCACCAAACCGCCCGACTCGGACGAGCCGGCGATCGCGGCGGCCGGGCCCTTGACGATCTCGATCCGATCGAGGGCGAAATTGTCGGAAACGTAGCCGCTCGTCCTGAACCCGTTGCGGTAGGCGTTGAAGGCGGGAAATCCCCGGATGACCGAGCCGTCGTTCACGTTCTGGCGATAGCTGACGTTGGGGATGTAGGCGACCGCCTGCGCGTAGTCGAAGGCGCCGATGTCGCGCATCAGGGCCGAGGTGACCACGCTGACCGACTGCGGGATGTCGATGATCGGGGTCTTGAGGCGCGTGGCGGAGGAAAACGACGAGACGCCGTAGCCGGACAATTCGGATGTGTCGGTGACCTTGAACGCCTCAAGTTTGATGGCCTCCTCGCCCTTGTCGGGCTTTCTGGCCTCGACGGCCTGGGCGAGAAGCGACGGAGTGCTGGAGCAAGCAGCGGCAAGCGCGAGGGCGAGCGCGATGGAACGGTTCTGGTGGTGGCAGGGTGATGTTTTCATGGAGGGCAGAGTGGGTGGGTGCTGAGGGGAGGTGGGAGGGGTTGGTGCGAACGGCAGTCGCTCGCGGGGGAGATTGACGGGCGGGGCCGCAGATTTTTCGGGTCGGCGGGCCGCGGGTGATAGTATCGCATCCGCCAGTCCCGTCACTGCGGTTTTGAGGCGCCGTTCCTCAGGTTTTTCGTCATGCGACCTCGGCTGCCCGCGTCACCACTCATGCGGCAGACGCTCGGCTGAACGCGGCCGTCCCTGAGCGGCCGCAGCCAGCCCGCCGTTGCTCAGGCCACTTCCTTGCCGCGAAATTCGCCCGGCGTCAGCCCGTAGGCGCTCTTGAACGCGGCCTGCAGGTAGTGGCTGTAGGCAAACCCCGTCTGCTGGGCGATCACGTCGATCGTCAGCTCGGTCTCGCGGAGGAGGCGCTCCACCTCGCGGAAGCGCACGCGGAGAATTTCCTCCTTCGGGGTGCGGCCGATCGCAGCCTTCATCCGGCGATCGAGGGTGCTGCGTGAGGCATTCAATTTCCGGCAGAGGTCGTCACCACGCATCGCGTGATGCCTGAGCGGGTTCATCACGCGGAGCGTGATGACTACAATGCAGGGCCTCGCGGGCCAGCGGAAGGCTATCGACTTGAATTTGGCCAAGCGCCACGCGGCACCACTGGAGATTTGACCCTGCGCCCTGCACCACGCACGTTGGGCCGATGCGACTCACCTCCGAAACGGCCCAAGCCATCCGCGATGAGGTCAGCCGGGCTGACCCGCAGGCGGAGATCTGGCTTTTTGGCTCGCGGGTGAATGACGAGGCGCGCGGTGGCGACATCGACCTATTGGTGGTCTCCGAGCAGATCACCTTCCCGGACGAACTTCAGCTGCGCACCGCCCTTCTTGATCGGATCGGCTGGCAACGGTTGGATCTCATCGTGCGGGGCCGCGAACAATTGCGTGAGCCGATCGCCGCTTTGGCGCTGGAAACGGGAATCAAGCTATGAACCCCGAGACACCGCGCCGTCTCCTGGATCACGCTTTGGTTGAGCTCGAGGCGGCGAGAAGGCATCTCGATTTCTCCGCCGAGCGGGTGCGAAACCTGCCCGGTGACCTGCAACTGATCTCAGAAGCGCAGTTGGAGAGCGCGGAAGCGTTCACGAGTCGGTTTGCGCGCACGGTCGATCTCTTGGTCAACAAGGTCCTCCGGGGCCTCGATCGCGTCGAACTTAAGCCGCCTGGAACCCTGCTGGATGTCGTCAACGGGGCCGAACAGCGTGGTTTTGTCGCATCGGCCGCCACCTTGCGGGAGATGAAGATGGTGCGCAATGAAGTGGCTCATGACTATGCTGGAACCCGACTCGCGGCGGTCTTTGCCTATTGCCGGGAGCGAAAACCCGCACTCGACGAAATCTGCGGCCACGTGCGTGACTATGTCCGCAATCTGCCGGCCTAGCAGCCCGTCGGACTTCGAAAATCAGGCTTGGGGGTGATTTTCCGGAATTTTGCCGGCAACGGGGGCCCGACTCCGACGGGCTGCTAGGCGAATGCCATCGATAGTATCGTTTCCGGAAATCCCGTCACTGCGGTTATGCGGTGCCGTTCCTCAGGTTTTTCATCATGCGATCTTTGACGGCCCCCTTGTCCCCGCAACACGCCGCAGGTGCTCGCCGAACCACCGTCGCCTCTCGGCGAGCCGGCCCCGCCGTTGCTCAGGCCACTTCCTTGCCGCGAAATTCGCCCGGCGTCTGGCCGTAGGCGCTCTTGAACGCGGCCTGCAGGTAGTGGCTGTAGGCAAACCCCGTCTGCTGGGCGATCACGTCGATCGTCAGCTCGGTCTCGCGGAGGAGGCGCTCCACCTCGCGGAAGCGCACGCGGAGAATCTCCTCCTTCGGGGTGCGGCCGATCGCCGCCTTCATCCGGCGATCGAGGGTGCTGCGCGAGGCATTCAATTTCCGGCAGAGGTCGTCAACATTCAGCCCGGCAGCGGCGTTCTCGCGAATGATCCGCGCGGCGTGGGCGACAAGGCGATCCGTGATGACGAATTCATCCGAAGAGGCGCGGACCACGATCCCCTTGGGCGGAAACAATGTCTCGCCCTTCGGCCGCGCACCGCCGCGCATGAGGCGCGCAAGGAGTTCCGCCGCGGCAAAACCGACCGTCGCGCCGTCGAAGCGCACACTGGTCAGCGGCGGGTTGGCGAACGCGCACAGGGTCTCCTCGTTTTCCGCGCCGACCACCGCGACCTCTTCCGGCACCGGGATGCCCGCGCGCTGGCAGGCATCGAGCAGGCGGACGCCGAGTTGGTCGTTGGCGGCAAAGATGCCCACGGGCTTCGGCAACGCGGAGAGCCACGCGATCAGCCGGGTCTGGCCCTTTTCCCAGTCGGCCGCGCGATCGGAGATCGGCTCCGGCAGCAGCGAACAAGCGCCGCCGCGCTGCTCCACGGCCGTGACAAAATTCTGCACGCGCTCCTCAAAGAAGCGTTCGGTGTGCAGGCTGTAGGCGGCAAAATTCCGGTAGCCACGGTCGAAGAAATGC
This sequence comes from Opitutaceae bacterium, assembly GCA_005792355.1. Lineage (GTDB taxonomy): Bacteria > Verrucomicrobiota > Verrucomicrobiia > Opitutales > Opitutaceae > ER46. Next base: position 48,508 of record SXSC01000146.1, read on the forward strand.
TCGGCGACCATCTGTCCGATCAGCCGGTTGTCCATGCCGACAAACGGGAGAGGGCTCTTCAGGTAGGTCGCGCGCAGCTCGACGGCCGGGAGCCCTGTCGCGGCGATCACGTCGGCCATTTCCTGCGTGAACGTGCGCGTGAGGATGCCGTCGCCGTCCCAGTTCTTCAGCCAGGGCGGCGGGCCGGACTCCAGCGCGCGCAGCTCGATGAAGCACGACCAAGGGCCGTGCGCCGCGACGTAGCGCCGCACTCCGGCGAGGAGTTCGCGGGTGTAGGTGCGCGTGGTTTCGACCAGGAGCGCGACGCGGGGAGGACGCCGACGGCGGGAGGCCATAAAAAGGGGTGACGAAAAACCTGAGGTTTCCTGACTAAAGAGTGCAGTGACGGCGACTGCCAATCCGATTATGCTGCGAGTCCATGACTCCTCCATTCCACGGCAAGGCACTCATCGTGGTGGGCGACGCGGCTGAGACGCTCGACACCCTCTATCCCTACTACCGGCTTTTTGTCTTCTTCAATGTGCCGTTCTCTTCCCGAGCCGCCGGAGGTTTCCCCTCGAAGCTTCCGGCGGCCTCGGGTTCCACGAATCGACTGAAACCTTAGAAATCGAACAACATGCATCGTCCCCCCCCCGAAGATTCTCCGCCTGCGCAGCGCCCTGCTGCTTGCCCTGAACCTGGCGGCGATGGCCTCCCTCGCGGCTCAAACCGCCCCGGCGGGCGATCCGCGCAACGAAGCCGTCAAGCTCTCGGCGTTCGAAGTGCGCTCCACCTCTGATTCCGGCTACAACGTCACCGACTCCAACAGCGCGCTGAAGATGGCAGTCGATACCAAGGACCTTCCCTTCAGCCTCAGCATTCTTTCCGCCGACTTGCTGCGGGACTTCGCGGCGTTCAACGAAACCGAGGGCCTGCGCCTCAACGCTGGCGTCAATCCGGTCGAGAACTTCATCGCGAAATCCCAGAACCGGCCCTGCATTCGCGGCACGTCTTCAGTCCGGGTCTATGCCGACGGTCTTTTTCTCAATTCGCTCGTCACGCCCAATATTGCCATTGACCGGGTGGAGATTTTGAAGGGCACGTCCGGAAATCTCTTCGGCATCGGGGAGCCGGGCGGCACGCTCAACTACGTCTACAAGCCGGCGCTGGCGAAGGCGAAAGTCTCCCTTAACGCCGGCGTCGGGAGCTGGGCCGAACGATTTGCGCAGCTCGACCTTGGCGGCCCGCTCGCGGCGGATGGAAAACTCACCGCGCGTTTCGGGATCGGCTACCAGTCGGGTGAGGCCTTCAACGTTTACACGAAGTTCGAGACCAGGGAATTCTACGCCCGTCTCCGCTACGCGTTCACGCCTGACACCACTCTCCAGCTCACGCTGGCGCAATCCGATCGGCACACCGATTCGCCGTCGCGACTGTCCTACGACGGCCTTGCCGGCAGGCGCCATCCAGTGAATGAGGCGAGCCAGGCCGCCCGCTATCAATCCCTCGGCACCGACCTGATCAAATCCGGCCTCCTCCACCGCCGCAGCAACACGCAAACTCCGGACTCATCCGCCGACGTCGTCACCAACACGTTTGGGGCGGAAATCAGCCACAAGTTCTCCGCCCGGTGGTGGCTGCGCGCGGCGGCGGCGCGCACCCACATGGATCGCGATTCGCTCCTGACGCCGATTTGGTTCGATACTCCGGTCATCGAGGCCGGCACCACGCTTTCCCCCCATCCCGTCACCGGCCAAACGGTCGCGACGCCCACGGTCCGGGGCGACATCCTGGCTTCGGCGGATGGCGGTGCGCTCATGTTCGACAACCTCGCGTCTGACTCCGCGCAGATTAATCTCCTTGGCCATTTCGACTTTAGCCGCGGCAGCTGGAAGACCGTGCTTGGCGCCGACTACAATCAGGAGGTGTTTTACTACGACCGTTGGCGCAGCAACTGGATTTTTGGCCCCACTGCCGCGGAAAACGCCGTCCTGCTTGGGCCCACGCTCCGGGTGCAGCCCGTCGTCGCCAACGTGCTCAATCCGGGCGCCGGATGGAGTCTGAAGCAGGCCACGCCACCCCGGTCGACCTTTACCGTGCCCTTGGGCAATTTCACCAACACTGTGCAGGGACCGGGCTACTATTGGATCAATCACATCAAACTCTTCGGCGACCGGCTTGTTTTCACCGGCAGCGTCCGTCGCGACGAGGCCAAGGCGAACAACAAACAATTCCGCCAGATCTCCCGCACCGGGTTGACCACCGCCAAGGCCGATCAACCCCAGACCACCCACTCGCTCGGCGCGGTCTTCAAATTCACGAGGAATCTCTCCGCTTACGTGAACGACGGCACCACCTTTCGGCCCCAAGCCGCCCTGGTCACCGACCGGGCTCAAAACGTCTCCCTGGCCCAACCCCTTTCCGGCAACGGCGGTGACATCGGCTTCCGGCTCAATCTGCCCCGGCAGCGCCTCCAGCTCTCCGCGGGTGCCTTCCGGGTGGCCCAGACCAATTTCATCGTCACGGTGACGGAGCGCCAGCCGGACGGCACGAACCTCACCTGGCAGGAGCAGTCCGGCGAAAATCAGGTGGAGGGATACGAGCTCGAGGCGAGCGCGAACCTGACCTCCGCCTTGTCGGTCAACCTGAGCTTTGTGCACCTCGACTCGTTCGTGAAGCGCAACCGGCAGTTGCCCCTGCAGGTGGGACAGGAACTCGCCGGCACGCCCGCGAACAAGTTCGTCCTGCTCGGCCGCCATACCTTCAACGACCGGCTCTCGCTTGGCGGCGCCGTCACCGTCGTGCGGGACGACCAGTATTTCCTCACCGCCCCCAACAACAATCCCCTCAATCGCGCCTATACCAGCGGCTATCATCAGGCCGATCTGTTCGCGACCTACTCCTTTCGTTGGCGCGACCAACACCGGGTCCGCCTGCAGCTGAACCTTTACAACATCACGGATGAGCTCTACTCCGCCGAATTCGGCACCAGCAAGCCGTTCGGCTTCCGCTTCTCCACCTCGGTCGGCTGGTGATCGCACGATTCATTAGCGCCACACCTCACCGGTCACAATCTCTCCCAACTCATGTCCCTGCAACTGCTCAATCGCGCTCGCGTCGAAGCGAGCATCGCCACGGCGAGAATCGTCTTTCGCCACTTCTAGGTCTCCCTCCCGCTGTTCGCGGCGTGGACCATCAAGGACTGGGAGGGGAAGGGGCCCGAATACGACGAGGTGCGCGATTGCGCGTTGGGTTGGGATGTCACCGATTTCGGGAGCAAGGATTTCCCGCGGATTGGCCGCACGCTGTTCACGCTGCGCAACGGCCATATCCGCGATCCGCGCTATCCGAAGAGTTACGCCGAAAAACTCATCCTCGACCCCGAGGGCCAGCGCGCGCCGGCGCACTTCCACCGGACCAAGCGCGAGGACATCATCAACCGCGGCGGCGGAAACATCTGCGTGCAACTCACCCGCACCGACGCCGAGGATCGGCCCGCCAAGGGAACCCTCGACCTCGTCGTGGACGGTTGCCGGCGCACGATCGCCAGCGGCGAGACGGTGCGGCTGACGCCGGGCGAGAGCCTCTGCATCCCGCCGCGGACCATCCACCAATTTTGGGGCGAAGAGGGCACCGGCTACCGTATCGACGGCGTCGGCTACAGTGTCAGCAGCGAAGTCTCGAGTGTGTGCGACGACATGAAGGATAATTTCTTCTTCGCGGATCTCGTGCGCTACCCGGTCATCGTGGAGGACGCGCCGCGCATCCACTACCTCTGCAACGAATACCCCGGCGTGGAGGCGGTTGCGCGTTAACTCCGATGAATTCCCCCGCCCCGAGCCCCACGGCCGCGCCGCTCAAACCCACCCGCGCCCGCTTCGGGGTCGTGGGTTTCTGCGTCGCCCTCGCCGTCGTCACCTATCTCGACCGCGCGTGCATCGGCGTGCTCGCGCCCGACATCCGTCGCGATCTCGGGCTCGACATGAAGCAGATGAGCTACGTCTTCAGCGCGTTCACGCTCGCCTAGGTTTTCGCCGTGCCGGCCGATCTGCTCGGCGGCGTCACGACCGACTGGCTCGCGCGCAAGCTGGGCCTGCGCCTCGGCCGCGCCCTCGTGGGCGGCGCGGCCTACGCCGTCGCGGCGACCGCGATGTTTGCCGCCACGCAGGCGACCGACAATCCGCACGCGTCGGCCGTGCTCCTCGCCGTGGCGGGTGGCGCCTCGATGTTCGCCCTGGCGGCCTCGTGGGCGACGTGCATCGAAATCAGTTCCGAGCACTCGGGCCTTGTCAGCGCGACGATGAACACCATGGGCCAGGTCGGCGGCATGCTCTCGCCCATCGTGCTCGCGTGGCTGGTCGAACGTTCCGGCGCGGCCGGCAAGTGGCAGCTGCCGCTCCAGTTGATCGGCACCGTCTACGCCACCGCCGCACTCGCGGGGATCTTCATCAACCCCAGCCGGCAACTCTCCGTCGCTCCACCACGGCGGTGACTTTTCGGCCGAACGGCTCGTCGCCTTTTCTCCCGACACCAGCGAGATTCCGGGTGTTGACGCGGCCGGATCACTGGTATGACCTCTAACCTCTTTCCCTCTGTTTCGCCCCCTTCCTCCCCATGAAACTCATCCGCACCGGCGCGCCCGGTCTTGAAACTCCCGGCCTCCAGCTCAGCGATGGCCGGCGCATCGATGCCTCGGGCTTCGGCTCGGACTACGACGAAGCTTTCTTCGGCAGCGACGGCCTGGCGCGGCTGGCCGCCTGGGCGCAGGCGAACGCCGCTTCCGCCCCGGTGATCACTCCGGATGTGCACCTCGGGCCGTGCCTCGCGCGCCCGAGCAAAATCGTGTGCGTGGGGCTGAACTACGCGGACCACGCGAAGGAGTCCGGGATGCCGATCCCGCCCGAGCCGATTCTCTTTTTCAAGAGCACCACGTCCATTGCCGGGCCGAACGATGCGGTCGTCATCCCGCGCGGCTCGAAGAAGACGGACTGGGAAGTGGAGCTGGCCGTCATCATTGGCCGGCGTGCGAGCTACGTGAGCGAGGCGGACGCGATGCAGCATGTGGCCGGGTATGCGCTGCACAACGACTACAGCGAGCGCGAGTGGCAGCTCGAGCGCGGCGGCCAGTGGGTGAAGGGAAAAAGCTGCGACACTTTTGCGCCGCTCGGGCCGTTCCTGGCCACGCGCGATGAAGTGGCCGACCCGCAGGCGCTCAAGCTCTGGCTCAGCGTCAACGGCGTGAGGCGCCAGCACAGCACGACGGCGCAGATGATTTTCGGCGTGCGACAGCTGGTCAGCTATATCAGCCAATTCATGACGCTCCTGCCCGGCGATGTGATCAGCACGGGCACGCCGCCCGGGGTCGGCCTGGGACTCAAGCCGCAGCCGATTTTCTTGCAGCCCGGCGATGTGGTTGAACTGGGCATCGACGGCTTGGGCACGCAGCGTCAGGTGGCTCGCGCCTACGCCTGATCCGCCCTGTCTTCGACCCCAGGCCCATCTACCCCAACCCCGTCCGTCGCTCGAAATCCGGACGATAGAATCCGAATCGAAAAATGAAAACCCACCGCTCCTTTTTCCGTTTCCGCCCGGGTTGTCCGCGGCTTCTTCTCTCCCTGTGGCTCGCATCGCCGGCCGTGCTACCGGCCGCCGAGCCGGTCGATCCGAACCGCTTCGAAAAGGAAGTGCTCGTGAAAGCGGCGCGCGATGCGATCCAACTGGAGGTGCTACCCGGTGGTGACGTGCTCTTTGTCGAATACTGGGGCGGAGTGAAACGCTGGGACGCGAAGTCGGGCGCGGTCAGCAAGCTGGGGCAGGTGCCGGCGTATGCGAAGGGCGAACTCGGGCTGCTCGGCCTGGCCGCCGCGCGTGATTTTGAGCGAAGCGGACATTTGTATGTGCAGTTTTGTCCGGCCGCGAAACAGGGGACGATGCGCGTGAGCCGGTTTACGGTGAAAGACGGAAAAATGCCGGCGGAGTCCGAGTTGGAGCTGCTTTCCTGGCCCTACGATACCGAGCACGTCTTTCACATGGGCGGCGCGATGTGGCTGGATGCGAAAGGCGATCTCTACATCGGCACGGGTGACAATTGTCACTTTGACCCGGGCCTGCCGCAGGACACGCGGCCGGACCGCAAGAACTGGGACGCCTTCCGCACCGCCGCAAACTCGCGCGACCTGCGCGGCAAGGTGCTGCGCATTCATCCGCGGCCGGAGGGCGGCTACTCGATTCCCGCGGGCAATCTCTTCGCCGATGGCAAGGACGGCAGGCCGGAGGTGTTCGCCATGGGCGTGCGCAATCCGTTCCGGCTCTCGGTGGACGACAAGACCGGCACGCTCTACTTCGGCGATGTCGGCCCAAACCTGCCGCCATCCCTGGGAGTGACTCCGGACGGCTATGAGGAAATCAATGCCACGCAGACCGCCGGCAATTTCGGCTGGCCGCTCTTTGTCGGTCCGAACGAGGCGCTGCCGCTTTACGATTTTGCCGCGGACAAGCCCGGCAAACGCTACGACCCGCAGTCGCCGGAGAATCTCTCGCCGCGTAACACCGGCCTCCGGAAGCTGCCGCCCGCCAAACCTGCGCTCGTCTGGTATCCGAGCGTGCCGTCCCAGCGGTTCCCCTCGCTCGGCAGCGGCGGCCGCACCATCATGGCCGGGCCGGTGTATCGCTACGACGCGGCGAACCCCTCCCCCCACAAGCTGCCCGCGGCCTTCGATGGCCGCCTCTTTATCTACGAGTGGATGCGAAACTGGATTCAGACCGTGAAGCTCGACACTGCCGGCCCGGAAATCGAACCCTTCGTGCCCAACTGGACGCTGCGCCGCCCCATCGACATGAAGTTCGGTCCCGACGGAGCGCTCTACATGATCGAATACGGCGATCTTTGGTGGCAGAACAACGACAGCCGCATCGTGCGGATCGGGTATCGGCGCGGCAATCGCGCCCCGGTGGCGAGACTCGTCGCCAGTGAAACGGCGGGCCGGCAGCCGCTCGCGCTCACCTTCGATGCTTCCACCTCCACCGACGCCGACGGCGACACGTTGAAATTTGCGTGGAGCATTGCGGGCCAGGAACAGCCAGGCGGCGGAGCGAAGTTCGCACACACCTTCGGGCAGCCCGGCAACTATGAGGTCCGCGTGACGGCGCTGGATCGGAGCGGGGCGAAGAGCACGGCGACAGAGATGATCTACGTCGGCAATGGGCGTCCCGCGGTGCGCTTCGATTCACCGACGCACGGCTCGTTCTTCGAATGGGAGGCCGCGATTCCCTACCAGGTTTCCGTCACCGAAACCGACGGCGACCGCGTGGAGACGAATCTCGCCACCGTGCAAGGCGAGTTCCGCGGCCGTCGCTTCGCCACCGATGGCGACCTGGCCACGCTCGATCCCGGACTCGCGCTGATGCGGGCCAGCACGTGCTTTTCCTGCCACATGGCGGACACGCCCTCCGCCGGCCCTTCCTACAAGACCGTCGCCTTGAAATACAAGGACGACCCCGCGGCCGCCGAGCGTCTCGCGCAGAAAATTCTCAATGGCGGCAGCGGCGCCTGGGGTCTGATGCCGATGCCGCCGCATCCGCAGCACAGCCTCGATCAGACCCGTCGCATGGCCGCGTGGGTGCTCGCGCTGAAGGACGATCCGTCGAGTCCGCCGCAGTCGGGCACCAGCGGCACCTTTATCGCTCCAAAGCAGCCGGCAGACCGCTTGGTGAATGAAGGCGTGCTCATTCTCACCGCGGCCTACACGGATGACGGCAAACAGGGCTCGATGCCGCGCCTGCGGGGCGAGAGTTCCGTGGTGCTGCATTCCCGCCGCAAGAAGGCCGCACTCTACGACGAGAATCACGGCATGTCCTACATCGAGCACGCCTACGGGGAGAAAGCCATCGTCGGCTATTTCAAGGATGGCGCCCACATCCTCTGGCGCGACCTGAACCTCGCCGGCATCTCGCGCCTCACGGTCCGCGCCGGCTCCTTCGCCACGAAGGGCGGCACGCTCGAACTCCGCCGCGGCTCACCCTCCGGCGCCCTGCTCGCCCGCGTCGACGTGCCGCCCATCGGCGCCGGCGATGGCAACGAGTTCGTCTCGCTCCCCGCCACGCTCACGAACGCCACCGGCCTGACCGACGTCTGCGTCGTCGCGCGCTGCACCGACCGGGGCACCGTGCTCGGCCTGAATTGGATCGAGTTTCACCCGTGACCGATTCCACCCCGTCGAACACCCGCCGGGTGGTGCTGCTTTTCGCCGCCACGAATAACAACTGGAGCGTCAACATCGGCCTCTTCGCCCTCAGTTACTTCCTCGGCGCCATCTGCTGGGCCTTCATCAACTCCGAGGACCGCCTGCACGACTAGCTCATCACTCCAACCCTCCCTTGCTCCAAAACTCCAACCCTCCATTACTCCACCCTCCATCCTCCACCACTCCAATACTCCAATACTCCAACCCTCCATCACTCCATGAAATCCTCCTCATCCACCACCACCACCTCCCGTCGTTCCTTCCTCACCACGCTCGGCACGCTCGCGGCCGCGCCGTTGATCGCGCGCGACTTCGGGCCTGGCGCCGCGCCGGTGCGTTATCCCGAGCCGGATGTCGTCGCGCTCGATCCCGCGTTCGCGAAATACAAGATCGCCATGTCGCCCATCGAGCGGCTGCACACCGGCATGTATTGGGCGGAAGGCCCGGCGTGGAGCGGCTGGGGAAACTACCTCGTGTGGAGCGATATTCCGAATGACGTGCAGCACCGCTGGCTGCAGGACGACGGCCGCGTGACCGTCCTGCGCAAACCCGCCGGCCACAGCAACGGCAACACCTTCGACCGTTCCGGCCGCCAGATTTCCTTCGAGCACGGCAACCGCCGCGTCGTGCGCTACGAGCCCGACAACTCGGTCACCGTCCTCGCCGACAAGTTCAACGGCAAGCCGTTCAACGCCCCCAACGACGGCTCCGGACACCCCGACGGCAGTCTCTGGTTCACCGATCCCGGCTACGGCAGCCTCGGCAACTTCGAGGGGCACAAGGGCGAGCTCTTCCTCAAGGAAGCCGTCTATCGCCTCGATCCCGGCGGCAAGGTCGAGAAAGTCACCGACGAGATTTTCAAACCGAACGGCCTGTGCTTCTCGCCCAACTACACGAAGGTCTACGTGGCCGACACCGGCGCGTCGCACTACCCGGATGCGCCGAAAAACATCAAGGTTTGGGACGTCGATGGGACCAGATTGAAGAATGGCCGCGAGTTCGCCTCGATGAAGATGAACCTCAATGGCAAGGAGGTCGCCGGGCTCGCCGATGGCATCCGTTGCGACCGGGATGGCAACATCTGGGCCAGCGCCGGCTGGGTGGGCGCCGGCTACGACGGCGTGCACATCTTCTCGCCCGACGGCAAACGCATCGGCCAGGTGCTGCTGCCGGAAATCTGCAGCAACGTCTGCTTCGGCGGCCCGCGCCGCAACCGCCTCTTCATGACCGGCAGCCGCTCGCTTTACGCCGTCCACAGCGAGGCGCTCGGCGCGCACTGGTGCTGAACCGCCACTCCATGAAACCTCTCCTTCTCCTCCTGGCCGCCCTCGGCCTCCTCGCCACCCAAGCCCGCGCCGGCGTGACCAAAGACACCTTCGGCACCACGCGCGACGGCGCGTCCGTCGAGCGCTACACGCTGAAGAACCAGCGGGGCCTCGTCGCCAAGATCATCACGCTCGGCGGCATCATCACCGAGCTGCACGTGCCGGACCGCGCGGGCCAGCTCGCCGACATCGCGCTCGGTTTCGACACCGTCGCCGAATACGAGGAGCACAACGGCACGGTGTATTTCGGCTGCATCACCGGGCGCGTCGCCAATCGCATCGCGGGCGGCAAGTTCGAACTCGATGGCAAGTCCTACACGCTCGATCTGCATCCGAAGACGAGCTTTCACCTCCACGGCGGCCTGAAAGGCTTCAGCAAGGTCATCTGGAAAGCAGAAATCATCACCGACCCCCGCGGCCCCGCCTTGCGCCTGACCTACCTCAGCAAGGATGGCGACCAGGGGTTCCCCGGCAATCTCACGACGGCGGTCACCCATGTGCTCACCGAGGACGGCGCGCTCGTCATCGAGTATGTGGCGACGACCGACAAAGCCACGCCCGTCAATCTCACGAACCACACCTACTTCAACCTCGCCGGCGCCGGCAGCGGCACCGTGCTCGACCACCGGCTCACGTTGCACGCGCAACGCTACCTCGAGACCGATGCCGACATGGTGCCCACCGGCAAGCTGCTGCCCGTGGCCGGCACCGCGTTTGATTTCACGAAAGGTGAAGTCATCGGCCGCCGCACCGCGCAGATCGCGATCGGCGGCTACGACCACGCCTACGTGCTCGCTGACAAACCCCGGCCCAAGCCCGTCCTCGCCGCCGAGGTGCACGAGCCAAAGAGCGGCCGCCTGATGCGCGTCCTCACCAACGAGCCCGGCGTGCAGCTCTACACCGCCACCTACACCACGCCGCTCAAGGGCAAGCGCGGCACAAGCTACGACCGCTTCCATGGCTTCTGCCTGGAGACCCAGCATCACCCCGACTCGGTGCACCACGCCGCCTTCCCCAACACCATCCTCCGCGCCGGCCAGACGTATCGCACCACGACCGTGCATCAGTTCACCACGCGATGAGGGCGTGAGCTTTTGTTGATGAGCCACTCCGCACTCGCTTCTCAGCTCCAACGCCTGCTCCCGCGCGGGCGCGTGCTCGCCTCGCCGGCGCAGCTGGCGGGCTATGCGGCCGATGCCCTCGGCTACAAGAGCTTCCGGCCGGATGCGGTGGTGATTCCCGCGGATGCGGAGGAGCTGATCGAGTTCATGAAAGGCGCGCGGCAGCTCGCGGTGCCGGTGATTTTTCGCGGCGCGGGCACGTCGCTCTCGGGCGGGCCGGTCGCGGCGCAGGGCGGCGTGATCGTTCACACGTCGGCGTTGAAACGCGTCCGCGAAATCAACGTGGACGGCTTTTGGTGCGAGGTGGAAAGCGGCGTCGCGCTCAATGACCTCGATGCCGCGCTGAAACCGCACGGCGTGTTCTATCCACCGGACCCGTCGAGCGGGCCGGTCTGCACCCTCGGCGGCAATGTCGCGTCCAACGCGGGCGGCGCACACTGTTTCCGCTACGGCGTGACGAGCAACTACGTGCTCGGCGTCGAGGTGATTCTGCTCGACGGCAGCGTGCATCGCTTCGGCGGACCGGCGGGCGGGCGCGGGCCGTGGCGCGAGGATTGGAAGCGTTTCATGATTGGCTCCGAAGGCACGCTCGGTGCCTTCACACGCTTCTGGCTGCGCCTGCTGCCGTTGCCGGAGAAAGTGTGGACCTTCCGCGCGACGTATCCCGACCTGCGCTCCATCGAGGCCGCGATTCACGCACTCGTGGCGCATGCGTCGTTTCCCGCCGCCATCGAAATGCTCGACCCGCGCGGCGTGGCGATGGTCGAGAGCAGCCAGATGGCGTGCGGTTTGCCCAAGGGCTCGTTCATGCTGCTCACGGAGATTGATGGCCCCGCCGCGCTCGTCGACGCGCGCGTGGAGCCGGTCGCGGACGTGCTGCGCCGCGCCGGTTCGAGCGACGTCACCTTCAGCGATGAGGACGCAATGCGGCAAAAGCTCTGGAAGGCGCGCAAGGCCGCCGGCGGTCTGCTCGGCCAGCTCAGTCCCGACTACGTCGTGCAGGATGCGGTGATTCCCAAGCGCGCTCTCGCCGAAGTCCTGCAGCTCGTCTACGACGAGGCGGACGCGGCGGGCATCCGTGCGGTGAATGTCTTCCACGCGGGTGACGGGAATCTGCATCCGAACTTCCTCTTCGACTCACGCGTGCCCGGCGAACTCGAGAAAATCGAACTCATCAGCGAACGGCTGATGCGGCGCGTCATCGAAGTCGGCGGCACGCTCAGTGGCGAGCACGGCATCGGCAACGACAAGGCCGCCTACATGCCGCTCGTCTTCGGCCCCGACTCGATGCGCCTGCAATGGGCGGTGCCCGCCGCCTTCAATCCCACGCATCAGCTCAATCCGCTGAAAGTTTTCGGCCACCGCCGCTTCGCCGCATGAAGACCATCGCGCCCATGCCGGACGAGCGCCTGTTCACTCCTTTCATCGACGCGGTGGATGGCACGCTGTGCCTGCCGGCCGGCGCGAGGGCCGCGGACATTCACGCGCAAGCCGCGGCGCACCGCCTGCGCTTCCCGCTCATCCTCGCGGCGGACGCCACGCTGCGCGAGCACCTCGGCGCCGCCACGCACGCGCCGTCGTCGTGCCGTTTCGGACCGTATTGCGACAACATCCTCGGCCTCAACTGGCGGCTGCCCGGCGGGCGCATCGCGCGCATCGGCGAACGCGTGGTGAAGACGACCACCGGCTACGACTGGCTGCGCTTTCTCCTGCACAGCGGCAGCCGCTTCGGCGAGCCCGTGGACTGCGTGCTGCGGCTGCGCCCCGACTGCGGCTTCGATCTCGCCGCCCGCTTTGACGGCAGGGTCCCGGCGCTGCGCGGCTGCGTGAGCCGGCTCCTGCACAGCGGCTGGATGCACTGGTGGGACGCCGTGGACTTCATCGCGGAAGGCGCCGCCACTTCCGTGCGCGTCGCGGTTCACTGCCCGCCGGACGAGGCGCGAATTTTTGCGGAGCATCTCGCGCGCATCGCCGCCGAGGTTCAGGCCGAACTCATCCTGCAGCACGACGCGCCGCCACCCTCCGACGGCCTGCCCGATGTGGTCATCAAGACCACGCCCGACCGCGCCATCGGCCTCGCCGATGAACTCGCGCGCGACGCGGTCCGCTGCGTGGCGCTGGTTTACAGCGGCGTCGTTCACGTTCACCTCCGCGCCGGCGGGGATCTCGCCGAACGCGCCCACGCGCTCATGCAGCCGCATCTCGGAGAACTGCACGCCCTCGGCGGCGACTGGCATTCGCGCTGGCTGCCAGAGACGCCGCCGACCGTGACCGAATCGCGGTGGATTGAAACGTTGGAACGAGCCATCCACCAAGCAGGAGGGAGCGGAGTGGTGGAGTGATGGAGTAATGGAAAAACACCACCAACGACCCAGCACCATCTTTCCGGCCCACCTCGACTCCGGCACTCCATGACTCCTTCGCTCCATCACTCCACTACTCCACCACTCCAGTCCCCGGGCACACCGCCCGACTATTTCTCGAACTGCACCCACTGCGGCTTTTGCCTCGCCGTCTGTCCGACCTACCAGCTCACGGGCGACGAAAACAATTCGCCGCGCGGACGCCTGCGCCACTGGAGCGAGGAAGCCGCCGGGCGGCTGCCGCCGGACACATGGACCGACCATTACACCGCCGAATGCGTCGGCTGCCTCGCGTGCGAGCCGGCGTGCCCGGCGCACGTGCCGTATGGCGCGTTGTTCGAGCGCACGCGGCACGACCACGTCGCCGCCGGGCGGAGCAAGCCGGCGCTCGCGCTGCGCCTCGCCGCGGCGGCGGTGGCGCGGCCCGCGTGGTTTAACCTCGCGCTGCTGCCCGCGCGCCTGTTGCGCGGACTCGGCCTGCCGCTGCACCGCTTTCTTTTCCACGGCCGGCCCGCCGTCTTGCAAAGCACCGCCGCCTACACGCGCGATCTCTTGCAGCGGCATCGGCCCACCGGCCCGCGCGTCGCGTTCCTCACCGGCTGCCTCATGGAAGCGGCATTCCGCGAAATCAATTTCGCCACCGTGCGCGTGCTCATCGAGAACAACGTGCAGGTCATCATCCCCGAGAACCAGACCTGCTGCGGAGCCTTCCAGGAACACACTGGCCTCGCGGGCGTGGAATCGTTGCGCGAGCAAAACCGCCGCGCCTTTGGCCCGCTCGAGGTCGATGCCATTGTCAGCAACTCCTCCGGCTGCGGCTACGCGCTCGGCAAGACGCTCGCCCCCGGCAGACAGGTGCGCGACGTCCTCGGCTTCCTCGGCGAACTCGGCCCCGTGCGCCGCCAGCGGGCCAGCGACGACGCCACGCGGGTCTATGTCGATCTGCCGTGCCATCTCGTGCATGGACAAAAGTCCCCCGGCATTCCCGCCAGCGTGCTCGACGCCACCGGCTACCGCTGGGAACTCGCCCCGAACGCCAAAGACTGCTGCGGCTCCGGCGGCGTCTATAACATCCAGAAACCCGAAAACGCCCAAGCGATCCTCGCCGGCAAATCCGCTTTCCTCAACGCGGTCGAAGGCTCGCCCACCATTCTCGCCACCTCCAACCACGTCTGCATGATGCAATGGCACAGCGCCGGAGCCACCGGCCTCGTCACGCGTCCCTACGAGGTGAAACACGTCATCCAGCTCCTCGATCCGGGCGCGGGCTTGGTGCTTCCGGGAAGCGCGTAGTCTGCTCCGGCAAACAAGAAAGTTGACGCGAAAGGCACGGTGGTATGACCTCTGACCTCAGCTTGATTCCATGAACCAAATCGACCTCAACGACCGCGCCGCCATCGTCACCGGAGGCGCCCGCGGCATCGGCCGCGCCATTGCGGAACGTCTCCTCGCCTCCGGGGCCAAAGTCTCGCTGTGGGACGTGGACGCCGCCGCGCTCGCCACGGCCGCGCGCGAATTGGCGCCGGCCGGCACCGTTCACACCGCGACGGTGAATCTCGCGGACTGCGCTTCCGTGAAGGCCGCCGCGGATGCGACCGCGGCCGCGTTCGGCAAGCTCGACATCCTCGTGAACAACGCGGGAATCACCGGCGGCAATGCGAAGACGTGGGAGCTGAATCCCGACGACTGGCGGCGCGTGATGGAGGTGAATTTGAACGGCCCGTTCTATTGCTGCCACGCCGTCGTGCCGCACCTGCTGAAGAACGGCTACGGCCGCATCGTCAGCATCGCCTCCATCGCGGGCAAGGACGGCACCCCCAACGCCGCGCACTACAGCGCCTCGAAGGCCGGCGGCATCGCGCGCACGAAGTCGCTCGGCAAGGAGCTCGCCACCGCGAACATCACCGTCAACGCCGTCACGCCCGCCGTCATCGCCACGGACATCCTCGCGCAGATGCAGCAGTCGCACATCGACTACATGCTCTCGAAAATCCCGATGGGCCGCTTCGGCAAGAAAGAGGAAGCCGCCGCGCTCGTCGCCTGGCTTTGCTCCGAGGACTGCTCCTTCACCACCGCCGCCGTCTTCGACCTCTCCGGCGGCCGCGCGACCTACTGATGGAATAATGGAGTTTTGGAGTATTGGAGTGATGACTTTGAAAACATGAATGCCGAACGCCGAAACAAGAACCGTGGCTACCAGCAGTTGCTGGTCTGGCAGGATGCCATCGAGTTGTATGGACTCGCGTTCAAGGCGGTGCGCGGTTGGCCGTTTGAGCAAAAGAAGCTGGCCTCACAATCCATCGCCTCAGCTGATTCAGTGCATCGCAACATTGCTGAAGGCTACTGTCGGCGAACGGTTCGTGAGTATCTCCAGCATCTCAATATCGCGCTTGGCTCCCTCGGCGAAACGCTCTCGGGTTTCATCGCCTACTCGCGCAACGGCCAGATTGGCCCCGCGGAGTTTGAGCAACTTGACCTGCTGATTTTCCGGCTGGAAAACCGTCTCCTGAAGCTGGTCGAGGCCCTCGAACGCAAGCGCGACGCAGGTGACTGGACAGAAACCCTGATCGTCCAGGAAGACCCGCCCGAGAGCGACCCCGATCACGCAACCAACCGCGATCTCCAGTTCCTCCAAGCCAACGTGATTGGCGAGGGCGCGGTGGAGTGACGGAGTAACGGAGTAATGCCAACCACGGCGTCCCACCACTCCACCGCTCCACCACTCCACCACTCCACCACTCCAATACTCCATCACTCCGATACTCCATCACCCCGTCACCCCACCACTCCGTTTCCGAACCTCCGATGAACATCACCACCCTCGAACGTCCCGCCTCGCTCGTCGAAGGCGTCTGCCAGCAGCTCGCCGAACTCATCCGCGGCGGCGATTCCGAGAAGGAACGCTGGCTGCCCGGCGAACGCTCGCTGGCCGAGAAACTCGGTGTCAGCCGGACCGTCGTCCGCGAAGCCACCAAGCGCCTCGAACAGCAGGGCATGCTGGAGATTCAGCACGGCAACGGCATCAAGGTCGTGGACCGGCTGCATCGTCCGCTGAACGACTCGCTCTCATTGCTCATCCCCGATGTCGCCGAGCGCTTGCAGCATCTCAATGAGACGCGCCTCTCCATCGAGCCCGACGCCGCCGCCTTCGCCGCGCGGCGCGCCACCAAGGAGCAGGTCCGGACGTTGCGGCGCATCCACACGCAATTGGAAAGGGCCGCCGACGGCCCTGCCGCCATCGAGCAGGACATCGCCTTTCACCACGCCGTCGCCGACGCGAGCGGCAACCTGATTTACCGCCTCATCCTCGACTCGCTCGCCGAAATCGGCATCGCCAGCCGCCTGCGCACCATCGGCCGCATCGGCAAGCAAGCGGCGGTCGAGCATCACGCGCAGGTGCTCGCTGCGATCGAGGCCCGCGATTCGGACGCCGCGCGCGAGGCGATGCGCCGCCACATCGTCGCCGCCGGGGAGGACATGGATCTCCCGTCGCTGAAAACACGCAAAGCCAAGTAGGGCATGAAGCGACTCAT
Organism: Opitutaceae bacterium; assembly: GCA_005792355.1. Classification (GTDB taxonomy): domain Bacteria; phylum Verrucomicrobiota; class Verrucomicrobiia; order Opitutales; family Opitutaceae; genus ER46. The sequence continues at coordinate 65,072 of SXSC01000146.1, forward strand.
CATCTCACTCCTCCTCGCCACCGCCGCCTTTGCCGGGGTCAAAACGGAAACCGTCAGCGTGCCCATGCGCGATGGCATCAGGCTCGCCACGGACGTATATCGCGACGACACGCTGCCAAAGGCTCCCGTCATCCTCATGCGCACGCCGTATGATCGCACGAAGCAGAAAGTCCTCGGCGAGCGCTGGGCCAAGGCAGGCTACATCTTCATTGCGCAGGATTGCCGGGGGAAATTCGGCTCGGCGGGAGACTTCGCCCCCTACATCCACGAAGGCCAGGACGGCTACGACGCCATCGAGTGGATCACGCGCCAGCCGTGGTGCAGCGGTCGCGTGGGCATGGTGGGCGGCTCGTATGTCGGCGCGGTGCAATGGCAGGCCGCGGTGGAGAATCCACCCGGACTCGCCGCCATCGCCCCGCAGGCCACGTGGAGCAGTTTTTATCGCAACATCCACCTCGGCGGCTCCGTGCGGCTGTCGCTCATCGCCAGTTGGATCGCGGGCAACTCGCCCAAACCCTCCGGCGTGACTCCCGCCGACATGAACGTCGCGCTCCTGCGTCTGCCACTCAGCGACGTGGACAGCGCCATCGGCTGGGACATGCCCTGGCTCGATGCCTTCCTCACGCATCCCGAGCCCAACGGCTTCTGGACCCGGCTCGACCTCACCTCGCGCCTGCCCGACCTGCAACTCCCCGCGCTCCATGTCGTCGGCTACTACGACTTCTTCTCCCGCGAGTCGGTGGACAATTTCGTGATCATGCAAAAGCAGGCGCGTGATCCGCAGACCCGCCAGCAGCAGCGCCTCATCCTCGGCCCCTGGGACCACGGCACCATCGGCAAAACCAAAGTCGCCGAGGTCGATTTCGGCCCCGCCGCCACCGTGGACACCTTCGCGCTGCAACTCGACCTCTTCGACCGCCACCTCAAACAAGACGCTTCCGCGCGCGCGAAACCCTTCGCGCCCGTGCGCTACTTCTCGATGGGCGACAATGTCTGGCGCGACGCGCCGACCTGGCCGCCCGCAGGCTTCACTGCCACTGCGTTCTACCTCCACTCCGCCGGCAAAGCCAACACCCGCCGAGGCAACGGCCGCCTCACCCGCGAGGCCCCCAAAGCCGATCAACCCGCCGACACCTTCCGCGCCGATCCCGCCAATCCCGCGCCCTCCACGCCGCAGAAAGCCGGCATCTGGGGCCCCGTCGATCAAAGTGCCACCGAGGACCGCGCCGACGTGCTCGTCTATACCAGCGAAGTCATGACCGCCCCGCTGACCTTCGCCGGCAACGCCGAGGCGAAGCTCCACGTCTCCACCGACACCCCCGACGCCGATTGGGCCGTGAAACTCATCGACGTGCGCCCCGACGGCTTCGCCCAAAACATCGCCCGCGGCATCCTGCGCGGCCGCTATCGCACTTCGCTGCTCAAACCCGAGCTCATGCAGCCCGGCAAAGTTTACGAAATCACGGTCGACCTCGGCCCTGTCGCCGCGACCATCGCCAAAGGCCACCAACTCCGCGTGGACATCAGCGGCGCCGACTTCCCCCTCCACGACCGCAACCCCAACACCGCCGAAGGCATCCACGGCAGCCGCACGGCCATCGCCACCGAGAGCGTGCATCACCGGCCCGGTGCGCTCTCGCGCCTCATCCTGCCCTGCCGGCCCTGAGAGAGTTTCCCCATGCCCCGCTTCATTTCATTCGCTTTGGGTCCGATACCGCGAAGCTTGCTTCGCCTTGGTTGGCAGCGCGGGTTGTGGCGTGAGCTTCACGATGGGCGGAATGGTTTGGAGTGGTTTCGTCAAATGCCCCGGGGCTTGCCCCGGGGATGTTTACTCCTGCCTCTGGCTGTCGTCGGTCTCGTCCGCGCGGCGGAACCGGCCGCCGACGCCGTCGCGTTCTTCGAGACCAAGGTGCACCCGATCCTCACCCAGCGGTGCCTTGAGTGCCACTCGCACGAAAAGAAAATCAAGGGCGGGCTCGCGCTCGATTCACGGGCTGGCTGGGAGTCCGGCGGCGACAGCGGGCCGGTCATCGTCGCCGGTGACCTCGAAAAAAGCCTCCTGATCAAGGCCGTGCGCTACGGGGATGAAGACCTGCAGATGCCGCCGAAGGAGAAGCTTTCCGCCGGCGAAATCGCGATTCTCGAGCAATGGGTGAACCAAGGCGCCGTCGATCCCCGGGCCGGCGCGGCCACCGCGAAGAGCCGGACGATCGACCTCGCCGAAGGGAGAAAATTCTGGGCCTTCCAACCCGTGGCCGATCCCGCTCCACCGCGCGTGAAGGACAAGGCGTGGCCCCTCGATCCCCTCGATCGCTTCATCCTCGCGAAACTGGAATCGTCCGCCGTGCGCCCGGTGGCCGACGCGGACCGCTCCACCTGGCTGCGCCGCGTCAGTTTCGACCTGACCGGGCTGCCGCCGACCCTGGAAGAGGTCGACGCGTTTGCCCGAGACGGCGCGCCGAATGCCCGCGAGAAGGTCGTGGACCGGCTGCTGGGGTCGCGCGGATTCGGCGAGCGCTGGGCCCGGCACTGGCTCGACCTCACCGGCTACGCCGACATGATAGGCACCTCGAACAATGTCTTTGCCGAGCATGCGTGGCGCTATCGCGACTACGTCATCGCCGCCTTCAACGCCGACAAGCCGTTCGATGAATTCATCCGCGAGCAGATTGCCGGCGACCTCCTGCCCGCCGCCTCCACCGAGGATCGCGCGGAGAACATCATCGCCACCGGCTTCCTCATGCTCGGCGACATCGAGATCGTGAACCCCGACAAGGCGAGGATGGAGACCGATCACATCGACACGCAGGTCGGGAAGATCGGCACCGCGTTCCTGGGCATGACGCTCAGCTGCGTCCGCTGCCACGATCACAAGTTCGATCCCATCGGGGTCGAGGACTACTACGGCATCGCCGGCACCCTGCGCAGCTCGCCGTCGAGCCGGAAGATTCCCTACGGCATCTGGAGCACGCTCAACTCGACCGACCTGCCCGAGACCGCGGACCAGCTCGCCGCCCGCACCAAGGTCGAGGCCGGGCACGCGGAGAAACTGGCCGCTTTGAAGGAGGAGCAGACCCGGCTCACCGAGGAGAAAAAGACGATCGTCGCGGCGCTGGCCCAGCTCGGCGTGACCGAGAAGCCGAAGGAGCCCGCGCCCCCGCCGGACGCGGTGGAGGAAGACGCTCCCGCCGAAGTGAAAAAAAAGGCGGAGCCGGAGAAGAGCGCCGTCGCCACCACCGCCGAACCCGATCCGGCCGCCGCCGAAAAGGAAAAACTCACCAAGCAGCGCGATGAGATCACGGAAAAACTCAAGAAGCTCGCCACCGCCATCCAGCATGCGGAGTTTTTCCGCTCCCAGGCACCGAAGGCGTTTGCGATGCGCGACGGCGATCAGCCGGCCGACATGCCGGTCTACATCCGCGGCAATCCCTACGCGCCGGCGGCGGTCGTGCCGCGCGGCGCGATGCGGGTCGCCGCGTGGGAGAATTTTCCGCCCATCCCGGCCGGGCAAAGCGGCCGCCGGCAGCTCGCGGACTGGCTGGCGGACCAACGCAACCCGCTCACCGCGCGCGTGACGGTCAATCGCATCTGGCAGAAACTTTTTGGCGAGGGAATCGTGCGCAGCGTGGATTATTTCGGGACGCGCGGGGAGACGCCGTCGCATCCCGACCTGCTCGACCATCTCGCGACGCGCTTCATGCGGGAAGGCTGGTCCCAGAAGAAATTCATCCGCGCCCTCGTGCTCAGCCGCGCCTACCGCCTCGGCAGCGGCAACGACTCCGTGGCGATGCGGGCCGATCCCGAGAACCGGTTGTTCTGGCGCATGCACCGCCAGCGCCTCGACGCCGAGGCGCTGCGCGATGCGGTGCTCGCCGTGAGCGGTGAGTTGAAGCCCGGCGGCGGCGGCCCGGCCCTCGCGCTGGAGATCGTGGAGAACACCGGCGGCCTCGTGCTGACGGGCGTGAACCCGCCGAGCTACGCGCACAGGACCCCGCGCCCTTCGGAGGAGTTCACGCGCACGATTTACCTGCCGGTCCTGCGCAACGGATTCGCGAAGGACGATCGCACGCGGGCGGTCTTCGACTTCGTCAACCCGGCGCACATCGCGGGCCAGCGCCCGCAGACCGTCGTGCCGACGCAGGCGCTGTTCCTCCTCAACAACGATCTCCTGCGCAAACGCGCGGGCACGCTCGCGAAGAACGTGATCGCGGCGCACCCGGACCGCGAGGCCCGGCTCGATGAGCTCTGGCGGCGCGTTTACAGCCGCCCGATCACCGCGGCGGAGCGGAGCGATGCCGTCGCGTTTCTTGACCAGGTCGATCCGCTCCTCAAAGCCCGCGCCACCGCCGAGACGGTCGCCTGGCAGGAACTCTGCCACGGCCTGCTGGCTTCGAACCAATTCATCTTCCGGCTCTAAATCAAACGCACCCACCCATGAACACCCCGCCGTTCCTTCCCACCCGTCGTCACTGGTTGCGCAGCGCCGCCTGCGGTTTCGGCGCGCTCGCGTTGCAGGATATCCTCCGCGCCGCTGCCGATCCGCACGCCGCCCGCATCGCCGGCCTCACGCCCAAGGCCAAGCGCGTCATCTTCCTGTTCATGCACGGCGGCCCTTCGCAGATGGATCTGTTCGACCCGAAGCCGTTCATCACCGCGCGGCACGGCCAGGGCATCGACTCGCCGCTGCGGCCGGAGGTCACGCAGGTCGGCACGGAAAAATATCTCGCGCTCGCCGCGATGGCCCCCGTGAAACCGCGCGGCCAGTCCGGCATGATGATCTCCGATCTGATGCCCCACCTCGCCACCGTGGCGGACGACCTCTGCCTGTTGCGCGGCATGAACGCCGACAACCCGCAGCACGCCGGCGCCACCCTGCAGTTCCACACCGGCACGTTTGCCGACGTGCGGCCGTCGATGGGCGCGTGGATCAGCTACGGGCTCGGCACCGAGAACCGCGACCTGCCCGGCTTCATCAGCGTCCAACCCGGCGGCGTGCGCGAGTATGGCTCGGCCTTCCTGCCCGCCGTCCACCAGGGCACGGCGGTCACGGTGCCGCTGGACGCCAAGACCTCGCCCATCGCCAACCTGCGCAACGTGTCCGCCAGCGAGGGCGTCCAGCGCGAGCGCATCGACCTCATGCACCGCCTGAACCGCCGGCTCGTCGGCGATCTCCACGGCGACGCCAGCATGGAGGGCATGATTCAGAACATGGAACTCGCGTTCCGCATGCAGACCGCCACGCCGCAAATCGTGGACCTCGCGCAGGAGAGCGACGCGACCAAGGAACTCTACGGCGTCGGCGGCAAGGACACAGACAAGAACGGCCGGGCCTGCCTGCTCGCGCGCAAACTCAGCGAGGCCGGCGTGCGGTTTGTCCAGGTGACGATGGGCGGCTGGGATCACCACGGCGATATCCGCGGCAACCTGCCCAAGCTCTGCGCCCAGACCGATCAACCCGTCGCGGCGCTGCTCAAGGACCTCAAGTCGCGCGGCCTGCTCGAGGACACGCTCGTGTTGTGGAGCGGTGAGTTTGGGCGCACGCCCTGGAGCCAGGACCTCAGCGGCAAATCGCCCATCGAAAAGCACGGCCGTGAGCACCAGCCCGAGAGCTTCTGCTCCTGGATGGCCGGCGGTGGCGTCAAAGCTGGCCTCACCTATGGCGAGACCGACGAGATGGGATATCGCGCGGTCGCGGGGAAGATCCACATCCACGACCTGCACGCGACGATGTTGCACCTGCTCGGCATCGATCACACCAAGCTGACCCATCGGCACCTCGGCCGCGATTTCCGGCTGACCGATGTGTATGGCGAGGTGGTGAAGGAAATCATCGCCTGACCGGGGGCGGCGCCCGCTATTCCGGCGGCGAAGCGGAACCCGTCCTCTCCGCCGATCAGCCGGTTGTCCATGCCGACAAACGGGAGAGGGCTCTTCAGGTAGGTCGCGCGCAGCTCGACGGCCGGGAGCCCTGTCGCGGCGATCACGTCGGCCATTTCCTGCGTGAACGTGCGCGTAAGGATGCCGTCGCCGTCCCAGTTCTTCAGCCAGGGCGGCGGGCCGGACTCCAGCGCCCGCAGCTCGATGAAGCACGACCAAGGGCCGTGCGCCGCGACGTAGCGCCGCACTCCGGCGAGGAGTTCGCGGGTGTAGGTGTGCGTGGTTTCGACCAGGAGCGCGACGCGGGGAGGACGCCGACGGCGGGAGGCCATAAAAAGGGGTGACGAAAAACCTGAGGTTCCCTGACTAAAGAGTGCAGTGACGGCGACTGCCAATCCGATTATGCTGCGAGTCCATGACTCCTCCATTCCACGGCAAGGCACTCATCGTGGTGGGCGACGCGGCTGAGACGCTCGACACCCTTTACCCCTACTACCGGCTCATCGAGGCCGGCATCCAGCCGGTCGTCACCGGCCCCGAGCGCCGTCGCTACCAGATGGTGATGCACGAGGTGAAGCCGGGCTGGACCATCACCAAGGAGTGGGAGGGCTACACCATCGACGTGGACGTGCCGTTCTCCGAGGTGAAGGAGGAGGAGTATCTCGGCATCATGTTCTCCGGTGGGCGCGCGCCGGAATACATCCGCTACGACGCCGACCTCGTGCGCATCACGAAGTATTTTTTCGCGAAGAACAAACCCATCGCCTCGGTGTGCCACGGGGTGGAGATCCCGGCCTACGCGCGCTGCGTGCAGGGTCGGCGCATGGCCACGGTGGCGAAATGCAAATTCGATCTCGAAGTCTGCGGCGGCATCTACGTCGACGCCGCGTGCGTGGTGGACGGCAATCTCGTCTCCGGTCGCACCTACCGCGACAACGGCCACTACCTCGGGCCGTGGATCAAAATGCTCGAAGCCGCGCGCGCGGCCGCTGCATAGTTACATCATCACCCCATGATACCCCGGCGCAGATTTCTCCGATCGCTCGCCGCGGCCGCGACGATTCCCTGCGTCGCCCGCGCCGCGGCGCGGGAGCCGTTTCGCCTCCGCTACGTCCTTGCCTCCGCCCTGTATGGCGAGATGCCGCTCGATGACATTTTGCCCGAGGTGGCCAAGACCGGCAGCGAGTCGATCGACATCTGGTGCCGCGTGCATGGCAACCAGCGCGAGCAGATCACGCAAATGGGCGACGACGCCTTTTCCGCGTTGCTCGCCCGTCACCGCGTGAAGCTCGGCGTGAGCACGCGCTACCCGCTCGGTCCCACCGGGCTCGGCGACGAGATGAAGTGGATGAAGAAGTTCGGCGGGGGCATCATCGTCACCGGCAGCGGCGGACCGAAGGGGCTGCCGGTCGCGGAACTCAAGCCGGCGATGCAGGGCTTCTTCGAGCGGATGAAGCCCCACGTCGCCGCCGCCGAGGCCAACGGCGTCACGATCGCGATCGAGAATCACAGCAGTTCGCTGCTCCACCATCCGGACTCGCTGCGTTATTTCGCGGAGTTCAACCGCTCCGCCCACCTCGGCGTCGCGCTCGCGCCGCATCACCTGCACGGGTGGATCGAGCAGCTTCCGGCGTTGATCCGCGACCTCGGCGCGAAGCAGATTCCGTTCATGTATTTCCAGGAGCACTCGGCGGGCATCTCCCAAAAAGTCGCCAAGGAGATCGAGCTGCGGCAGCTGCCGGGCTTCGGCGGCGGCCTCGACTATCGCCCGGTCATCAAGGCACTGGCCGACATCCGCTACACGGGGCTCGTGGAAATCTTCATGCATCCGACGCCGCGCGGAATTCCGATTCTGCCCACGGTCGCAGAGATCACGGCCGCGATCAACCGGTCGCGGGACTACATCGAGCGCTGCCGGCGGGAGGTCGTCGGGTGAGAGGCTGCCTGCGCTTCGGCTTCGCGGCGCTCCTGAGTATTCTGGGCGCGCGCGCGGAGCCGTGGGTCGCGGGGTTCGAGCGATTTCACGCCGCCGCGCCCGACGCCGCCGGCGGCCGCCTGCTCTACAACGAACTCGGGTGCGTCAACTGCCACGGCGGCGACACCGGCCTCCCCGCGCGGCGCGGCCCGGATCTCACGGGAGTGACGACGCGCGCCAGCGCGGCATGGCTGCGAGCGTTTATCGCGGATCCGGCGGGCCACCGCAGCGGCACCACGATGCCGAATCTTTCCGCTGCAACCGACGCAGCCGACGCGGAGGCGGTGGTCCACTTCCTCGGCACCCTCGCGCCCAAGAACCCGCCGCGGCCGACGCGAATCGCCCACCTCAACGCGGAGCTCGGCAAGACCCTCTACCACACCCGTGGCTGTGTCGCCTGCCATGCGCCGCAGGCCGACTACACGCCACCGGAGGGCCGCCCCGCCGCGGGAGAGTTCGGCTACGGCGCCGCGGCGTTTCCCGCGCTCGCCGAAAAATACGACGTCAGCACCCTCGCCGCCTTCGTGCGCGATCCTGTGGCCACGCGCCCCGACGGTCGCATGCCGCGGATCGAAATGGAGGAGCAGGATGCGCGCGACATCGCCGCCTACTTGCTCGGGATCGCGGGCAGCGATGGCGAAGCGGTGCCGCGGTTGCCGTCGTTTGCGCCCGATGCCGCGCTCGCCGCGCGCGGCCGCGAGATCGTCACGGCGGCACGCTGCGTCGCGTGCCACACGTTGCCTTCGGTTCCCGCCGCCCAACCGATCGCTCTCCGGCGCGCCACGGGCGGGTGCGTCGACCCAGCACCCGCGCCCGGCTTGCCTCGCTACGCGCTCAGTCCCGCCCAACGCACCGCGCTGCGCGCCTATCTCGCAGACCGCGCTGCGCCCGCGACACCCGCGCAAGCCGCCCACGGCACCCTCGCGGCGCTCAACTGCGTGGCGTGCCACGAACGCGACGGCCAAGGCGGGCCGGACGCCGCGCGCAAACCCTACTTTCTCGGCGATCACAACCTCGGCGACACCGGTCGCTTCCCGCCCCCGCTCACCGGCATCGGCCGCAAGCTACAGCCGGAGTGGCTTTCGCAGGCTCTGGCCGGAAAGAACCGCGAGCGCCCGTATCTGAAGACGCAGATGCCGGTGTATGGCACCGCGGTCGCCGCTCTGCCGGCACTGCTCGCGACCTGCGACGCCCGTCCCGGAAACGCGTTGCCACCGGGTGAGATCGAGGCCGGGCGAAAACTGCTCGGCACGCTCGGCGGCGTGAGCTGCATCACCTGTCACCGCTGGGGTGACCGCGCCTCGCTCGGCATTCACGCGCTCGATCTCTCGAATCTCGCGCGGCGGCTGCAACCCGCTTGGCTGCGCGACTACTTGATCAATCCGGCCGCGCATCGCCCCGGGACGCTGATGCCGTCGTTCTGGCCCGAGGGAAAAGCCGCCAACCGCGACATCCTCGGCGGCGACACCGACCGGCAGATTGCCTCAATCCTCGCCTTCGCCCGCGAGGGCAAAGGCCTGCCCGAGGGATTTCCGGCGACATCCGCGCGGGAGTTCGAGTTGATCCCCGGCTCACGCCCGATCGTGCAGCGCACGTTCATGGCGGACGTCGGCACGCACGCGATTCTCGTCGGCTTCCCGGCGGGCATCCATCTCGCCTACGACGGTCACGATTGCCGGCCGGCGCTCATTTGGAAGGGACGTTTCTTCGACGCCTATGGCACGTGGTTCAGCCGCTTCGCCCCCTTCGAGAAACCGCTCGGCGAAACCGCCGCGGCGTGGCCGAAGCCTACCGAAGCCGGTGGCGCGCGCCAATTCGAAGGCTACCGCCTCGATGCGGCAGGCGTGCCGACGTTTCTCTTTTCCGTGGGCGGCGTGCCGGTGGCCGAGCGTTTCGAGCCGGGCGAAAACGGCAGCCTGCGCCGGAGCCTCACGTGGAATCTCGAGGCGCTGCGTTCCCTCCCGCTCGCCCACCCCGCCGGGCTCATCGTGCGGGAGGCCGCCGCGAGCGCTCCCGGAAAACTCGAGTTCATCTACACGTGGCCATGAAACGCATCCTTTCGCTCGCGGTCGCGTTGCTCGCCCCCGACCTCCGCCTCGCGGCCACCGAAGGCTACGCGATCCAGACGATCCTCACGGGGAGTTCCCCCACGTCGTCGCGCAACGCAAACTGGAAACCCGGCGACGGCCTCACGCTCGAAGTCGGCGGCATGGATTTCATGGCCGATGGAAAACTCGCCGTCGCGATCCGCAAGGGCGAGGTCTGGCTGCTCGACGGCGTGCTCGGCCCGCCCGACAAGGTCCGCTACACGCTCTTCGCTTCCGGTCTGCACGAACCGCTCGGCGTGTTGCGCGACGGCGACAGCCTGCTCGTGACCCAGCGCACCGAGGTGACGCGCCTGCGCGACACCAACCGCGACGGCGTGGCCGACGAGTATCTCACCGCCGCCCGCGGCTGGAACGTCTCCGGCTCGTATCACGGCTACGCCTATGGCCCGAAGCGCGACGGCCAAGGCCATCTCTGGGTCGCGCTCAATCTCGATTTGGGCGACCGTTCCGACAACAAGGCCGCGTGGCGCGGCTGGAGCGGCCTCATGGGCGCCGCCAGTTCGTTTGTGCCGATGGCGGCCGGTCTGCGCTCGCCGTGCGGGCTGGGCGCCAACCTCGCCGGCGACATGTTCTGCGTGGACCAGCAGGGCACCTGGATTCCCACCACGCCGATCTACC
>SXSC01000147.1 GCA_005792355.1 Opitutaceae bacterium
ATTGAATTTGCGGCATTCGTCTCCCTTGCCACGGCTGGTTCCCGCCTTCAATCCCGGACCGGCCCAACTCAGGTTCAGGTCTCTTTTTCGTTCCTCTCTCCACCTCTTCGCTTCAGGTGCAGGTCAGGATGTCTGAGACTCGATCGTCCAGCGCAAAGTTGCAACAATCGCCGAATCTGCGGTGCGCGCTGTTCGGTGCTCCATCAAATCGACCCGGGCTCAGGGCAACTCGTAGACCTCGACGATCGCGACTCCTTGCGCCGCGGCCCCGGTGCCGGCGCCACTGACCTGAACCGTGTAGGCACCGGGAGCGAGGTTGGCGACGAGCGCCGCGTCGCGGCTGCCTGGCGTGAGGGCAAAGGCGCCCACGCTGCTGAAGGTCGGAGCGAGCAACGGATCCCAATTGTCATTGGTTGCGACCGTGACGCCCGTGCCCTGAAGAATGAGGTCGAGTTTGGGATCGGCGAGGGTGCCGGTGACGCCCAGGGTGCCGAGCGTGGGGCCGACCGCGCGGATGAGCACCCGTTTCGAGCCGGTGCCGGCGATGGCAAAGCCGGCGATCATGATTTTGTCGTCGAGGCCGACGCGGGCGCGGCACGAGAGATTTACGAGCGTGCTTGGGCTGGCATCGGCTTCGTAGACCTCGACGATCGCGACCCCTTGCGCCGCCGCGCCCGCGCCACTGCCGGCGACCTGCACCGTGTAACCTCCCGGCGCGAGGGTGACGAACATCGCGGCATCGCGGCTGCCCTCGGGCAGGACGAATGCGCCCTGCGCGGCCGAGGCTGCGCGGAGCGCGGGCACGTCGGGCACTTCGCCCCAATTATCGTTGACGAGAATCTTGTCTCCGGCGGCGTTGAAGACACTGAGCGTGGGATTGAACAAGGCGTCACCGACCCCGAACGCGGCGAGAGCGGGACCGGCGGCCCGGATGAGCAAGGTCTTCGGTTTGGTGCCGCGCACCGTGATGCCTGGGATGACGACATTGTCGCCGGTGCCGACGTTGGCCCGGGCGGAAAGATTGACGAGTCCGCTGAACTCGAGCGAGAGCGTGGCGACGGCGCTGGTGGTGGAGCCGGCCGAGTTGGAGGCGACGCACACCCAGTCGCCGGCATGGGCGGCGGTGAGGTTGGTAAGGGTGAGGACGGGTGAATCGGTATTGCAGAATTCGCCGCCGCGAACGCACCAGGTGTAGGTGGTGGCGGGAGAGGCGCTGACGGCGGCTGAAAATGTAACGGATTCGCCGAGGCGGGCGCGCACGCTGCGCGGTTGCAGGGTGAATTCCGGTGCGCCGGCCGGCGGTGCGATGATCAGGTCGATCGTCGTGGCGGAGTTGCCGGCGGAGTTGCCGGCGGTGATCACGGGCGAATGGCGGCCGGCCGTCGTGGGAGTGCCGGAGATGACGCCACCGGTCAGTCGGAGACCGGGTGGAAGCGAGGTCGCGACATAGCTGGTGGGATTGTTCGTCGCGGCCAGCGTGAGGCTGAACGGTTCGCCCGCGCGGGCGCGGGCGGCGGGGTTGCCGGCAAACACGGGGGCGGCCGAAGCCGCGCGGGCCGTCAGTTCGGCGTAGTTGATGTAACCGATGAACATCTCGTCGTCGGTTTGATCGCCGCCCCGCACCACGGCCGCCGGATTCGGATTAAAGGGGTTCTGCGGAGAATTGTCGAAGGAGCCGCGGACGCGCACGGTGGTGCCGGCGGGCAGTCGCTTGGGTTGGGCGAGCCGATATCCGGATTGCCAGTTGAAGTCGTACTGGGGCACGTTGAGCAGAACCTCGGTGCTGCCGTCGGGGTACAGCGCCTCATAGGCAAAATTCTTTCCGCGAAAATGCATGTGCGGGCTGAGTTCGTAGAGCAGCACGTCGCGCGTCGCAGACGGCACAAACGTGGCTTCGCGCGGATAGTTCTTGGTTCGCGCGGGAATCGTGATCGTGTTGACGGGAAAAATGGGGGCGTAGGCCGACCGGGTGAACAGCTCGCGTTCGGGCGGGTTGGTGGCGAAGTAGAGACCCAACTGGCTCTCATCGGTCTCGGGGGTTCCGGCGGTGGTGTAGTGGATCTGCAGCGTGACGGACGAGTTCGCGCGCAGGCGTTTGCCCGATCCCTCGGGATACCACGTCTGCTCCAGGCCGGGGACGTAACCGGCAAAGAATCCGCCCTGGCCGCCGACGGCGAGGAGAACGTCGAGGAGCGTGCCTTCGAAAACAAGCACGTGATGCACGACTTTGGAATTTCCCGGGCGCACGACCGCGGCCCGCAACCAGCGTTCGGTCGGGACTGGCACCGAGACGGTCACATAGAAATAGTCGATCTTGCCGGTGGCGGGCACCGACTGGCGCGGGATGGTCACGATCAGATCCGGCTGGCCGAGCGGCCAGGTTCCACCGGGCGGAGCTGGAGCGGCCACGAGCGGATCGGGCCCGGTGCCCCGGGGGGATCCGGCGCGGGCCCAAGCGTGGAGGATTGCACTCTCGGAGGCGGTGAGGGCGGCATTGTTGGACCAGACGCCGTACTGACCATCGGCATGCCAGGGTGCCATGCGGCGGGTGAGCATGGCGGCGCGGATCGAAGGGGCGCGGGTCGCCAGATCATCGAAACGGGCATAGACGTGCGGGGCGATGTTGCCGGCGGAGTGGCACGAGACGCAGCGGCGCAGGACCACGGGCGCGACGTCGGTGGCGTAGTTGATTCCCGGTGACGGCGGCAGGTCGAGGCGGGGTGCGGTCGCGGCGAGATCGATCCGCGGGCGGGCCGGGGCGCGGCCGGCGAGGTGGGCGGCGAGGGCATCGGCCACGTGGTGCTCGGTGGGGGCGGCGAGGGACAGCGGGTCGGCGTTGTCGAGCGGGCCGCGGTAGATCAGATCGGCGAAGGGCGGGGCGGCGAGGACAAAGGCCTCCAGCTGGCGGGTGGCGCCGAGTTCGGCGGTGACCAATTGCGCCTCATCGAGGAGGACGGGAGTGTCGTGGTTGAAGAGGGTCTGCTCGGCGGTGAGGGTGGTCCGGCTCGCGCCGGCGCTGGGGTCGATTTGCCAGATGACGACATCGCTGGCGGAAAAGCGGGCGCGCAGGCTCCGCAGAGCCGCGGCGGTTTGCAGGGCGCGGGGCGAGCGGGCGGCGGTGAACACGAGCACCACGGCCTTCGCGGTGGACTCGTAGAAAAGTTCGCGGGTGACGCCGCGGTGATCGGTGAGGCGAAAATTCGGCACCGGGGCGCCGGGGGCGATGCCGCCGGGAGTGTCGGCGGCCGCGAAAGCACGAAGGTCCTCCGGTCGGCCGGGATGCCACATGGCGTGGAGCAGGGATCCGGCGGCCAAAACACCGATCAGGCAGGCGTGGCGAAAATTCACGGTTGGAAAATGTGCGTGGGTCGACGCAGCGCAAGACTGCGAGGTGGAAAAACCGGGAAAGAAGCTTGCGCGGCCTTCCGGGTCGCATACCCCGACAGTGGTGAATATTCGTCAATCGCTCTTCCTGGCCCGGACATTTCACCCTCTGCTCGCGAGCGGAGTCACACGGTGTTCGAGATTTTCTTCTGCGTGCGCGGTCCTCAGGGATGTCCGGGCTAAATTCAAAACCGCTGGGCGGTTTTGTTTTAGCCCGCCTGAACCCCAGATCTCCAAGCTCACGCCGCCCGAAAGTCGTCAAGCACGGGGAGAATTCCGCGGAAAGTGGGAAAAATGCGGGCTGGGGTTGGTGGCGGTGGTGGCTTGCGCGGGTCTGCGGGCTCAGGCGCCCGAGGTGGCGCTGACACGGCCGGGGCTGATTGTGATCACCTCCATTTCCGGTGAGGCCGCGACGGCGATTGCCGGGCAGCGTCGGCCGGCGAAGGTCAACGATCGGGTGCGGGTGGACATGGTGTTGTCGACGGGGAGAAAATCGCTGGCGGCGCTTTCGTTTTCCAACGGTGTGGCGCTCGAACTGGGGCCGGATTCGGAACTCGAAGTCGAGGAGTTGCTGCAGGCGCCATTCACTGGAAATCCCAAACCAGAGTTGATGAAAGAGGAACCGAGTGTTTCCCGCACGCGGGTGCGGCTGGTCCGCGGCGATTTGCGGCTGGTGGTGAAGCGGCTCAAGGTGTCGGCTGGTTCCGCCTTTGTGGTCGCGGTGCCGGCGGGAAACGCGCGGGTAGGGGACGGATCATTTCAAGCCATGGTGCGGATGAGCGAGGTGGGCCTCGGCACGTGCGCGATCGAGTTGGAGCGTGGCTCCGGGGAATTTGAGCCGTTGGGCGGCTCCTACGTTGGAATCCCGGCCGGGCGGCGGCTGGCGTTTGCCATTGAGGTCGACCGGAGCACCGGCGCCGTGAAGATCGGCGAGATGCCGAAAGAGACACCGGCGCTGAAAAAGTGAGGAGTACCGTCAGGCGGGTCTTACGGGACTTCGTAGACCTCGACCAGGACCGAGCCGGTCTGGTTGGGCGCCACGACCCCGGCGGGAAATTGCCCGCCAATCGGAGTAGCGCCGGCCTGCAGCGTGTAGGTGCCGGGAGCAAGCGCTTCCAAGAGCGCGGAATCGCTGGCATTGCGCAGCGGAAACGCCGCAACTGCGGTGAAGGCCGCGCTAAGCGTGGTCGTTCCGGCCTGCGCCCAGTTGTTGTTGTTGGAGACGGTTTGCGCGCCGTTGAGGACTGAGATTCGCGCGTCGCCCAGCACGGCGTCCGCTCCGTAGCCGAAGTCGCGCAGCCCTTGGGAGACCGCGCGGATCACCAGCGTACGAGGGTTGTTTCCGGCGATGACGATGCCGGGTATCAGCACGTCGCCGTCGACGTTGATGCGCGAGAGCGTCGAGAGATTGGTCAGGCGCGTGCCGTTGCGGCTGACGTCGTAAATTTCGGCGAGCACCTCGCCGACGGCGCCACCCAGCCCGGAGATGTTGGCGGTGTAGGAGCCAGGATCGAGTTGCACGAGCACGGCGGAGTCGAGGGCGCCAGGCGCGAGGGCAAACGCGCCGACGGAAGTGGCGGCGGCGGAAATCTGGGCCGCCGTGGAGGTGTTGCCTGGCTTGTCCCATCCTTCATTCGACGCGAGCACGATGGCGCCGCGGTTCAGCTCGAGCCGGGGCGCGCTCAGGGCGCTGGAGACGCCGAATGCGCGCAGGGCCGGGCCGATCCCGCGGACCAGCAGAGTGGCGCGCGCCGTGCCCGAAATATTGAAGCCGAGGGTCAGCGAGTCACCGAGGAACGCGACCGAGCTGCGGGTGGACAGATTGACGAGCCGGCCGGGGGCGGGCACGGGAGCGTCGGTCGCGCGGCTGTTGATAAAATTGATCACGCGGGCATTGGCATCGCTGAAGAACTCACGTTCGGCGCCGGCGATGGCGATCTCGGCGGCGACGTCGCCGACCCGCGCGCGGTACGCGGCGGGCAGGGCGGCGGTGAGGGCCGCAGTCGTCGGGATGGACTTGGGGTAATTGTTGGCATCGAGTATTTCGGCGTTTTTGATCGCGGTCCAGATGGCCTGGGCATCGCTGGCGGTGAAAGTGGTCGAGGTGAGGCCAAGGCTGCGGAAGCGTTCGGCGTAGACCGGCACCAAGGAGTTGATGGCCATCGCGGTCGCGATGCCGCGGCCCAGCAGCATCTGGTTGGCGCCGCGCACGTCCTGAATTCCGACGGGGCCGAGGACGTCATCATTGGCCGCGATCGCGAAAAACTGGGGCACGCGTGAGGTGACGGCGAGAGTGTCGATGCCGGCGGAAAGGAAAAGGACGGCACCTTTTACCAGGCGGGAGGGGTTGGCCGGGGTGGCGAGGAGGTCGGCATAACGCACGGCGGCATTGGCGCCGGCGGCGTTGCCGATGAAGAAGACGGGCTTGCCGGACGCGAGGACGTTGAGGGCGACCAGTCGTTCGAGGGCGGCGGCGTGATTGAGCGCGTCGGGGTTGTTGGCGAGGACGGCGGGTGCGGCCCAGGTGCCGGCGGTTCGATTGACGCTGTTGAGAGCGGCGATGCCGTAACCTGCGGCGACCAACTCGCGGGCGAGGAGGAGTTGATTGGGGCGTTCGAACCATTCGTTGGCGCTGCTGCCGGTGGCGTGCAGGAGGAACACGAGGCCGGATGCGCTGGCAGGAACGTGATAGGAGAGGGTGGAGGAGACGGTCGCGGTGGTGTTGTTGGCGCCGGTTACGCTCTGCGGGTTGAAATTGGGAATGCTCGTGGGTGTCCAGGTGGGCGCGGCCTTGTAGGTCGCGGTGAGCGTCACGGGTGTCGCGGGCACGGTGATGGCGGCCCGGGCGACGAAGGCACTGAGTACTCCGGCACCGAGGACCTCGGTGTTGCCGGTCCAGCGATCGAAGACCTGCCCGTTGGCGGGTGGATTTGCGGCGAGGTCGACGCGCGAGCCGGCCGGATAGGTGCCACCGCCGCTGCCATTGGTGGTGGTGACGGCGACAGGAGCGCCCGTGCCCAGCGCGACGACCCTGGCGATGACCGGTACGGTGACGACGTTCTGGAGGTTGACGTTGCAAGTGATCTGTTTGAGGCCGGCGGTGGCGGGACGGAAGGTAATCGCGTTGGTGCCCTGGCCGCTGATAATCGCGCCCCCTCCGGTGATGGCCCAACGAAAGGAACGGTCGCCGTTTTGAGCGGCTGGCACGGAGGCGGTGACGCTGGTGACATTGGCCGCGACGGTCGCAGTCGTGGTGATCGCGCCGGCGGACTCGGCGGAGACGATGGCGACGGAGGCAGTGGGGGCAAAAGAAGTGCCTGCGGCGCTGATGCTGACGGCGAGGTTTACGGTGCCGGCGACATCGGAGACAAATTGAATGGTGGCGCCGCGGGAATCGGTGGTGATGCGTCCACCGCTGATGCTCCACTGGTAGGTCGCGCCGGAAGTGCCGGGTTGGGCTGCGCCCGCCTGCCCGAGAATCGCGGTAGCTGTAACCGTTCCGCCCACGAGCGCGCCAGGCGGGGTCACGATGATGGGAGTGGTGACGGCTCCACCGCCACCAGCGCCGCCCCCACCTCCTCCGGGAAAAACTGGAAGAGTGCCAATCCCGATTCCGCCCCCACCGGCACCGCCACCCGGAAAAATTGGAAGAGTGCCAATCCCGATTCCGCCCCCGCCGGCACCGCCCCCCGCGTTTCCGCCACCTCCGGGGGCAATTGGATTCACGGGAATGCCCGGGTCGGTGGGGCGGACCTGGCTGAGGAGACTCGTGGACGGCAGTGAAACTCCGACGCAGAAACAGGCGATGCGCGCGAGACTGGGCGCGAGCGAGAGGAGGGTGCCTTGGGGAGAAAAAATGGCTTTCATGGGTCGTGGATCGTAGGACGCTGGACTTGGGGAGATGTTACTCCCTCTTCGGTCCTTTGCCAGTAGAATTTTTAGAACCCGGGGAGCAGGGGATGTCACGCTGGTTTGACGGTGCGTGGAGTACTGTTTCGGGGGGGGGGCGCCGCTTGGTCGGCGCCGTTGCGTTTGGATCCAGGCTCGGCTGCGACGAAGCGCATGCGGCCAAGCCCATGGGCCCGGGCGCAGCCCTTCGGAATTGGGTTGGAGGAAGCTTTCGCGCTCGACCAACCTAGAGATACCTCCCAGGGCCCGGGGTGGCCGCCTTTCGCCACGCGGTGACAACGAGCCGGTCGGTCAGGGCAGTTCGTACACCTCGACGAGCGCGACGCCGGTGGTGGCGCCGACGCCGCTGATCTGCGCCGTGTAGCTGCCGGGCATCAGGGCGGTCACCAATGCGGCGTCGCGGCTGCCGGCGTTTAAGGCGAAGGCGCCGACGCTGCCAAACGTCGCCGCATCAGCGGCGAGCCAGTTGTCGTTTTCGGCGACCCGGGTGGTACCGGTGAGAATTTCGAGCCGTGGATCCACGAGTGTGCCGGTCACGCCGAACGCGCCGAGGGTCGGGCCGACGGCTCGCACCAGCACGCGGACGGGTGTCGTCCCGCCGATGACGAAGCCGGCGATGAGGATCCGGTCGCCGGTGCCGACCTCGGTGCGGGCGGAGACGTTGACGAGGCGAGGCGTCGTCCTGGTGTAGGTGGCCGGAGGAGTCGCATCGTAGATTTCGGCGAGGGCGACACCGGTTTCATTGTTCTTGCCGGTAATCAGAATGGAGTAGCTGGCGTTGGCGATGGCGCCGTTGTAGATCGCGGAGTCGCGCGGGGTGGCGCCGGAAAACCCAAACGCGCCCACCGATCCGAAATCGAAACCACCGGCCCAGTCGTCGTTCTGTGCGACTTGCGTGCCGTCGCGGACGACCGTCATCACGGTGTCGGTGAGGGCGCCCCCCACGCCAAACACCCCGAGGGTGGGACCGACGGCCCGGAAGAGCACGGCCTTGGTTCCGGTGGTGCCGGCGCCGCCGAGACCGACGCCCACGATCAGCGTATTGTCGTCCGTGCCCGCGTTGGTGCGAATCGACATGTTGATGAGCCGGCCCGGATCGGCGGGTTTGCCGAGGATGAGGTCGACGCGGTTGCTGGTGATTGTGCCGAGCTCGTTGGTGATGCTGACGGTGTAGGACCCGGTGCTGGCAGCCTGCACGTTGGCGAACGTCAGGGTGGGATTGGTCGCGCCCGCGAGAGTGGCATCATCTTTTTTCCACTGGTAAGCGAGTGGCAGGGTTCCGGTCGCAACGACGGCAAACGTCGCGGTGCCGCCGGCGGTCGCCACGGCCGGAGTGGGCTGGGTGCTGATCGACGGCGCCGAAGGAGGGCCGAGGTTGAGCAGAGTCGAGAACCCCAGAGAATCGCGAAGGTTGAAACTGGAACCCGCGGTGCCGGTGGATTCGGTCAGAAGCAAATAGACATAGTAGCTGCCGTTGGGCGGGGAGGTGTAGCGGGTGGCGGCGCTGATGTTGCTGAGGGAGGAGGACGGGCCGATCTTTGTATCGAAGGTATGGATTCCGAGGTTGTGGGACCCGGCGGGCAGGATGTTGGTGAAACGCTGCGTTGTTGCCCAGAGTTCGAGGCGGATCGTGCCGGACGTGGCGTCGCCGTCGTTGCGAATCGTACCGACGGTGATGGTAAGCGCGGAGTCGCGGCTGGAGTAGCCGGCTGCCCCCTGGAAACGCAGCAGCGCCGTGGGCGCCACATTGGGATTGTCGTAGATGGCGCGCGCCCCGGCGATATCGTCGGTGGCGGGGGTGTCGACGTCGCTCGTGACGGCATTCATGATCGCGACCACGTTCTGGCCGATGTCGTCGGGATGATTGAGGCCGAGCGCATGGCCAAACTCGTGGATCGCGACGCGGCGGAAATCGTTGAGGGTGCCCCCGCCCGTCGCGGTGCGCAAGGGACCGCGATACGAGTCCCATTTGACCGTGCTGTTGAACACGACGTCGGTCTCGCTGTAACGCCGGGTGCGCGGGTCGAAGGTCTGCAGCGTGATGCCGAGGGTCCGGCCGCCCCAGGCGCCGCCGTAGACGGTCGGAGAAAAGATGACGTTGTTGACGGCGTTGCCGTTGCCCACGGCGACGCTCGAATCGCGCACGAAGGTGAACTGGACGTTGGTGAGGCCGCGGTTCCAGGAGGCGAGGGCGTCCTCGGCGACAACGCCCCAGGAAGCGGCGCCATCGAGCAACGGACCGTTGCTGGGGCCGAGTTGGAGATGCATCACCACCGGGCCATTGGGCCAGCGTTCACCGCTGGGATTAAAGGCGGGCAGGGCCGTCGAGAGTGCGGCGCAGATGATTCCGCCGGCGGCGCAGCGTCCGAGCTTAGTGAAGAGTGGCACGGCGGGAAAGTTCGACGTTGATGCGTTGTTCAAAAGCGAGCGGGCTGAGGGCGGCGGCCACGGTTTTGGTGCGCGCCTCGAGGGGATTGGCTCCCTGCGGCAACTGGACGTCGTGTTCGCTGACGAGCGGCACGCCGTCATTGCGGGTGAGGTATTCGCGGGCGTTTGCCGGGTCGGTGCGGATGCGGTAACGCCCGTGCATCAGGCCAACGAGCGGGCAGAACTGCACGCCGTTGCCGGAGACGAAGAGCATCTCAGATTGGCCCGCCTCGAACTGCGGCAGGCCGGCGATGCGCATGCCCTGGCCGTCGAGTTCACCTCCGAAGAGTTCGAGCGTGAACTGCGGCGTGCTCCGGCCCTTGAGCTGGCGTTGCGTCGCGAAGGTGACGTAGGTCTTGATGACGCGGCCCTGGGGCGAGTCGACCCAGGCGGCGCGCACGCTGAGGACCCTGGCGCGCACAATGGTCTCCGCCTCGGCCACCAATTCGGCAAAGGACGGTGCGACGACGCTGGTCGCGTGCAGTAAGCCACCGCCGCCAAGCGAGAGGACGGTGGAGATGATGAGGGCTCGTAGCCCGAAGCTGGAAATCGGCATGAGAGAATTGATGGATGAGTTAGGGTTGAGGGAATCCCGCCAACCGGTTCGGAGCCTGAAAAGGGGAGAACTATCGGATGAGCGGAGACAAAGTAGAGGTCGAAAAAAATAATTTCTGGGAATAAACGTCGCCGCAGTTGCGGCCAGTTCTCGTTCAGGATGTGCCGTGCGCCAGCCAGGTGGCGAAGGCCTCGTCGTCGTGGATCTTGGTGCCGACCTGATACTCGGGCGCCAGCAGGTCGGCGTAGCTGGCATCGAGGAAGCGGCGGCAGTGCAGGAGGACTCGCGCACGCTGGCCGGGGGCGCGGACGAGACGGCCGAGGGCCTGGTTGACCTTGGTCATGCCCGGGATCTGATAAACGTGGCGAAACGCCGCGTCGCGCGACAGGCCGGCCCGCGTCGCTTCCGCGAGTCGTGCCCGCTGCACGGCATTGACCTCGGGAAGCGCGGGGCCGACGACCATCGCGTGGGTCACGCGACCGCCGAGGGAGTCGATGCTCTCCGCGAAGCTGGAGCCCAAAACGAGGAAGAGGGCGTCGGAGGATCGCAACGATTCCTCGACCCACGCCGATTGCGCCGCCAGGTCGCGCAATTTCGGCTGGAGCACGAGCCGCAGCGCTGGCGCGACCGCGGCGACTTCCCGCAGGATTGCTTCCGCGTACGCGTAGGAGGGGAAGAAGAGGGCGACGGTGGAGCCCGCCGCGGACGTATCGAAGGTGTCGTTACGAAGGGCCGCGCCGTGCAGCGCGACAACGGTCGCGGCCGTGGTGGGGTAGTGGTGCGAACGGTGTTGAAACCGCGTGTCGGCGCGGGCGTCGAACGCCAGGTCGTAGGAGTGGTCGCGCCATGGGGCGTGGGCGCGCAGCCACGCCGGGCTTGCGGCGTCCCGGGCCTCCTCGACCCGGAGCAGGTCGGCGGCGCTCGTGAGCTGGCGGTAGAGTTTGCGGGTGTCGCGCTTGTTGAGGACACCGAGACGTTCCGGCGCGGCCGGCGCCGGTGGGGCTGGCTCTCCGAGCCGGCCGGAGTTCGGAGCTTCGCCGGCAAAGGCCCCGGCGACGCCGCAGGCGGCGGCGAATCCATCGATCGGGTTAAGGGTGGCACTCGCGAGCACGACGCCGCCGAATTCGCGCAGGGTCGCGCCGATCACGGGTGCGGCATTGAGGCACGTGAGCGCAAGCTCGCCGTCGCGCGGGCTCCACCAGAGTCGCGCCAGGGTTGGGACCGCGGCCCGGCCCGGTGCAGTGCCGGCGCTGCGACCTGGCTCGCCACCGGCGAGTTCGCTGACCAGCGCTGGCACCTGCCACAAGGTGTCCGCGGCGACGGGACCCAATGCGGCGAAGTCGAGGGCGGCGGAAGTCAGCCGCCCCGCGAACTCCCCGAGCAGGTGGCGCGCGTCGTCTTCGTCCGCGGGAGCGAGGCCGGCGTTGATGCGCAGGTGGTGGAGAAAATGACACCAGTGCTCCCAGGCGGTGACGAGGCCGGCGCCCGGGCGGATGCGGTTGAGCTCTTCGCGCGCGGCGAAAGCGGCTGCGGCGGTAAAGTTGTGCGAGTGCGCGTCGGCGACGCGGGCGGGCAGGTTGTGCGCCTCGTCGAGCAAGAGGAGGGTGCGCGCGGCGACGAAGCCCGGTTGATCGAAGAAGAGGCCGCGATTCCGCGGGGCGAACACGTAGTTATAGTCGCCGATCCACACGTCGTTGAACGCGAGGGCGGTGCGGGTGATTTCGTAGGGGCAGATTTGCGCGGCACGACCCGCGGCCCGCAGGGTGTCGAGATCGCGCGCGTGTTGTTCATCCAGATAGAAGCGCGCCAGTCCGCTTTGTGGCCAGCGCTCCGCGGCGCCGGCGAGGTGGGCGCAGGCCTCGCGCACGCAATGAAATGTGTGGTTGATGCAATGTTCCCCCTTGTTGCGCACATGCCACGCCGCCACGGGTGTGCCAGCCGCGGCCTCCGCCTGCGTGCCGGGTTTGCCATCAACCGCGGTTCCCTCTGCCCCCGCCGCCCGCTCAGTCTTGTCACCTAATAGGTGACAAGAAGCGGGGGCGGTCGGTGGCGGCGGGGGTGGGGCGACGGCGGGGATTGTCGCGGTGGGGGCGGTCATGGCCTGCAGAGTGTGGACAACCTGGAGCTGGCCGGTGGATTTGCTCGTAAGATAGAGGACGCGGTCGAAGTGGCCGGAGCGGAGTTGGTCGAGCGCGAATTCCAGCAGTACGCCGGTCTTGCCGAAGCCGGTGGGCGCTTCAAAAAACACGAGTGGCTGGCAATGGAAAAGCGCCGTGAGTTCGGCCCGGGTGGTTGCCTGGCCCGGGCGCGGAGTGGCGAACGCCGGGCGGAAGCGCAGGCCGCGGAGTCGCTGCCGGGCGCGCATCCGCAGGTCGACAAATTCGGTGACGCGCTCAAGTTGCGCGCGAAAAATCGCATCATCCGCCGGGGTGAGCGGCACCGTCTGCACCAGGCCCGAGCCCGCCTCGACGAAGACGAGTTCCGCCGCCGTGGGGCCGGAGGGCTTGTCACCTAATAGGTGACAAGATTCCAAGGTCGGAATGGGCGCGGCGAGGCCGAGGCGGAAGAGGGCGGCGTAGGTGGCTAGTTGGACAAAATATTCCGGATAGTCGGCGCGCAGGGTGGCTTCGTCGGCGGGCAGCGGGCAGGTGACGGACTTGATTTCGCGCAGGGTGGTGCGTCCGGGCGGACGAATGATTTGGTCGATGCGGCCGGTGAGGGTGAAAATCCAACCGCGGTGGACGATGCGGCCGGTGATGGGGATTTCGAACGCGGCGGCGGCGGCGTGTTCGGCGATTGCCTGAGCGCGGAGTTCGTTGTGCCAGTGGGTGCCGAGTTGGGCCCGCCAAAGACCGCCACCGCCATCCCCGCCGTCGTGCGGACCGAGGGAGAAGCCGGCAAATTCGCCGACGCTCAGGGCGACGGTGCGCTGATCGAGGTCGAAGATCATTGGAAGTCCGACAGGCTGATCGCGCGCATTTCCTAGTCCAACAGGATTTCTGTGTGACCGCGGAGGTAGCCCTCGAGGTGGCGTTGCAGGCGGGCGACAACGCCGGGTCCGGCGGTTTGCGCAGCGAGCGGTTGGTTGACCAAGGTGGCGACCTCGGTGCGATCGGTGGCGGGCAACGTGGAGAACCAATGCTGTTTCAGAGGGTAACCCTCGTCTCGGGCGAAGCGGTAGAGACTCTTGAAGTAGACGATGTCGGGGCGCGGCGCACTCGCGAAGGCGGCGAAGGCACTGCGCAGCAACTCGGCGACCGCGGGCCGGCTTTCCTCATGTACCGGATTACGTGCGATGACCGCCGCGAGGGCGGAGGTGAGTCGAAGGGTTTCGTAGCTGCCACCGATTCCGGGGTGCCGCGCGACGAGTTGCACCTCCTTCACGAACCACGAACGGCCTTGGTTGGACGATTCGAGCACGAGCGCGACTTCGTCAAACAGATCGAGGGCGAAGGAAGTAGCGGCGGATTTTTTCGGAATGCGCTGCAGCAGCAGCAACGATCCGTGCTCGGCGGCAAACGCGGAAAAACCCTGGAACGCGTCGGTGGGCGGCCGTTTCTGGAGGATGAAGGCGTCGGTCTGGAGCGGGAGAGAGGGAATGACGGAGAAGGGGAGACTCGGAGAGACGGGAGAATGGGAGATCGGAAATCTTGAAATCGGGCAGCTGTAATCCGGGATTTTGGAAATCTCGAAATCGGGCAGCGGTCATCGGGCAGCTTGAAATTGGAAAACTCGTTCTGGTCTGCCAGTGACAGATTGAAAATGCCCGATGCCCGATTTCAAGATTTCCGGCTGGTCCGCCGGAGGAGGTTGCGGTTGCCGCTTGGGGAAGATGCGGGCTAGTTCTGCGCGGTGGTGGCGGGGGAGGGCCAGGGTGGGACGACGGCTCCGCCGGAGATGATCATCTTCATGCCATCGCCCACGCTCATCTCGAGTTCGATGACTTCTTGCCGCGGTAGCATCAGCAGGAAGCCGCTCGTGGGATTGGGAGTCGTCGGCACGAAAACCGTCCAGGTTTCGAGTCCGACATGCACCTGCGGTTCGGCCTGCGCCTTGTTCGTGAGGAATCCTAAGGTCCAGCAGCCCTTGCGCGGATATTCGATGAGCACGACCTTGCTGAAGAGATTGCGGTTTTGCGCGCCGAAGGTCGCGACGACTTGCTTGACTGAGTTGTAGACGGCTCCGATGCCGGGGATGCGCTGGATGGCCCTTTCGCCAACACTGAGGAAATATTTCCCAAAGACGTAGGTCGAGAGGAAGCCGAGTGCGGTCACGAGCAAAATGACCGCGCCGGTCGCGAGCAAATCCCAGAGGAATGGAATGCGCTGCAGCGAATCGGGGAGGTAGTCCTCGTAGAGGGGGCGAAACTTGCCGCCGACGACATCGATGATCGCGCTGAACGCCCAGATCGTGACGATCAGCGGGGCCAGCAACAGCGCGCCGGAGAGAAACGCGTTGCGGAAGGTTACGAAGTGGGAAGCGCGTGGCGGGACGTTGGACATGACAGGTTTCAGCTTCGGCCAGAACCTCAACCGCACGCAACGCAAAGGATTCGATGGGGGAAAATTCCAAATGGCATTCCGCGAAAAAGCCCGATCCGGACACCGGGCTCCACCTTGCAGAGGTTACGTTTTGGCGTCATATCACAGCGTGCGGAAGCGGTTTCTGCGACGGCAAGGCCTGAGCGAGAACTCCGGGCTGGTCCCGGTGCGGGAGAGGAGTTTTATCGCCCGGGCCTCGGCGCGGCGCATGGCGCGTTTTTTCGCCGGCACCAGATCGTCGTGGCCGGCGAGGTGCAGCCAGCCATGGACGAGGTAGAGCGTGAGTTCGTCGGCAAACTCCCGGCCGTGATCGCGGGCATATCGTGCCGCGGTGTCGACGGAGACGCAAATCTCCCCCGCGGTGCCCTGCGCCGGGTCGCCGGCAAACGTGATTACGTCGGTGTTTGTCGGATCGTCGAGGAAGCTGGCGTGGAGTTGCGCCAAGGCGTTGTCGGTCAAAAAAACCACCGAGAGCTCACCGGCGGGAAAGTCGGCTGCACGGCGGGCGACGGCAGAGTAGTTGGCCTCGAGGGTCGCGAACATGCTCGCGATTGCGCGGCGATTCAGGCGCAGGCGGGGATGATGGTTGGCCATCGCGACGTGGCGGGCTGCACCGCGGGCAGGCCCGGGTTGGAGAGGCGCGTTGGCCACGCGCGCGGCCGCCAGCGTCCTAACTGGCATCTGATTTTTTCAGGGGACCGTCCACCGGTTTCTCGCCGGCGGGATAGGCGACACGCGTGTGCAGCATGTTCAGGAGCGTGAATTGAAAACTGTTCTTGACGCGGGTGATTTCCTCGAGCGTCAGCGGGGCATCGTCGAGCTGGCCGTCAATAATGCGTTCACCGACCACACGGTTGATCGTCAGTTGCAGTTCCCCGGCGTTGACCTGGCGGAGTGAGCGCGTCGCCGCCTCGAGGCCGTCGGCGAGGGAGAGAATGGCCGATTCCTTGAACTGGGGTTTCGGTCCGTCGTAGCGAAACGCCGCCTCATCCGGCACCAGGGCGGCGGGGGACGGTGCCGTGGGATTGGAACTTGCGATCGGGCGCGCGGATGGCGCGCGGGAGAAGGGCGAGAGCGTCGCCTGGACGGCCCGATCGTAGAAATAGCGCACAAGTGTCGTGCCGTGGTGCTGCTGGATCGCGTCGAGCACGGCGCGGGGAAGATTGTGCCGCTGGGCGAGAACGACGCCGTCGGACACATGAAGTTTGATAATCCGCGCCGATTCGGCCGGCGGCAGGTCATCGTGCGGATTGGAGCGATCGCGGTTGTTCTCGCCGAAGAATTGCGGATTGAGCGTCTTGCCGACATCGTGAAACAGGGCGCAGACCCGGGCCACAAGGGGATTGGCCCCGATGGCGTTGGCCGCGTTTTCGGAGAGCTGCGCCACGACCAGGGAATGGTGATACGTGCCCGGCGCCTCGAGCTGCATGCGGCGGAGCAGCGGGTGGTTGTAGTCGGTGAGTTCGAGCAGCGTGATGTCGGTGGTGCGCTTGAAGAGCGACTCGAGCACGGGCAGCAGGCCGACCACGGCGACGCCAGTCAGCAGGCCGGTGCCGAGGCCGGCGACCATCTGGCGCAGCAAAGTGTCGAGAGGCGTCTGGTCCGCGATGCCGATCAGCGCGGCAAACGCGGCGATGGTCAGGCCGCCCATGCCGGCGGCGCGCACGAGCCGGCCGCGGCGTCGCGCATCCCGGCCGAAATAGATCGCGACGAGCGAGGCGAGAAAGGTGATGACGAGCAGGTCGAGCCGGTTGCCGTAGATGACGCCGGTGAAGATCGAAATCAGCAACGCCATGAAAATTCCCGAGCCCGCGTCGATCAGGATCGCGACGATGAGCGGGGCGAAGGCCGTCGGCGCGACATACGGGAGGGTCGACGCCCACGAGCCGTCGCGCAGGAAAAACTCGGCGCCTCCGAGGGAGTAGTTGGCGCGGACGAGGGCGAGGTTGACGATGACGACCAGGGCGAGCAGTCCGCAGCGGACGTTACTGCGCAGCGTCTCCGGGTCCTCGATCCGGATATAGATCAGCGAGGCGAGGACCATCGCGAGCACCAGGAGCACGCGCCCGAAGAGGGTCAGGCCCTCGGTCATGGCGGCGTCGCCGTAGTCGCGGAGAAATCTTCGATGGGCGACCAGCATTTCCAGCACCTCGGGGGTCACGCGTTCACCGGGTTCGAGAATGGTCTGGCCGCGGACCACCTTGACCGTGACCGGTTTGATCGCCTGGCTGGCGCTGATCTGGCGGGCCTGGGTCGCGGCGCGGTCGAAGACGAGATTTGGAGTGAGCCCGAAACGAAAAAGGCGGAACACCGCCGGTGCTGAGGTGCGCGAAACCTGATCCGTCGCCAGGCTCACCCGGAGCACGGTGAGCGCGTCCTCCATCGTTTGCACGGAGCGTTGGGACACGGCGCCATTCGGCCGGGCGATTTGCAGCGCGACGGCGCTGCCGGGACTCACGCCGACGAGCGCGGAATCGGCGACACCCTGGGCGTAGATGTCGCGGAGCGTCGCGAGGCCGTTCTCGAACATGGCGGCCCGAGCCCGGGCGTCGCCCGCGGCCAGCGCGGCGGCGACATCCTCGGGCGTGGCATGGTAGGGCCCATGGGAGTTGAAGGTCTCAGCCATCGCAGCGAACTCCGGGCGCGAGATGAGCAGCGGGGCGGCGTTGGCGGGATGAGCGGTTTCGAAGGCGGCAAGCTGGAGCAGCAGCGTGCGCGCAGCCGCCTCGAAACGGCGGAGCTGTTCGGTGTCGAGTTTGTAGACCGGGGGCACGCGGTTGAGAAACTGCTCACGGGCCGCGTTGGTTTTCTCCGCGCTTTCGTAGGCAAACGGGGCCTGGGCCGTGACGCGGGACGTGGCCAGCTGGTTCGGAATCAGTGGCGCATCCAGCGTGGTGAGCCCGGCCGAGCTGATGACGACAATGGCGGCCACCGTGACGATGAAGATCAAGGCGGCGACGAGCGGGCTACGTTCGAGAAATTCGCCCATGGCACCCCAGGCCGCGGTGGACGTGCGGCTGCCGCGGTGGCCACTGAGGCCGCCGACGAGGAGTTTGAGCTGGTTGCGAACGGACATCAGGAGATGGGCGGATGCAGCCGCGGGGAGGCGGAGTGCGCCGCCGCCGCGCGCTGGCGGGAAAACGGTGGAGGAGCGACGTGACGGAGGCTGGTCATGGTTTTTCCCCCGCGCCGTTGTGGCTGGCGATTGGGTTGCGGTACGCGTCGTAGGCTTCGATGATTTTCTGCACCAGTGGATGGCGGACTACGTCGGCGGCGCTAAACGTATGAAAATCGATGCCGGGGATGTCGGCGAGGATGTGGCGAACTTCGATGAGCCCGCTGGATTTCGAGCGCGGCAGGTCGACGTGGGTGATGTCACCGGTGACGACCATGCGGGATTCTTCGCCGAGCCGGGTGAGGAACATCATCATCTGCTCCGGCGTGGTGTTCTGGGCTTCGTCGAGCACGATGAAGGCGTGGGAGAGCGTGCGCCCCCGCATATAGGCGAGCGGGGCGATTTCAATGACACCCTTGGCGCTGAGGCGGGCGACATCCTCGGGGTCGAGCATGTCGTGCAACGCGTCGTAGAGCGGCCGGAGATAGGGGAGAATTTTTTCGCGAAGATCGCCGGGCAGGAAGCCCAGGGCTTCGCCCGCCTCGACTGCCGGTCGCGTGAGGATCACGCGTTCGACCTCGTTCTTAAGCAGCGCGTTCACGGCGGCGGCCATCGCGAGGTAGGTCTTGCCCGTGCCGGCCGGACCGATGCCGAACACCACGGGATGCTCCAGCATGGATTGCAGGTACAGTTTCTGCGCGAGCGTTTTGGGGACGATCGTCTTGCGGTTGGTGGCGATGACGAGCGGTGCGTCGAGCAAGGTCTGCAACTGCGGGCCTTCGCCGCGGGCAAACGCATCCGCGATCCGGTGAAAATCCGGGGTGCGAATCGCCATGCCCTGAGAGCGTGCCTCGTTCAGAAATCCAAAGAGGGCCTCGGTGCGGGCGAGGTTCTCGTCGGCGGCGTCGATTTTGACCCAATCATCGCGGGTGACGAGCTTCACGCCCAGGGCGCGCTCGACATGCACGAGATTTTCTTCACGGCCGGCATAGAGTGCGGCGGCATGTCGCGGACTTGGGAAATGGAGGGTCTTGGTCGGCAAAGGCGCGGCGCGGGAGGAGGACGACGAGAGACGGAAAGACGGGAAGCCGGGGGAGGCGGGAAGGGGAGCGAGGGTCGTGGTGGAAGCGGTCAGCGCTACCGAGCTTTGGGATTTTTCGCTTTCGGTGGCTCGCTTCCCGGCTTCGCCACTGCGGCCAGCTTGACCCAGGTCGCTTCGAGCGACTGCGGCAGGATGCGAGTCTGCCCAAGCACGGGCATGAAGTTGTTGTCGCCGTTCCAGCGCGGCACGATGTGGCCGTGGAGGTGGGCGATGCTGCCGCCGGCGACCGCCGAGCCGAGGTTGAAGCCGACGTTAAACCCGTCGGGCTTGAGGGCGGCCGAGAGCAGGCGCTTCGCGAGGATGATTTCTTCGAACAAGTCGGCGCGCTCGGCGGGGCTGAGTTCTTCGAGGTTGGTGACTTCGCGCAGGGGAACCGCGAGCAGATGACCGGGGTTGTAGGGAAAACGGTTGAGAATCAGATAACTCAACTTCGACCGGTGGACGATCAGAGCGGCACGGTCGTCCCCAAGGGCCGGTAGTTCGGTAAAAGGGCGACTCATCGCCGCCGGATAGCGCGGCGCGTCGATGTATTCCATGCGCCAGTGGGCGTGTAGCTGCTGCATTGAAGGCGGAGGCCGGTCGGAAAAGAATCGGAGCAGAACCCGCCGGTTTGGGAAAGTCAAAGCCATGCTCAAAAACGTCACTACGCACCTTGCCAGCCACCGATGGTACTGAAGATTACTCTTGTCTTAGTATGACGGTCGTCATTCATACGCTTTGTCTCCGTATCATGCGATACCCTCCGACCCATAAACTTGCGACCCGCCGTCGCATCGTGGAAGCGGCCTCTCAGGCGTTTCGGGAGCGGGGCGTGGCCGAGACGGGTGTCGACGAGGTGATGCGTCGTGCTGGGCTCACGCATGGGGGTTTTTATGCTCACTTCAGCGACAAGACGGAGCTGCTGGCGGAGGCGTGTGGCGCGGCGTTTGACGCCGCTGTTCCGAACCTCGACCGGATTTCCTCCGGGTCGACCCCGGCCAACCGGGCGCGCCTCTTGATCGACAGTTACCTTGGCCCCCGTCATCGCGATAACCGGGGTTCCGGCTGCCTGATCGTCGCCGTTGGCGCTGATATGGTGCGGCTGCGTGGTGAAGCGCGCACGGGGTATGCGCGTGGATTTTCGCGGCATATTGATCGGCTGGCGACCGCGCTTCGGTTGAGCCCGGATTCGGTGCGCAACCGCGAGCGCGTGACCCAGCTGATGAGTTCCCTGGTCGGGGCGTTGCTGGTGGCCCGCGCGATCGACGACCCGGCGCAAAGTGATCTGATGCTGCAGGCGATGCGTCGGCAGCTGCGACGGCAATACTGTCAGGAACCCTTGCCGTCCACCGAGCGATCGCCCCATGATTTTATGCGCGCATTCTGAGTGCCGTACTTTCACTTCTTTTCTCCACATGCACAATCCCTCCACTTCCCCGCGCCGCGTCGTCATCACTGGCTTGGGTGCCGTCACACCCTGCGGAAACACCGCAGCCGAGACTTGGGCTGCGCTCATCGCCGGCCGCAGTGGCATCGGTCGAATCACACGTTTTGATGCGACCGGCTGCACGGCGCAAATCGCGGGCGAGGTGCGCAACTACGACCCGGCGCGTCTGCTGCCGGTGCCGCTGCGTCCACGCGGTGCCGCCGGCGAGCCGCTCTGCCAGGCGCTCACCGCCAAGGATATCAAGAAATTTGGCCGTTTCACCCATCTGGGCTGTGGGGCGGCGATCGAGGCATATGCTGATTCCGGGCTGGATGCGCACCGCGCGACACTTCCGCCCGAACGTCTGGGCGTGGTGCTCGGCGTGGGCCTCGGCGGGCTGCCGGAGATGGAGGCGATGCACGACACCTGGAAGGCCGGTGGCTTTCGGAAAATATCCCCGTTTTTCATCATCCAGATCGCGCCCAACCTGCTGGCTGGTCAGGTGAGCCTGGCACTGGATTTTCGCGGCGCCAACATGAGCGTCGCCTCGGCCTGCGCGACGAGCGGGCACGCCCTGGGCGAGGCGGCCGCGGCGATTGTGCGGGACGAGGCCGATGTGATGCTCGCGGGCGGCGCGGAGTCGACCATCACGCCCCTGGCGATCGGGGCGTTCGCGCAGATGCGGGCCTTGTCGACGCGCAACGACGACCCCGAGAAGGCCTCGCGACCCTACGACAAGGATCGCGACGGATTTGTCCTCTCGGAGGGATCGGTCGTGTTTCTGCTGGAAGAACGGGAGCACGCCCGGCGGCGCGGTGCCCGTATTTATGGTGAGTTGCGCGGTTACGGGGCGTCCGCGGATGCCTACCATCTTTCCTCGCTTGCGCCGGGTGCCGAGGGTTCGGCGCGATCGATGCGTTCCGCTCTCAATCGTGCCGGCCTCGCGCCGGCGGAGATCGATTATGTTTCCGCCCACGCTACCTCCACGCCTGGTGGCGATGGCGAAGAGGCGGCGGCAATCGCCGGGGTTTTTGCCGGGAGCATCAGCGGTCTGAACGTGAGCGGAGTGAAGTCGATGACGGGGCACCTGCTTGGCGCAGCGGGTGCGATGGGCGCGTTTGCGGCGGTCCTCGCCGTCCACCACGGAATCATCCCCCCCACCATCAATCTGGACAACGTGGACCCGGCCTGCGGCGATTTCGGGCTCAATCTCACGCCCAATACCGCGGTGCGGCGGCCGGTGAGGGCCGCGCTCGCGAACAGCTTTGGCTTTGGCGGCACCAACGCCTCGCTGGTCGTGGCGCGCGGCTGAACCGGCTCCGCCCGGTGCTTGCGCCGGGCGGGTTTTCCTTCAGGTTGGCGATCATGAGGGAAAAATCCGCGAATCGGAGCGCAAAATCGACCGAGCGGACCGCGGCTCCAGAGGTGGTCTCCGCCGGGCTGGTCGCCGCCCTGGCCAGCGACTCGTCGTCGGATGCAGCCGTCGCCTGGTTCGATTCGAACGATCCGCGGAAACGGATGCTGGGCAGGATCGTTCTCGCCGGCGTCTGGCTCTACGTGGCCGCGCTCTGGCTGCTGGCGCTCGACCAGACATTCCGTTGGGGAATCTTCGGCCCCGCGGTGCCGCCGGTGCCCTGAGGGTTTCGCGCGGCGAAAACCTAGTCGATCGTGTACGGTTCCGGCGTCTCATCCGGTTCGGCGGGCGCGGTGAGGGTCACGAGGCTGCGGAGCGAGCTGAAATGCTGGCTGAGGTCAAAGTCGCCGCCGAGCCCGCCGATGAGCTTCTCGAACAAATCCTTCTTGGACGACTTCAGAACCTGGATACGTTCCTCGATCGTGCCGGCGGTGACCATCCGGTAGACAAACACCGTGTTGGTCTGCCCGATCCGATGCACGCGGTCGACGGCCTGGGCTTCGACCGCGGGGTTCCACCACGGATCGAGGAGGAAGACATAATCCGCCGCGTGCAGCGTTATGCCGGTGCCCGCGGCCTTGAGCGAGACGAGCATCGCGGCGGCTCCCGGGGCGTTTTGAAACGATTGCACCGGCTTCAGCCGATCGAGGGTCATGCCGGTCAGCTCAAACCGCGCGAGATCCGGAAAGTGCTGGACGAGCGCCGCCCGCACCCGGTCGAGCAGCATCACGAATTGCGAGAAGATCACCACCTTGTGCCCGCTGCCGACGATCTCGGTGAGCTTTTCGATCAGCAGGTTGATCTTGCCGGAATCGGTGAGGGGGGCCTTCAGCCACGGGAGCATGTCGGGGTCGCAGCAGGTCTGGCGCAGGCGCGTGAGCAGCGCGAGGAAACCGAATGACTTCTCCCGCATCGCGGCACCGACATCGTCGCCCAGCCGCTCGAGGCCTTCGCTGCAGATCCGCGCGTATTCGGCGCGCTGCACGTCGGTAAGCGGGCAGATGAGATCCATCTCGACCTTGGGCGGCAGTTCCTGGGCCACCTCGCGCTTGGTGCGGCGGAGAATAAAGGGAGCCAGCTGGGCCCGGAGACGGGTGAGAGTTCCCTCCCGGTCGGCACCGAGGGAGGCCTCAAACGAGCTGCGCGTACCCAGGAGCCCCGGCAGGAGGAAGCGGAAGATGCTCCACAGATCCAGCTGACGGTTTTCGAGGGGCGTGCCGGTCAGGACGACGCGGTGCAGGGCGCGCACGGCAAAGCAGGTCTGGGTGATCTTCGCGTCGGGATTCTTGATGAACTGACCTTCGTCCAGCACCGCATAACCGAATTCGACGCCGCTGAGCAGCGCGCGGTGCTTGCGAAGCTGGGTGTAGCTGGCGAGCCAGATGGCGGCATCGGCCCGCTGCGTGAAGTCGTGCCCGGTCTTCAAAACTTCGACGGCCAGATGCGGGTAAAATTTGTTGATTTCCTCGCGCCAGACCGGCACGACACTCGCCGGGCACACGATCAGGC
The DNA here is from genome assembly GCA_005792355.1 of Opitutaceae bacterium. Lineage (GTDB taxonomy): Bacteria > Verrucomicrobiota > Verrucomicrobiia > Opitutales > Opitutaceae > ER46. Next base: position 23,363 of record SXSC01000147.1, read on the forward strand.
TGGGTTTGCCGGCGATGGGCCGCGCCGCGAGCAGCGCCAGCACCTGGAGGGTCTTGCCCAGGCCCATTTCATCCGCCAGCAGACCGTGGCAGCCGACCTCGCACAGGTGATGGATCCACTCGACTCCACGCCGCTGATACGGACGCAGAACCTCCGGCAGCGCGGGCGGCGCGGGCGGCGGTGCGAGTAGATTCTGGCGCCAGGCTTCGATCTCTGGCGAGAGTGACAGCCGCAGGCGCGCGTCGTTAAAGAGGGAAAAGATCAGGTAGGGCGACAGGGCCGCGGAGCCATCCTCACCCGGTCGTTGCGTCTCCTCGACGTTCTTCTGCCACGCACTGTAACTATCCCACCGCTCCTGCGGAAGGGACACGATGCCAAGACTCGGCAGGATCACCGGCTGCCCGCCACGCTTGAGGAGGGCGTTGACCTCGGCGTCCGTGAGCATTCGCTCGCCGGTCCGGAAGATCCAACGAAGATTCAGGGCCGTGTGCTCCGCGCCACCCACCGCCGGGCTGGATGCCGAGGCTCGTTCGGCCACGGCTTCGATCTCAACCATCCGCGTGCCCCTGAGCAGGTTGGCCGACTTTTCGTCGAGCTCGATGGAGAAAATCCGCCGCCAGGCCGGTGCGACCGTCCGGAGAAAATTCGGAATCTCGACGAGCGATTCCATGATGTAGACGCCCGTGCTCTGATTGTAATGGAAGTGAGCCTTGCGGGCGTAGGCGGCGAGACCGATGAGCTTGGCTCGTTCGGCGGATGAGACGTGCCCGTTGCCGTTGGCATGCGCATCCGGTCCGAGGGCGGGGCATCTTGTCGTGGTGTCGGCTTCGAGCCACTCGGCCTTGAAGGTCAGGCCCGCTGATTTTGTTTTGAAGCTGAGGACAAGAGCGCGGGCCGGCCCGACGGCGACCGCCGGGGCACTGGTCGTGCTGGCTCCAGCCTCGGGGGACGCGGAGTGGGCCAGGCCCCTAGGGGTACTGGCGGGTGGTGGGCGCGGGCTGAATCCAATGGGCCTGGCGTGGCCGTTTTTCTGGGTGGGAGTTTTTGGCGGCTCTCCCGGCAGGGGCGAAATCTCGTCCGCCACCAATTCCTCAATTTCATGCAGGCCGGCGACGGCCAGGGCGTGGGCAAATTCATGGTCGGTCGACGACGAGCGAACGCTCAGACCGTCGGCGGTCCATTCGATCACGGCGTATTCATCCTTTTTTTCGACCCGCCGGTGCACAATGGCATCCCGCTCGGTCAATTCGAGCTCGCGCACTTCGCCGCTGACATAAATTTCGCGGCCTTTTTCCAGTTGAATGGCACTGAAAGCCCTCGACCAGTCGTTTTCGAGTTTCTCAAACCAGAATTCGAGCGAATGAGGAGTGTAGACGCGCTTGGGTCCGTGGGACTGCATCAATCTAAAAAGCGAAAGTAGAACTCAGATGAAGCTGTGCAATCCCGAATTTTATCAATTTTACCTGATGCGGAAAAGGCCGCACCCAGCGGCGTTTTCACCCCAGCCGGGCGATTTCACTCCGGATCGAAGTGAGCGTACGCTCGATGGCCCCAGTGTTGGCGCGGTGCCAGGCTGCCGCGGCCCGGGCCAATAATTCGCGCTGATCCGGGTCTCGCAACAGCTCTTCCACGGCGGCGGCCAACGCGGGCGGGTCGGCCACCGCACGGGCCGCGCCCTGGGCCACGAGGTCGCTCGCGATTGCGCGAAAGTTGCTCATGCCCGGGCCGAGGAGGATCGGTTTCCCGAGTGCCGCCGCCTCGACGGGGGTCTGTCCTTCGGTATGAGGCGCGAGGCTCTTGCCCACGAACACGAGGTCGGCGATCTGGGTGAGCCGGCGCAACTCGCCCGTGGTGTCGGCCACGGCGACGGCAACTTCACCGGTCGCGGCACCGCGCGAGCGAAAGTGAAAGTGTTCGCCGGTGTCGGCGAGCAGGCGTTGGATCTCATTCCGGCGCTCGGCGTGGCGCGGCACAATGAGCAGCGAGCAGGGAAGGCCCCTTTGCCGGGCGTGCTGGAGCGCGGCGACGAGCGCGACTTCCTCACCCGGCCAGGTGGACGACCCGAGCAGGACGGGGCCGACGGGCAGGCCGAGTTCCTGGCGGAGTTGCGCTTGCTCCGCGGAACCCAGTGACGGGATGAGCACGTCGAGCTTGATGTTGCCGGCCGGGCCGATGCGCTCTGGCGGCACGCCCAGTTCAGAAAACCGCGATGCATCGATGGCGGAAGCCGGCAGATAGCGGGTGACTCCCGCGAGCAGCAGGTTGGCCGCCGGGCGATGCTGGCGCAGTCGCGTGAAGCTCCGGTCGCTGAGCCGCGCGTTGATGCAGAGGGCGGGGACGCCGCGCCGCGCCGCCTGGTGGAGATGTTCCGGCCAGCGCTCGCCCTCGGTAAGGACGATCAAATCTGGGTTGATCCGCCGCCACGCGCGGACAGAAAACGGCCACCAGTCGATCGGAAAATAGCCGATGCCAAGCGTCAACGGGGCGTAGCGATCGCGTGCCAGACGGTGCCCGGTGCTCGTCGTTGTGGTGAGGTAGACCTCCACGCCGTCGCGCTTGAGTGCCTCGAGGATGGGCCCGATCGCGAGCATCTCGCCGACGCTGACGGCCTGGAACCAGACGCGCCGGCGAGCGGGCTTGGTCGCCGGCAGCAGCGGATGACCCCCGAAGCGATGGCTGAAATTCGCGCGGTAGCCGCCGCGTCGGCGCATGCGCCACAGGTAGCGCGGCGCGATGATCAGGAGAGCGGGGACAAAAAAGAAACGGTAGAGCCAGAGCATCACGGTAGCAGACAGTCGGGTGATTGGCCGCGAAACGGGCCATGGGCGCAAAGAAAATCATCCCGATCAATTTTCGCTCGCGGGAATTGCGCGGTTTTGCCGGAGTAGCATCATGCGTCGTCCCGCCCACCTCTGGTTGCCCGCCCTGGCGTTTTTCATCTCTGCGGTTTCGGCCGCGATTCCATTTCCGCAGGAGAACAGCGACCTCAAGGCCGACGCGCAGGCCCGGTTTGGCACGCTGCCGAACGGCCTGCGCTATGTTGTTCGGGCCAACGTGGAGCCAAAGCAGCGCGTCTCGGTGCGCCTGCTGGTGGAGGCGGGCGCCGTCCACGAAAAGGACGATCAGCAGGGTCTTGCGCATTTTCTCGAGCACATGGCGTTCAATGGCAGCGAACATTATCCCGCGGGTACACTCGTCGAGTTCTTCCAACGCATGGGGATGAACTTTGGCGGCGATACGAATGCAAGCACCTGGTACACCCGGACGCTCTATCTCCTCGAACTGCCCGACACCAAGGACGCCACGCTCGCCGAGGGGCTCAAGGTTATCAGGGACTACGCGGGCGGGCTCCTGCTCGCGACCGAGGAAATCAATCGCGAGCGCGGAATTATCCTGAGTGAAAAACGCACCCGCGACTCGGTGGGCTACCGGACCAGCGTGGCCACCCGCAACTTCATGCTGGCCGGCACGATGTTTGAAAAGCGCGATGTGATTGGCCCCACCGAAGTGCTGCAACAGGCGGGTCGCGAGCGTTTCGTCGATTTCTACGACACCTGGTATCGGCCGGAAATCATGTCGCTGGTCGTTGTTGGCGAAATCGATGCCGCCGCGGTCGAGCAGAAGATCCGCGCGGCGTTCACCCCGCTCCAGGCGCGCGGCCCGGCGCGCCCGGCGCCCGACTTGGGCAAAGTGCCGGCGTTCGCGGGCACCGTCCCGTTTTATCATCACGAGTCCGAGGCGCCCAACACCAACGTCGCGATTGCGACCGTCACACCCTATGTGAAGGATCGCGACACCGCCGCGAACCGGCTGAAGGATTTGGCGCGCAACATTGCACACGCGATAATCAATCGCCGGCTGTCGATCCTGGCGAAAGAAGAGGAGGCCCCTTTCATTGGCGGCAGTGCCGGCGCGGGGGAGAACTACGGATTCTACCGGCAGACCATGATCTCGCTCACGTGCCGCGCCGACCAGTGGCAGGGTGCGCTGGGCGTCGCGGACCAGGAGTTGCGCCGGGCGCTGGAGCACGGTTTTCAAAAGGCCGAACTGGCGGAGGTGGTCGCGAATTTCCGCAACGGTCTCGAACAGGCGGTCAAGACGGCGGCGACCCGCCGCTCGGATGGGCTGGCTGACGAGATTGCCGAGACGCTCCTCGAGCGCGACGTGTGGACCACGCCGGAGGACGATCTCGCTCTCTTTGGACCGGCACTCGCGCAAATGAGCGTCGAGGCCTGTCTCGCCGGCCTGCGCACCGCCTGGCGCCCGGCGCACCGCCTCGTGCTGGTCACCGGCAACGCCAAGATTACTGGCGAAAGTACGGCGACCGCCGCGATTGCGAGCGCCTTTGAAAAATCAGGTGCGATGGCGGTGACGGTGCCGGTGGCGCTGGCCGAAGCGAAGTGGGCTTACACGGACTTCGGGCCTCCCGGAAAGGTCACGAAGCGCGAGCACATCGCCGATCTCGACCTGACCTTGCTGACGTTCGAAAACGGCCTGCGGCTGAATCTCAAAAAGACCGATTTTGAGGCGAACCGCATCCGCGTCGGCGTGCGGGTCGGGACCGGCCAACTCACCGAACCGCGGGACCAGCCCGGCCTGGCGACGTATGCCGGCCAGACCTTCACGGAAGGCGGGCTGGGCCGGCACAGTGCCGACGATCTGCGGCGGATCCTGGCGGGACGGACGGTGGGGGTGGGTTTCGGCGCGGGTGGGGACGCCTTCACGCTGGCCGGTGCGACGAATCGCGAGGATCTGTTGCTGCAGTTGCAACTGGTCGCGGCGCGCATCACCGATCCCGGTTTCCGGCCGGAGGCGGGCCGGCAGGTGCGCAAGTGGATCGAGCAGATATATCTGAATTTTGAACACACCTCGGGCGGCCCGTTCAATCTCGAGGTCGCCCGGCTGATCGCCGGCGGCGATCATCGTTTCGGACTCCCGCCCAAGGAGGAGATGCTCAAACGCAACCTCGCCGAGGTGAAGGCGTGGGTGGGGCCGGAACTGGCCCGCGGGGCGATGGAAGTCGCCGTCGTGGGCGACTTCGATCCCGATGCGACGATCGCGGCGATCGCCCGGACCCTGGGCGCGCTGCCGGCGCGAGAACCGCGGCCGGACCTCGCGGAACTGCGCGAGGTGAAGTTTCCGGTGCGGCCGTTCGCCCGGGAATTCACGATCGCGACCGAGATCCCGAAGGGTGACGTGGCGCTGTACTGGCCGACGACCGACGGGCGGGACATCCGGCGCACGCGCCGGCTCAACCTGCTCGCCGAGGTTTTCAGCGACCGGTTGCGGGTCAAGGTGCGCGAGGAGCTGGGCGACGCCTACAGCCCGGGGGTTGGCAGCGCGGCGGGCGAATTGTATCCGGGTTTTGGTTATATCCAGGCCTGGGTGACGATCGATCCGCCGCGGGCGCGGCAGGTCGCCGACATCATCGTCCAGATCGGTGCGGAGCTGGCGGCCAAGGGCGTGACGGCGGATGAACTCGGGCGGGCCAGGCAACCGGTGCTCACCGGCCTCCGGGAATCCGCCCGGACCAACCAGTATTGGATTGGCAACGTGCTTGCCCGGGCGCAGGAGAAGCCCGAGGTGCTGGACTGGTGCCGTTCGCGTTATGCGGACAACGAGGCGATCACGGCGGTGGAGCTGAGCGAACTGGCCAAGGCGTACCTGCCGGCGGAACGCGTGAGCCGGGTGTCGGTGGTGCCGGCAGCCAGATAGCCCGGGGGGGAGGTTTCGTCCCGCGGTCAGCCGTTCACCTGGCCGGACGGCACTGCCGGGGCCAGATGCAGGATCAAGATCGGCAGCAGACACAGCAGGCCCGCCACGGTCAGACCTGGCATAGCATGAACCGCCACGTCATGGACCGTACCTGCCATCGCCGGGTGGCCGAAGTCATACGCCCAGCCCGTCGAAATCAGGGTGCGCTCCAGGATCGTGAGGAAAGCCAGCAGCTTCGCAGGGATGATTGAAGAAGGAATCGACGCCAGGTTGTAATCGGTGAAATGCACCGAACAGGGCAATAATCGCGCCGACGAGCAAAGATCATGCTTGTGAAATCGTTTTCGGTCTGAACCCTCTTCCTTTCCTGTCAGATAAGTCACGTGATCGGTTCGCGCTGATCATTGCTCAACTCATCGTGAGGCGGCTCCAAGAATCACCGTTTCGCGCTTTTCTCCACTTTCCGCCAAAAAGAGCTTGCCGCCTTTTGGGCAAAAAGTAGGGTCTTCCTCTTTTCGTCACTTTTCACTCGTAAGTTCTCCCTTCTCAGTATGCCGACCATCAACCAACTCGTGCGCCAAGGCCGCCGCAAGGTGTCCACCAAGTCGAAGTCTCCGGCTTTGGCTGGTAACCCTTTCCGGCGCGGGGTGTGCGTGCAGGTCATGACCCGCACCCCCAAGAAGCCCAATTCGGCCATCCGCAAGGTAGCAAAGGTTCGTCTCACCAACGGCAACGAGGTCATTTCTTACATTCCTGATGAGGGCCATAATCTTCAGGAGCACTCGATTGTGCTCGTGCGTGGCGGCCGCGTGAAGGACTTGCCTGGCGTACGTTACCACATTGTTCGCGGCACGCTCGACGCCACTGGCGTTGAAAAGCGCCGTCGGTCCCGCTCCAAGTACGGCGTCAAACGCCCGAAGGCCGCCAAGTAAGCAACCGTTCTTTTCCAAACAGATTTCGCCATGTCACGTCGTCACAGAGCAGATAAACGCCAGGTCGTTCCCGACAGCCGCTACAACAGTCCGTTGGTTGCGCACCTCGTCAATGTCATCATGAAGAGCGGCAAGAAGAATCTTGCCCAGCGCATCGTCTACGGGGCGTTTGAGAAGGTCTCTGAGAAGCTGGAGAAGGGCGATCCGGTTGATCTTATGCTCGGGGCGTTGGAAAATGCGCGTCCGCGTCTAGAAGTGAAGAGCCGGCGTGTCGGCGGTGCCACTTATCAGGTGCCGATTGAAATTTCGTTCGAGCGTCAGGAGTCCCTTGCGCTGCGCTGGATTGTCGCAGCGGCGGGCGGTCGCAAAGGCATTCCGATGAAAGACGCCCTCGCGGCGGAGATTATCGACGCCTACAACAACACGGGTTCAGTCGTGAAGAAGAAGGAAGATACGCACAAGATGGCGCAAGCCAATCGCGCGTTCGCCCACCTTCGCTGGTAACCAGGTCAGGACCCTTTGCTCATGTCTGCTGTTGCTGCACCCGCGATTACTGTCGTGACCGACAAGGCCAAGATTTCGCTGATCAACGCGAAGGATCGGCCGTTTCCGCTCGAATGGACGCGGAACATCGGCATCGCCGCGCACATTGACGCCGGCAAAACCACGACGACCGAGCGCATTCTCTTCTACTCTGGCGCCGTCCACAAGATGGGGGATGTCCATGAGGGCAACACCGTCACGGATTGGATGGAACAGGAGCGGGAACGTGGTATCACGATTACCGCCGCTGCTATTTCCTGCGCGTGGAACGCCTCGTGGGGACCGTGGAAGGGCATCAAGCAGCGGATTAACATCATCGATACTCCCGGCCACGTGGACTTCACAGCCGAGGTGGAGCGTTCTCTCCGCGTGCTGGATGGTGCGGTCGCGGTTTTCTGTGCGGTCGCCGGGGTGCAACCCCAGTCCGAGACCGTTTGGCGACAGGCCAATAAATACAAGGTGCCGCGCGTCGCTTTTATCAACAAGATGGACCGGACGGGAGCTGATTTCTTCCGCGCCGTTTCCGAGATGCGCGAAAAGCTCAAGGCCAACGCGCACCCGATCTTCTTGCCGATCGGCAAGGAAGAGAATTTCTCCGGCCTGATCGATCTGGTTCAAAATGTCGCGTATTCCTTCGATGAGAATCCGGACGACCTGCTCGGTTTAAACCCGGCGACGATGCCGATTCCCGACCATCTGGTCGCGCAGACCAGGGAATATCGCGACAAGCTGATCGAGGCCGTGTCCGATTTCGACGACGTTATCGCCGAGAAATACCTTAACGGGGAAGAGATTTCCGTGCCCGAGCTATTGCTCGGCGTCCGCAAGGCGACAATTTCCCTCCAGTTCACCGGCGTCATTCCCGGTTCCGCGTACAAGAAGAAAGGTGTCCAGCGACTCCTCGACTGTGTCGTCAATTTCCTGCCGAGCCCGATCGACGTGCCGCCGATGCAGGGTTTGGACACTGATGGAAAACCCGTCGAGGCGGTCGTCAGCGACAAGGCCAAAATGGCGGGGCTCGCATTCAAGCTTTGGAACGACCCGTTCGTTGGGCGTCTCGTGTTTTTCCGGGTCTACACCGGCACGCTTCCCCGGGGCATGGCAGTCTACAATCCCCGGACCCGTCGCACCGAACGAGTTTCCCGTCTGGTGCTGATGCGCGCGATCGAGCGCGAGGAAATCGACCTGGCCTACTCGGGTGACATTTGCGCCGTCGTGGGTGTGAAGGACGTCATCACCGGCGACACGCTATGTGATGAGGATTTTGACATCCGCTTGGAGCCGCCGTCATTTCCTGAGCCGGTTATTTCGATGTCGATCGAGCCGAACTCAAAAGCGGACCAGGAAAAGATGGGCATGGCCCTCCAGCGTTTGGTGGCGGAAGATCCGACGCTGCGCGTCAAGACTGACCAAGACACGGGCCAGACGATTCTCGCGGGCATGGGCGAGCTCCATCTC
>SXSC01000148.1 GCA_005792355.1 Opitutaceae bacterium
CCGGTGGTGCCGCCAATCTCCGTGATGAGCACGTCCGCATCCTTGCCCCCGGCGTAGATGCGGTCCTTGATTTCGTTGGTGACGTGCGGGATCACCTGTACGGTTTTGCCGAGGTACTCGCCGCGCCGCTCCTTCTGGATGACGGCCTCGTAAACCATGCCGGACGAAAGGCTGTTGAGCCGGGAGAGCTTGCCGGTGGTGAACCGCTCGTAGTGGCCTAGATCGAGATCGGTCTCAGCGCCATCCTCGAGCACGTAGACCTCGCCATGTTGAAACGGGCTCATCGTGCCCGGGTCGACATTGAGGTACGGATCGAATTTCTGAATGCGGACAACCAGCCCGCGCATCTCGAGCAGAGCGCCCAGCGACGCCGCCGTGAGTCCCTTGCCCAACGACGATACCACGCCTCCCGTGACGAAAATGTATTTCACGGGTGGCAAGGTTGAGGGCGCGTGTCCGCCTCGCGCAAGGAAAAGCTCCGAAAATGTGCCGGAGCGGGCGCAACTGCCGTTTGCCAGTGGCCAATCGATGGAGGGCGGGTGCCCTCACCCGCCTTGTGAAGGAATGCGCGGTGGGGGCACCCCGCTCTTCACCGCAGCAGTTCCCAGACCGCCCAGCCAATCCCACCGAAAAACACGAGGAAGAGCAGCAGCCACAGCGTCAACTTCAGCAATTTCATCGCCACCCAAATGGCGACCACGACCACCAGGGTGCCGGCGAGAACCAACATCCAGCGCGGATAGGCGTTCAAATCGAGGGAATACGACTTCGTTACGACTTCAGCGAGGTGCACACCGTTAGACAGGCGAATCGCCGCCCACGCTCCAAGCCAAAACACACCGAGGACCCCAAGTTGCCGGTCGAGTTTCAGGGGGCACCGCCGCCCTCCGAAATCGAATGAGATCGGTGGCCGATCGGGCCGGACCGACGATCGGAAGATGCTTCCCCCGAGAGGGGAAGTAGCAGGCGACAAGGACCAGGACCAGTAGCTCGCCTCCTCACTTCATACATGGCCACTTGCTCCTTGCCGCGCGCCGCGCGGCCGAAATCATTTGCGCCTCTTCGGCCCGCCCGCCCTGCTGGCCCGGTGCAATCCAAACCTCAGCTCCTTGCCTGGCTCACCTGCGACGGCGTCCACATCGATCCCGGCTCGGGCAAGCACACGATTCTCGGCATCTTTTCCAACATCCAGGCGCGGCAGTTCCCGGTCACGCATCCGTTCATGATCTGGTTTCTCACGATCACGGACTGCGCGCCCGGCGAGCACAAACTGCGCATCGCGATGAGCCTCGACGCGACGAACCCCCAACCGCTCCTCGAGCGGCCCTTCGAGTCGCAAAGCCCCCTGCACCGCATCAATCTGATCAACGAGATTCGCAACCTCACCTTCCCGCAGCCCGGCGAATACTCGCTCTTGATCGAAATCGACGACGAACCGCTGCTCGCCACGAGCCTCACCGTCACCAACTGACCTTTTTATGGCCTTCTTCGATTTCATCGGCGTTGGTTCGCCCATCATCGACCTGCTCGCCCGCGTGCCGGACGATTTCCTGCAACAACACGTGCCCGGAGAAAAGGGCGGCATGGTGCTCGTCGATCACGACGAGATGGAGCGGATCGTCGGCCTGCTCGACAAGGCCCCCGCCCGGACGACCGGCGGCTCCGCGGCCAACGCCACCTTCAACGCCACCCGGCTCGGCCTGCGCGCGACGTTCCTCGGCAAGCTGGGCAACGACGACTACGCGGCCGCGTACCGCAGTCGGTTTGAAGCCACGGGCGTCGATGGCAGCCGCTTCAAGATCGGCCAGCAGGCCAACGCCCGCTGCCTCGCCCTCGTGACGCCCGACGCCCAGCGGACCATGCGCACCTGCCTCGGGGCCGCGATGACCCTCGCGCCCGATGAAATCGCCGTCACGGATTTTCAGGACTGCCGCCACGCGCACATCGAGGGCTATCTCGTGTTCAATCGCGCGCTGGCCGACGCGGTGCTCACGGCCGCCCGCGCCGCCGGCTGCACGACCAGCCTCGATCTCTCGTCCTTCGAGGTCGTGCACGCTTCCCGCGACTGGCTGTTCAGCCAGTTTAGCCGCGGCATCGACCTCGTCTTCGCCAACGAGGACGAGATTCGCGCCCTCTTCCAAGATCAGACCTCGCCCTACGCGGAGCTCGCGAAGAAACTGGCGGGGCTCGGCGTGTTGGCCGCCGTCAAAGTCGGCAAGGACGGCGCCTGGATTGCCCGCGATACTGCGCTGCATCGGGTCGAACCGGTCACGGTGAAAAATGTCGTCGACACCAACGGCGCGGGCGACGCGTGGGCCGCCGGATTTCTTTTCGGTCATCTGCGCAGCTGGCCCCTGCCGGCTTGCGGCGCAGTGGCGTCGCTGCTCGGCGCCGAAACGGTCAGCCATCTGGGGCCGATCATTCCGCCGACGCACTGGCCCGCGGTCCACGACCGCGCGCTGGCACTGGGGCCCCGCTAAGCCAGACGATTCAATAAATGGTGGAGCCCGATGGGGCCATCGGGCTCCACCGCTCATTGCATCGTTACGGCTCAACCACCGCCCGCCACGGGGGCCAGCTCGCTCCCGACCGGAAAATGCGGACGAGCGCCAGACCGCGCGGCGTGCTTGAGCCGAACCCGGATCCCCCGCCGGTCCGCGAGTCGCGGCCGGGCGGGCGCTCCCGACGCAATGACACCGCAGGGGAGCGTGAAAAATCCGACTTTGGAAATGAGGCTACAACGGGAGAGCCCCAAGATGGCGTTTCACTTTCCGCCGTGCCAACGACGAGCCCCGCCTCACTCCGGCGCACGGGCCCGCGGTATTGCCATTTGATCTTTCTCTCCGTTCGTTCTCCCTCTCTTTCTAGCGCGCGGACCTGGCCATTCCCAAGAATCCTGACCGTCTTTTCGACCGCCAAGACACCTCCCTCTTCCATGAACGCCACACCTCCCCCGTCTCCCGATGTCGCCGCGATGCGGCGGCAGTACAACCTCGGCGTCCTGCGCGAGGAGGCGATGCCCGCCGACCCGATCACGCAGTTCACCGCGTGGTTTCGGGACGCGGTGTCCGCGCAGATTCTCGAGCCCAACGCGATGAGTTTGGCGACCGCCGGCGCCGACGGACGCCCGCTGGTGCGAACGCTGCTGCTAAAAAATTACGACGCCCAGGGCTTCGTCTTCTACACCAACCTCGCGAGCCGCAAGGCGCGCCAGCTGAAGGAAAATCCGCACGCCGCGCTGCTGTTTCCCTGGCTGCTGCTGGAACGGCAGGTCGTCATCACGGGCGCGGTCGAGCGTCTTTCAATGGCGGATACGGTCAAATATTTCGTCACCCGGCCGCGCGACAGCCAGATTGCCGCCTGGGCGTCGCGGCAGAGCGCTCCGCTCTCGTCGCGCCAGGTGCTGGAGCTCGAATGGGAGGCGCTCAAGCGCAAGTTCGCGGCCGGCGAGGTGCCGCTGCCTGATTTCTGGGGTGGCTTTCGCGTGGTGCCGGAGAGCGTCGAGTTCTGGCAGGGCGGCCCGAACCGCCTGCATGATCGGATCCAGTACACGCGCCACGGGGCGGGCGGCTGGAAGATCGGGCGCCTCGCGCCGTAGCGGCTTTATGCCGCGAAAATCCGGTCGATTTTCCGATCCGCCCTTCGCGGGGTAAACCCGCTCCTGCCGCCCGGCGAAGTTGGAACGTCTTTGGTGGGAGAATCTTCGCGAACGTGCCCGAGATAAAGAATCTCCCGCAGATTCAGAAAGGCCACAGATGCTGAGTCGGAAATCAGACCATCTGCGGTCTTTCTGAATCTGCGGGAGGCCTCGCCCCGGACGAATTTTTAACCTCCGTCATGGATCCCGCCCACCTCCCGTCGATGCGCCTGTAGGATTCGCGTTGCGGCCTGGGCGTCGCGGTTTTCTGCACGTCACGTTCCGTCGTTGGTCCCTCAAATTAGCAGGGGCGCCCCCGCGTACGAGAGCGCCCCTGGTTGTTTTCTATTTTATTTCTTCCTCGATGGAGGTGAACCGAGGCCCTGCCACCGCCGGTTCAACGATGTTCACCGGCAACGCGAAATCTGGAAACTCAGCTTGCATGGGCCACCGGGACGGGCTTCTTTGGGCGGTTTCGCCATCATGCCTGACGCCAAAACCATTCGTCCTACGCTCCGTTGGCGCGTGCAGTCCGCCCTCCTGCAGTGGATTGATTCCGACCATGCCCCGGAGGGGGCCGACGCGGTGCGCCATCAACCGGACGGCGTCGAGTGGGTGCGCTGCATTCCCTTCGTGATTTTGCACGCCGGCTGCCTCGGGGTCATCTGGGTGGGGGCCAGCCCGGTCGCGGTCTGGACCGCAGTCGCGCTCTACTTCTTGCGCATGTTTATCGTCACCGGCGTTTATCACCGGTATTTCTCCCACAAGACTTACAGCACCTCGCGCGGCGTTCAGTTCCTCCTCGCCTTTCTCGGCGGCACGACCGTCCAGCGCGGGGCCCTTTGGTGGGCGTATCATCATCGCCACCACCATCAGCACTCCGACGATCCGGAGGACGCCCACTCGCCGCACGTGCATGGCTTCTGGTGGTCGCACATCGGTTGGATCACGAGCCGGCGCAATTTTCCCACCGACTATTCGACGATCAAGGACCTGGCAAAATACCCCGAACTCGTGTGGTTGAACCGCTTCGATCTGGTGGTGCCGGTGCTCTTCGCCCTCTCCATTTTCGGCGTGGGCGCGGGCTTGGAGACCTGGGCGCCGGGCCTGGGCGCCGATCGGTGGCAGCTGCTCGTGTGGGGCTTCTTCATCAGCACCACCTTTCTCTTCCACGGCACCGCGTGCATCAACTCGATGGCCCACCTGATGGGCCGGCGCCGCTTCAACACCAGCGACGACTCGCGCAACAGTTTCATTCTCGCGTTCATCTGCCTCGGCGAAGGCTGGCACAACAACCACCACCGCTACATGTCCTCCACCCGCAATGGGTTTTACTGGTGGGAAATCGATATCACGTACTACGGGCTCAAGGCGCTCTCGTGGACCGGCCTGATCTGGGGCCTCAAGCCCGTGCCCAAATCGGTCATGGAGGAAGCTACCCGCGCCGACCACCTCGCCAGCATCGCCGCCGCCCAGCGCGCCGCCCAGGTGCATCCCGAATTTGCCGCGCTCAAGCGGGCCGTGCCCGCCGCCGCCGCCTTCGCGGTCGCCACCGCCACCGCCGCCCAGGCCACTCTCCCGAAAAAAGCCGAAAGCCCCGCGATTCGCAAAGACGTCGCCGAACTCGCCCATCATCCGGAGAAACCCGTGCCGCCGACGGCCGACGCCTGACGCGGGGACGAGGGATCGTCGCCCAAACATCTCACCCAAAGCCACCGAGCCCGTTCCGGCATCTGCCGAAACGAAGGCTTCGTGCGCTCCGATGAGCAGGCTCTTTTCCAAGAGATTTTCAGCACCGCGCCGGTGCTGCCGCAACCGAAACCGATCTTCGGCACAGAGGACACGGGGGGGGGGAAACCAGAGGTCACGGAGTAAGACCACAAATTATCATTCCTCTGTGTCCTCCGTGCATCCTCCGTGGCCTCTGTGATAAGAAAATCATGCACGAATTTTCGCAAAGATTGATCGGAGCGGGTTTACCCCGCGATTTCTCCTCGCGACCTCATCCCGCGACTCGATTGCGGGATGGCGCCAATCCCGGCAGAAAGCCGCTCCTGCAAAAACTCTTTTTCGCCTTCGGGTGCGGTTGCCGCCCGGCAAAATTTCGTGGCGGGCGCGGCCACTCTGCTGCATCCTCTGAGCATCGCTACCCGTACTCTCTTTGCCTCGCGATTCTCGTCCCGATCACCAACCCGACTTCATGCCCTCCCTCGCCATCATCGGCACCGGCATCGCCGGCCTGGGCTGCGCCCATTTTCTCCAGCGCCACCACGACTTCACGCTCTTCGAGCAGAACGATTACGTCGGCGGCCACACCAACACCGTCGATGTCGACGAGCCGGCCTCGGGACGCCGCGTCGCCATGGACACCGGCTTCATGGTGTTCAACCAGGTCACCTACCCTCACCTCACGCGCCTGTTCGAACAGCTCCGCGTGCCGATCAAACCCACCTCGATGTCGTTCAGCGTGCGCCACGCCGACCGCGGACTCGAATTTGCCGGCTCGTCGCTCAACCATCTCTTCGCGCAACGGCGCAATCTGTTTCGCCCCCAGTTCTATCGCCTGCTGGCCGCGATCAATCGTTTCAACTCCGAGGCGGTCGCGGCCTTGGCTGATCCCGTCGCGCAAAACGAATCGCTCGGCGACTACGTGAAACGCCGCGGCTACGGCCGCGATTTCTTCGATCTTTACCTCGTGCCGATGAGTTCCGCGGTGTGGAGCACGCCGCCGGAACTGATGCTCGAGTTTCCCGCCACCACGCTCCTGCGTTTTTTTCACAACCACGGCTTCCTCGGCCTGGCCACCCAGCACCCGTGGTGGACCGTCGACGGCGGCGCGCGGACGTACGTCGGGAAACTCACTACCGGTTGGCGCGATCGCATCCGCGTCGGGCAGGCCGCGACCCACGTCATCCGCACCCCGCGCGGCGTGACGGTGATGACCAGCGCCGGTCACGCCCAGACTTTCGATCGGATCATCCTCGCCTGTCACGGCGACCAGGCCCTGCGCCTGCTCGCCAACCCGACCGACCGGGAAAAGCTCCTGCTGACCGAGTTCCGCTCCCAGCCCAATGTCGCGACGGTTCACACCGATGCGACCGTGATGCCGCGCACGCGGCTCGCGTGGTCGAGTTGGAACTACGAGATCGCGCGCGATGCCGCCGGGGGTGTTTCGACGGCGACGCATTATTGGATGAACTCGCTGCAAGGCGTCTCGGATCGGGAGAACTATTTCGTGACGATCAACCGTCCCGAGTCGATCGCGCCCGAGCGCGTGCTCCGCCGCATCAACTACGAGCACCCGCTGTTCAGTCTCGGCGCCACGCGGGCGCAGGCCGAAATCCCCGCGCTCAACGCCGCCGCCCGCGGCACCACCGAGACGTACTTCGCCGGCGCGTGGCAGCGCTACGGTTTTCACGAGGACGGCCTCTTCAGTGCCGTCCGCCTGTGCGAACTGCTCCTCGGCCGCGACCCGTGGACGGGGTGAGCCCGGCATCTTGACCCCCAAGTCCGGGGCATCGTGATGCCATTGTGCCCCTCCGCGGTTCAACTGAATCGCACCGGCAAAGCTGAGTCCTTAGGCTCATGCCCGCACCGCCCAACGGAGTTTGGCCGAGGTGCTGCGCGGGTTGGCCCGCCGTTCCTCCGGCCCGGCCCGGACGATCTCTTCGTTGCTCGCGGAAAAAATCCCCGCGCGCACACCGTCACGAAAAGCGCGCTTCACCCGCCGATCCTCGCCGGAATGAAACGTGAGCAGCGCCACGCGTCCGCCCGACCTGAGGCAGAAGGGCAGCTGCCGCAGGAACTGATCGAGCGCGCCGAATTCGTCGTTCACCGCGATGCGGATCGCCTGGAACACGCGGCGCACGCAGTCGTCGGCGGTCTCCGGATCGTGTCGGGGCAGGTGCTGATGCAAAATGGCCCGAATCGCCTCGGCGAGCGGCATCGTCCGCATGAACGGCGTTTCGATTTGGCGGGCGACGATTTCGCGGGCCAGCACCGCGGCGCGAGGTTCGTCGGAATTTTCGACGAGCGCGGCAGTCAGATCGGTGACCGACACCCGCGCGAGCCAGTCCGCCGCGGACGGCGGACGCGACGGGTTCAGCCGCAGATCGAGCGGGCCGTCGGACTTGAAAGTGAACCCGCGCGCCGGGTCGTCGAGTTGCATCGAGGAAACGCCGAGATCCGCGAGAACGGCATCGACGCCGTCGAGACCAAGTTTCGCCAGCACCCCCGGCAGACCGGCGAAGTTGGAGCGGACCGCGGTGAAGACATGCTCGCCCCAACCGGCGGTGCGCAGGCGGGCGGTGGTTTTCGGCAGTTCCAGCGGATCGACATCCAGCCCGATGAGCCGGCCGCCCGGGGAGAGGCGCGCCAACAACTCCCGGGCGTGCCCGCCATAGCCGAGGGTGCAATCCACCGCGAGTTCGCCCGGGTGGAGGTCGAGCACCGCGAGAATTTCGGCCACCAAGATGGGCCGGTGACTGCCGGCGGGGGTCTTGCCCGCGGCCAGCACCTTGGTCACGTCGGCCGCGTAACGCCCGGGATTGAGTTCCTTGTATTTGTCCGCAAAGCGCCGCGGATTCTTGCCGGCGTAGCGCGGACGCCGCACGTGCGGGACCGTCCCCTGCGACTGACCCGGCGCGGGTGCACTGGTCGATGGCGGCGTAGGTTTGGGATCAGGCATGGCGGGGTTTCACCGTGGCATGATTCACGATCGCGATTGAAAGGCTACGCCGGAGAAAACAGCCGAAGAGACCCAAGTCTGCCGCGATCCGCCGCACCGCGGCATGAGGGCCGCCGTTTCGACAGGGTCAAGGCCCCGAGCGGAGTCGAAGGGCGACCAAAGGGGTTTATCCCGCGAAAGACGGATCGTGGCTGTGCTGCCACCCGTCCGCATCGTGCATTTCTCCGACGATTTTGATCGTTCCTCGGGGAGCGGCGGTTTCCCAACCGCCGAAGAACCGTCGGCCGACTGTATTTGGGCGGTTGGGCAACCGCCCCTCCTTCGGTTGCGGCTGCCGCGTGGGGAATCTTCCGGGCTAGTGGCGCGACCAATAACTTTCGTGACGTGTAGCTGCGAGCGCCAGCGAGTGGACCACCGGCGCGCTCCACTCGCTGGCGCTCGCCGCTACTTGTCACGCTACTTTGCGGTCGGCACACTAGCCCCACCCCCGAGATACCTCCCGCCCACGATTGTCTTTCCCGCCAAACGTGCTCCGACTGGCATCCGCAGCGTGCCCTCGACCGTAGTACCGAGCACTTACGCCCAGAAATGAATTCCTGTCTCTACGAGTGCGATGTCATGCACGTGCGGTTCTCCCCGCGGGCGCATCGTTTCGTCTACCGGCTTTTCCTTTTTGCCATCGATCTGGATGAACTCGCGGTGCTGCCGCGTCGCCTGGCCCTTTTTTCCTCCAACCGGCGCAACGTCTATTCGTTTTTCGAATCGGATTTTCTGCCCACCCACGAACCGCTCCATCCCGGCCCGCTCGGGGGGAACGAGCCCATCGGCGCCCTGCCCGTGGCGGCAACGAGCCCGGTCACTTCGCTCAAGGAGCGTGTCGTCGCCTACGCCGCTTGTCACGGCGTCGACGTTGCCGGTGGTCGCGTCGTCCTCGTCACCCTGCCCCGCGTCTTCGGCTTTCTCTTTAACCCGGTTTCGTTTTATTTCTGCTACGACCGCCACGGCACCCCGGCCGCCGCGATCGCCGAGGTCACGAACACGTTTCGCGAGATGAAGCCGTATTTCCTCGCCAGCGATCCGGCGGAGGCGGCGCGGGGCGAATTTCGCCTGCGCGTACCGAAGCATTTCTATGTTTCGCCCTTCTCCGACGTCGATGTCGCGTTCGATTTCACCCTGCGCGCGCCCGGCGGACGCCTCGCCATTCAAATCGATGACTACGTCGGCACCGGGCGCACCCTGACCAGCACGCTCACCGGCCCCCGCCGCGACCTCACCTCGGCCCGCCTGGCATGGTTTACGCTAAAATATCCACTGCTCA
This sequence comes from Opitutaceae bacterium, assembly GCA_005792355.1. Classification (GTDB taxonomy): domain Bacteria; phylum Verrucomicrobiota; class Verrucomicrobiia; order Opitutales; family Opitutaceae; genus ER46. The sequence continues at coordinate 9,643 of SXSC01000148.1, forward strand.
CGTTGCGCGTGATCGCCCTCATTCACTGGCATGCGATGCTGCTCTGGTGGAAACGCCTCCCGTGGTTCGCCAAGGGTGCGCGCGCCGCCGAGCAGCGCGACCTCTATCGCCCCCACCACTCGCTCAACTCCAACTCTCCTCCGGTTTCAACCGACCTCCTCGTCCGCCGCGGCCTCGCCAAAGCAGGATCTCTCCAGCCCACCGACGCCGCATGAATCCGCACTCGCCCACCCATTCCGCCTCCGTGCCCGCCGGCACCGGCCACCCCCGCGCCTCCGCGTACCGCGGGCTCGTGCTCGGATCGTTTGTCAACATGACCCGCGGTTGCCTGCGCCTTGAACTGCCCGACCACACCGCGCATACCGTCGGCGAAGCCGCGGTCCCCACCCACCTCGCGCAGATTCGGGTGCGCCGCGAGGCGTTCTTCAAAAAGTGCTTCTGGACGGGCGACATCGGCTTCGCCGAATCCTACATCGACGGTGACTGGGATACCCCCGACCTCACGGCCGTGATCGCGCACTTCATCCGCAACGTCGACACCGCGCCCACGCTCTCCGGTTCCCGCCGCGCCCAAGTGCACGCGCTCAACCTCCTGCGTCTGGCCAATCGCGCCGGCCACCTGCTGCGGGCCAACACCCGGGCGATGGCCCGTCGCAACATCAGCGAGCACTACGATCTCTCGAACGATTTCTTCGCACTCTGGCTCGACCCTTCGATGATGTACTCGGCCGCCCGCTGGCCGGCCCACGCACCGCAGCTCCCGCTCGAGGCCGCGCAGCGCGAGAAGAACGACCTGCTTTGCCGCCAGCTCCGCCTGCAGCCCGCCGACCACGTGCTCGAAATCGGCACCGGCTGGGGCGGCTGGTCGATTCACGCCGCCCGCAACTACGGCTGCCGCGTGACCACCGTGACCATCTCCCAACAGCAGTTCGACCTCGCCCGCCGCCGCGTGGCCGCAGCCGGCCTCAGCGGCCGGGTCGACGTGCAACTCCGCGACTTCCGCGACCTCACCGGGCATTTTGACAAGATTGTCTCCATCGAAATGCTCGAAGCCATCGGGCACCGCAACCAGGAGACGTTTGCCGGGGTGGTGTCGCGCCTGCTCAAGCCCGAAGGCCTGCTCGCACTGCAGTTCATCACGTGCCCCGACGCCCGCTACGATCAGTTCCGCCGCGGCGTCGACTTCATCCAGAAGCACATCTTCCCGGGCTCGCTGCTCCTCTCGCTGAACCGGATGAACGCGCTGCTCTCCCGCTCGGGCGGCTTCATCCTCCACGCGGCGGATGACTTTGGCCCCGACTACGCGCGGACGCTGCGACTGTGGCGCGAGAATTTCCACGCCCGGCTTGAGCAGGTGCGCGCGCTGAACTTCGACGAACGTTTCATCCGCAAGTGGACGTACTACCTCTGTTACTGCGAGGCGGCGTTCGCACTCCGCAACATCTCCGTCGTGCATACCCTGCACACGCGGGCAAACAATCCCACGCTGTAGGAGCCGGCTTTAAGCCGCGATTTCAACGCAATCCATCGCGGGGTAAACCCGCTCGTAACATGATCCTCTTCCTCCGCGCGCTCTTCCTCGTCGTCATCGCGTCGATGCTCGGCGTCACGACGTGGGCCAGCCTGCACACACCGCTTTTCGCCATCCCGCGCGAGGTCTTCACGCACCCGTGGTTCATCGCCACGCTGTTCGACGCCTACTGGGCCTTTGTCGCGTTTTACGTCTGGGTCGCCTGGAAGGAACAGTCGTCCGTCGCCCGCCTCCTGTGGTTCGTCGCGATCATCGCCCTCGGCAATATCGCGATCGCCGCGTACATGCTCCGCGAACTTTTCCGCGTGCCGCCGACCGGCCCGCTTGCCGATGTGTTCACCCGGCGCAATTCCGGCACGCGCCTCCTCCCCGGCCTGCTCACCGCCGGCAGCGTGCTCGTCTACCTGCTGGCATGATTCCCGCCACGGAGAAGACCGTTCCGGTGGTCCCCGGCGATCGCGGCGGCACAATTCCTCCCGTCGCGGGCTCCAGTTCCGACGGTTCACCCGGCCGGCTGCGCGCTTTCTGGCGGCGGCGCATCGTGCAACCGATCCGCGCGCAACTCACGCAGGGCGTCTCCCCCGATCAGGTGGCCTCGACGCTCGCGGTCGGCACGGCCTGCTCGCTATTTCCGTTCCTCGGTTTCACGACGCTGCTCAACCTCGGTGTCGGCCTCGCCCTGCGCATGAACCAGCCGATTCTGCAGACCCTCAACCAACTGCTGGGAGCCGTGCAACTGGCGTTGATTCTCGTCTACGTGCGACTCGGTGAGACCATCTGGGGCGCCACCGGGGGGCACTTCACACTCGGCGAAGTGCTGCGCGTCTTCCGGGAAGCATCGTTGGGGAGCTTCCTCGCCCAATTCGGCTGGGCCGGCATTCACGCCTTCACCGCCTGGCTCCTCACCGCCCCGTTGCTGGTCGCCGCGATCTATTTCCCGCTTCGCCCGGTCCTGCGCCGCACCGCCGCCCGGCTGCGCCGGGCGCCCGCCGGGGTTCTGCCCAAGCCGGGCAGCTGAACCACCGAGGAAACGACCGGAAAATTGCGGAGGAAGCCGTACGGCCGGGCGGTGGGGACAGGCCACGGGTCTACCCGCTGACCGCTGGTCCACGCCCTACCCCGGACATTTCCCAACGCGGCAAACGCAACCGCAGGAATCAAACCGCTGGTCACAGAGGTCACTGAGGCCCGGCAGGAGGTCACAGAGAATACCACCGGAAAAGAACGCCCGCTCCTCCGCTCTGTGGCCTCTCCTTTCCCTCCGTGATCTCGGTGGCAAAAAATCGTCTCAACCAGGATCTAATGTGAAGTGGTCAATAATGTGGAGTGGAGCGGCCGTCGTTGGCTCTGAACGGCGAGCCCTTGGCGGGGTGACTCCACATTATTGACGGGGAG
>SXSC01000149.1 GCA_005792355.1 Opitutaceae bacterium
AAGGTAGCGCAGCTCACTTCTCGACGATCTTCTTGATGTTCGAGAGCCCCTTTTCGAAGTCCGGCCCAATCATGCCGTCGAGAAACAGCCCGAACCAGCGATTCATCGGATTCATGCCGAGATCGCCGGCATCGACCCAGAACACCTTGGTGCCGCCGGCGTCGGCCGCCAGCTCCACCGAACCCGTGGACGACATGCCCATGTCGGGAAACTCGAGTTGGTAGACCACCTTCAACCGCCGCAACCCGGCCGCAACCCGGTTGGTCGTCGGCGATCCAGCGCTCGAGCAGGTGCTGGCGGCGTGGCCCGGAGCCCGGCCGTGGTTTTGGTCGACCCACCAAGGCGCCGAGCTCGATTTGCTGCTCGAGCACCGCGGCAAGCGCCACGGATTCGAATTCAAATACCGCGACGCGCCAATCGCGACCAAATCCATGCACATTGCCTGCGAGGATTTGCGGCTGCAGCACCTCTGGATCGTGTATCCCGGCACGCGGGCGTATGAATTGTCGCCAAAGATCACGGTGTTGCCGGTGACCCGTTTGCCGGACCCACCGTGACTCTGGCCCGATTCCCGTCCAATTTCCCCTCGAGTCGCGCTACTTCGTGAAAGGCGTCTCGCTCGGCGGGATCAAGGAGTGGGCCGATTTGCCGCTTCCGTCTGAGGCCGCGCAGCGAATTGCTCTTTCTAACCACTTCTTTCGTTTTCTTACGATTCTTTCTTGAAATCGATGCGTCGAACTGCACCGTTGTCGGCATTCGCCGCTCCATGCTTTTGCTTTTTTTCGCCAGCCCACCATGACCTTGGCCGTGTCCACCTGCGCCGTCACCTCCTCTGCCCCGGGCAAGGTCATCCTGTTCGGCGAGCACGCCGTCAATCGCGGTCAGCTCGCCCTGGCCACGGCGTTTGGCCGCCGCACCACCTGCACGCTCTCGACCCGCGACGACGATCGGGTCGTTTTTCGGGGCGCGGGTCGCGAATCCACCCGGACGCTGGCGGAATTGAAAGAGCACGCCGCGACACTCGACGCGGCCCTCGCCACGCCGGAGTTTGCTACCATTACCGAGGCCGTGCGCGCCGATTTTTTTGCGTCATCGGCCTACGTGCTGGGGCGCGTGGCGGTTCTCGACGGATCGATTCCGGGATTGGACATTTCTTTTGCCAGCGACCTCCCCATTGGCGGGGGCATTGGCTCCGGTGGCGCCGTGCACGCCGCACTGGCGGTGGGCCTCGGCCGTTTGCTCGGGGAACTCGGGCAACCGGCACCTGACGCCGGACGGATTGGCGAATGGGCCTACGCCGGCGATCGCATCGCGCACGGCGGAACGGCTTCGGCGCTCGATACGCAGACGTCGCTGCTCGGCGGCGTGATTGAGTTTCGCGCGGGCGGGGTGGGGCGGCCGCTTGCGGTCGCGCCCGGGCTGCGGCTGGTCGTCGGCGACACGGGCATCAAGAAGGGCTCCACCGGCAGCGTGAATGCCCGCATCCGCGACTGGCTCGCGGCCGACGCGGCGCGGCTGCGCACGTTCGAGGAGATGGGCGCGCTCGCGCTCGCCGCCCGCGGGCTCCTCGCCGCCGGCCGCTGGGCCGAGGTCGGCGCGCTCATGGATCGCAACCATGCACTGCTCGCCACTGCGGGTGCCTCTCACCCGCGGCTCGACGCGCTGTGCGCGGCGGCGCGCGGAGCGGGGGCGTTCGGCGCCAAGCTCACCGGCGCCGGCGGCGGCGGCGCGATGATTGCACTCGTGAGCGACATTACGGCCGCACCGGTCGCCGCGGCGATCCACGCGGCAGGCGGCACTCCGCTCGAGGCCCTGGTCGGCGGACCGGGCGCAGCGATTGAGTCGGTCGCCAGCACCTGAGTCCCTTTTATGTTCCAAGCTCCCAAACGCATCACCGAACTTTCCCACGTCATGCTCCCCGGCCAGGAGCAATACGGCCTTGAGCTCAAGCTGCGCTCCGAGCGCAAGGGCCCGGCGGGAGACATCATGCACGATGTTTACATGTGGTCGCACGTCGGCACCCACGTGGAGGTGTCGCTGCATTTCTATGCGGGCGGCAAGGACACTTCGCAAATACCGCTCGACGCCTTTTTCGGGCCGGCGCTCCGGCTCGATTTCCGGCACAAAAAAATCAACGACCCGATCACCATCGACGATTTCAAACAGGCCGGCGACATCGAGATCGGCGACCGGGTGATGATGTGGCAGGGGTGCGAAACGAAATACCGCACCAAGGAATCTCACCAACGCCCCTATGTGGCCGCCGAAGCCGCCGAGTGGCTCGCCCTCGATCGCAAAATCAAACTGCTCGGCACCGACAGTTCCGGCTTCGAGGTGCGCGGCGTGAACACGCATCCAAACCACCATCTCTTCTTCAAAGACGGCATCGACATCCCCGTGCTCGAATGCCTCTGCAACCTCGGCGCGATTTCGCGTCCGCGTTTCTTCCTGAGTGCGCTGCCGCTGGCCGTCAAGGGCCTCGACGCCTGCCCGGTGCGGGCGCTCGCCCTCGAAGACTGAGTTTGAGGTCGGTCTCTCAACTCTCAGCTCTCAACTCTCAACTCGCCCCGATGCCTGTCCGTCTCGGCTCCGCCCTCTTCAACGCCGACCACGGCCGCCTCGCCGACGAGCTGCGCCGCGTCGAAACCGCGGGCATCGATTTTTTCCACTTCGACATCTTCGACGGCACCCTTGTGCCCGACCTCGCGTTTCCGCCGCGCACGATGGAGACGCTGCGGCCGCTCACGAAAAAGCCCTTTGAGGTTCACCTCGTATCGGCGACCCCGCTGCGGCACCTGCCGGCGCTCAAGCACGCCGGTGCCGATCTGGTGTTTCTCCCCGCTGAAGCGTGTCCGATGATGTATGAGAGCGTCTACGCGGTAAAGGAACTCGGTTTGAAGGTGGGGCTCTGCCTCGGGCTCGGCACGCCGTTGGAGGTGCTCTGGCCGGTGCTGCCGCTGCTCGACAGCGTGCTGCTCCTGGCCCGCGTCACCGGCGAAGGCACGCGCGGCCGCGCCTTCAACCGGCTGGTCCTCGACCGCGTGCGCGCGGTCCGCGCCGCGCTCGACACCAGGAAACTCGCCGCCGATCTCCAGGCCGCCGGCGGACTGGAGGGTGACAACGCCCCCGCCTGCGTCGCCGCCGGGGCGCGCTCGCTCCCGCTCGGCGGCGGCCTCCATCGTGAGAAAAATCTCGCCGCGTACGTGAAGCGCCTCCGCGGTGCGCTCGCCGCCACTTCATGAGCGTCGCCCCAGCCAACGGTCCCGCGGGCGCGCGCATCCTCGTCGCGTCGCGCTCCTTCGGCCCCAACTGCCCCAAGGCGGTCGAGGCGCTCCAGGCGGCCGGTTGTGAAGTCGTCTGGCCATTCGAGAAAAAGCCCTCCGAGGATCAACTCCTCGCCGTCGCGCCCGAATTCGACGCAATCATTTCCGGCACGGAACGCCTCTCGGCCCGCGTGCTTGACGCGTGCCCGCGCCTCCGGGTCATTTCCAAGCATGGCGTCGGCATCGAAAACATCGACGTGGCCCACGCGAAGTCCCGTGGCATCCCGGTCTGCGTCGCGGGCAACGCCATCGACGATTCCGTGGCCGATATGACATGGGCGCTCCTCCTCGCGCTCGCGCGCCACGTCGTCGTCTCGCACGCCGACATCGCGGCGGGGAAATGGTCACGCTTCGTCGGCGTGGAGCTTTCCGGCCGCACGCTCGGCATCATCGGTCTCGGCCACATTGGCAAGGCGGTCGCGCGCCGGGCCGCCGGTTTTGGAGTGCGCGTGCTGGCCCATGACCCCGCCCGCGACGAGGCCTTTGCCCGCGAGTGGGACGTCGCCTATGTCACCCGCGAAGAGTTGCTCGGGCAGAGCGATTTTGTTTCACTGCACCTCAGCGTGACCCCGCGCACCCGCAATCTCGTCGATGCTTCCTTCCTTCGCGCCATGAAACGCACCGCCCTCCTCGTCAACTCCGCGCGCGGTGAATTGGTCGACGAAGAGGCGCTGGCCGCGGCGCTGCGCGCTGGCACGATTGCCGGTGCGGCGACCGACGTCTTTCGCACGGAGCCGCCGGGTCCGAGCCCGCTCCTCGCGTTGCCCAATTTCATCGCGACCGCGCATCTCGGTGGCCAGACTTGCGCCGGCCTGCGCAAGATGGGCGAAATCTGCGCGGAAAACGTGCTCCGCGTCCTGCGTCGCGAAGCGCCGCTGCACCAGGTCTGAGCGTCATGCGCGCCGCCGTCCTCACTGCGCCCAACACGCTCGTCATCACGGAACGTCCGCGCCCCGAGCCGCGGGCTGGTGAAGTCCTCGTGGCCGTCCGTCGCGCCGGCCTCTGCGGCAGTGACCTCCATTTTTTCGACGGCTCGAGTCCAATGCCACTCCCGCAAATCCTCGGCCACGAACTTGCCGGCGAGGTGGTGGCACTCGGCGCGGACGTGACGTCGCGCCGCGTGGGCGACCGCGTGGTGGTCGAACCCGGCATCCCCTGCGGAAAATGTTTCCCCTGCCGCCGTGGCAAATACAACTGCTGCGAGGCCATCGACATGATCGGCGTGCTCCGCGCGGGCGGCTTCGCCGACTTCGTAACGGTGTCTGCAGCTTATGCCCACCCGATGCCGGCGGCTATGACCTTCGATCAGGGCGCACTCGTCGAACCCTTTTCCATCGGTGCGCAGATGATCCATCGGGCTACCCCGTGGGCCGGCGCCACGGTAGTCTTGATCGGACTTGGCCCGATCGGCCTCACCGCCCTGATCCTCCTTAAGGCGTGGCACCCGCAGGTGCGCGTGATCGGCTTGGATGTCGTGCCCGAACGCATCGCCCAGGCCGAGGCATTCGGCTGCGACGTGACGATCAACCCACGGGCGCAGGACGCCGTGGAAACCGTGCAGGCGCTCACTGACGGCGAAGGCGCCGCGATCGTGATGGAGTGCGCCGGGACGCCCCAGACCATCGGGCAAACGGTTCACCTGGTGGCGGCGGGCGGACGGATCGTCATTGCCGGTGTGACTTTCAAGGATGTGACGTTTCCCGGCCGGCTCTTGACGAAAAAGGAAGTAATCATTTTCGGCAGCCGGAACAACGCCGGACATTTTCCGCGCGTGATGCAGTTCCTCGCCGATCACCCCGACATCGCGCAACGATTCATCTCCGCGAAGATGCCGCTCGAAAGAATTGCGGACGCCATCCGTTGGGCGACCGACAAGCCCAATGAAGTCGCGAAGATCGTGCTCGAAGTCTCCTGAAATGGCCCAGATCCCCCTATTGTTTGGAACGCTAATCATCGCTAATCTTCGCTGATTCAGATTAGCGATGATTAGCGTAAATTAGCGTTCCACCTCTCTTCCGTTTTCATGAACGAACTCAAAGACAAGGTCGCCTGGGTCGCCGGTGGCGGCCGGGGCATCGGCCAGGCCATCGCCGAAAAACTCGCCGGCTACGGCGCCACCGTCGTCATCGGCTCGCGCACCGTCGCCGAGGTCACCGCCGTCGCCGCCGCCATCCGCGCCACCGGCGGCCAGGCCCACGGTGCCGCGCTCGACGTGGGCGAGCGCGCGAGCGTGCAGGCGTTTGTCGCCGCCGCGGAGACGCTCGCGGGCGCACCCGACATCCTCGTGTTCTGCGCCGGCATCAACGTTCGCCAGCCCGCCGAGGATTATCCCGAGGAGGCGTGGCACCGCGTGCTCAACGTCAATCTCCACGGCGCCTATCGTTTCCTCCAAGAGTCCGGCCGCCGCATGATCGCCGCGGGCAAGGGCGGTAGCATCGTTACGATCACCTCGATGCTCTCACACTACGCGACGCCCAACCAGAGCGCCTACGCCGCGTCGAAGGGCGGGCTGCTGCTCTACTCGCGCCTGCTCGCCGTCGAGTGGGCGAAATACCAGATCCGCGTGAACAGCGTGAGCCCCGGCTACATCGAGACCCCACTCAACGCCGAGGCGCGTAAGCAGGCCTCGTTCACCGACAACATCCTCGTCGCCACCCCGATGAAGCGCTTCGGCTCTTGCGCCGAGGTCGCCGAGGCCGTGTGCTGGCTCGCCTCACCCGCCGCGTCCTTCGTCACCGGTACCGAACTCGGCGTCGATGGCGGCGTGCTCCACAGCCGTCCCGCGATTGTCGCCCGCACTTCATGAAAACCGCCCACCACCTCCTGCTGGGAGCGAGCTTGCTCGCGACCCTGCCCGCTGCGCTCTCCGCCGCCTCCACCCCTATGCACCTTCGCGTTTCCGACAACCAGCGCTTCCTGCAACACGCCGATGGGCGTCCGTTTTTCTGGCTCGCCGACACGTGCTGGGAGCTGTTCCACCGCTGTTCGCGCGAGGATGCCGCGCTGCTCCTCGAGGATCGCGCGAAGAAGGGTTTCACCGTCATCCAAGCCGTCGCGCTCGCCGAGGAGGACGGCCTCAACACGCCGAACGTCTATGGCGACCGCCCGCTCGACGACAACGATCCCACGCGGCCCAACGAAAAATATTTCGCCCACGTCGATTGGATCGTGGCGAAGGCCAACTCGCTCGGGCTCGCCCTGGGAATGCTCCCCACGTGGGGCGACAAATACAATCGCGGCGGCGGCAAAGGGCCGGAGGTTTTCACGCCCGCCAATGCCCGCACCTACGGCGAGTGGCTCGCGCGCCGCTACGCGAAGGCCGACATCATCTGGATTGTCGGCGGGGATCGTGCGCTCACGTCCGAGAGCCATGTCCTCGTCAACCGCGGGCTCGCCGAGGGCATCCGCGCCGCGGTGGGCCGCGCGCAGTTGATCACGTTTCATCCGCCCGGCCAGCGTTCGTCGTCGCTCTACGTCCACGCCGAGCCGTGGCTCGATTTTCACATGATCCAGTCGGGCCACCGGCGCGACAAGGACAACTACGAGATGATTGCGCACGACTATGCGCTCATGCCGCGCCGTCCGGTGGTCGAGGGCGAGCCGGGTTATGAGGACCACCCGAATTTCTTCAACCCGAACCGCGGCTGGCTCGACGAGCACGACGTGCGCAAGAGCTGTTACTGGGCGCTCTTCGCCGGCTCGCTTGGTTACACCTATGGCTGCCACGACATCTGGCTCTTCTGCACGCCGGAGAAAGGCTGGGTGAAGTCCTGGTCGCGCACGCCTTGGCGTGAGGCGCTGAAATTTCCCGGTTCCGCGCAAGTCGGTCACGCGCGGCGGCTCATGGAGTCGCGCCCGTTCCTCACCCGCGTGCCCGACCAGTCGCTGATCGTGGGCGACGCCTGGATCGGCACCGGCGATCACCTGCGCGCGACGCGCGACGAGTCCGGCAGCTACGCGCTGATCTACGTGCCGAGCGGCCAGCACCTCAAAGTAAACCTCACCAAACTCTCTGGCGAAAAGGTGCGCGCGTGGTGGTTCAATCCGCGCGACGGCGCCGCGAGCCGCATCGACGAAATCGCGAAGACCGCCGAAGCTGAATTCAAGCCCCCCTTCGACGCCCGCGGCCGCGACTGGGTGCTGGTGCTCGACGACGCGGCGAAGAACTTCCCGCCGCCGGCCGCCAAATAGCAGGGCCGCCGTTTGCCGGCGTGCCGAGTGGGTCTGCCAGACACACCGGAACGCTGATTCCCCATGCTTCCGCGCAATCCACTGCTGCAACTCGTCCCGTCGCGGGTGCTCGCGGCGGTGGAGCGAGTTCAGGCGTTGGTGTGGCGCCCGGTGGCACCGCTGCCCACTGAAGCGACCCGCGCTTCCGCCGAGCATCGTCCGCTTGCCAGCGCACACCGCGAACCCCGGGTTCCCCGGCGCAGCCCGCACTACTGGGGGAAACTGTTCGATCAGCGCTGGGTGCGCGTGCCACTGCCGCGGTCACGACCGGCGGGTTCCCACTTTCTCGAGTGGCGCGACCAGGGCGAAGCCACCCTCTATGTCGATGGCGTGCCGCACTACGGTTTCGACGTGGCGCACCGGTATTGTCCGCTGCCGCGCGGCACCCGCGAGGTCTGGCTGGAATGCCTCTGCGTCCGCAGCGCCATCTGGCATCCCGACGCCGCCGCGGGACTCGATCGCGCAGGCAGCCGCTGTGAGGGCGCGTGGCTGGTCGCGCGCGACGAACTGGCGTGGCGCGTTTTCCACGATCTCAACGTGCTCGCCGAGTTGATGACCGAGGAGCGCAAGGCGAACTTCCCCACACAGCACACCTTCGATCGATTCCGGCACCAGCCACCGGTCGAACAAGTGAGCGTGCTCTACCGTCGCTTGCTCCGGCTGCTCGACGAGGCGGTCGATGCCTTTGACACCGGTGGTCTCGACGCGCTGGGAAAAAAGCTCCGCCTCATCTATCGCGAGCTGCGCAGCGACACGCTCGCGCTTGAGGCCGTGCTCACCGGTCACGCGCACATCGATCTTGTCTGGCTCTGGCCCGAACGGGTGGGAGAAGCCAAGGCCGTCCACAGTTTCGCGACCGCGGACCGTTTGATGGATCTCTATCCGGAGTTTCGCTTCGCCTACAGCCAGACGGCGAGCTACGCGGCGGTCGCGCGCCGGTCGCCGGAATTGCACCGGCGGGTGCTGCGTCGCATCCGAGAGAAAAAGTGGGAGGCCACTGGCGCGCTCGAGGTCGAGTCCGACACGATGCTGCCCTGCGGCGAGGCGCTCGCGCGCAGTTTCCTGCTCGGGCAGGAGGCGTTTGCCCGGCTGCGTGGCGGGCGGCCCTCACGGCTGCTCTGGCTGCCGGATGTGTTCGGCTATTCCGGCTGCCTGCCGCAGCTCATGCGGCAGTGCGGCGTGGACTATTTCTTCACAACGAAGATGACGTGGGGCGCGATCACGAAATTCCCGTACAGCTCGTTTGTCTGGCGCGGTGACGACGGCAGCGAGGTCGTCGCGCACATCGTCAGCCAGCCCGTCGGCTACAACGGCAAGACCACCCTTGCGGAGTTGAAGGGCCACGCGCTCGGTCACCGGCAAAGCGACGTGCATCGGGAGTTTCTTGCGCCGACCGGCTGGGGTGACGGTGGCGGCGGCCCGACCGAGGAGATGTGCGAACGCGCACGCCGGATGGCGAACCTTGCGGCCGTGCCCCGCGTGAAGTGGGGTGGCGTGGAGCCGTTCTTCGACCGCCTCGCAAAACTTACCCCGCAGCTCCCGACCTTCCAGGGCGAATGTTACCTTGAGTATCATCGCGGAGTTTTCACGACCCACGGTGGCGTGAAGGCCGCGTTCCGCGGACTCGAACGCGCACTGCAAATCCAGGAAGCCGCCGCGTGCGCCACCGGTGCGGGGCCAATCGATGCGCATGCCTGGCGGCGGCTCGTGTTCGCGCAGTTCCACGATTACATCCCCGGCAGTTCCGTGCCGGATGTCTACCGCGAGGGCGTGGCCGAACATCGCCGGCTGGCCGCCGCGGCGGAATCGGCGGCCAAAACGAGTTTGAGCCGGACCAACGGCGGACCGTGCCTCTTCAATCCGACTCCGCATGCCCGCACCGAGGTCGTGCGCGTGGGCCGCGCCTTCCGCGCGGTTCAGCTCCCACCGCTCACCGGCCGGCCGCTCGACGAGTGCGTGATCGCGGAGTCGCCGCGTCGGGCCAAGGCGGCTGGCCTCACGCTGGAGAACGGTCTGGTTGTCGCGCGCTTTGGCCCCGATGGCTGCTTGCGAAGCCTGGCGATCGACGGACACGGATTGCAATTGGGCAGGGGCGCCGGGGCTTTGTGGGTTTATCCGGACCGGCCCGCCTTGTTCGAGGCGTGGGATATCGATCGGCAAACCCTCGCGCTTGGGCAGCCGCTCGGCCGGCCGATTTCGGTCAGCCTCCAAAACACCGCCGACGGCGCCGCGTTGATCGTCACGCACCAGGCCGGGAAGAAATCCCAGATCGCGGTCCGCTTCACACTTCGCCCCGGCGAACGCAGTCTGCGCGTGACGATCACCGCCGACTGGCACGAGCCCCACACGCTCGTGAAAATGATCTTTCCCACGCGCTACGCCGGACGCACCGCGCGATTCGGCGGGCCGTTCGGCAGCGTGCTGCGCAGTCAGCAACCCGGACGTCCGCAGGATGAGGCGATGTGGGAAGTGCCCGGCAGCCGCTGGGCCGCCGTCACCGACGAGGGCGAACACGATGGGCTTTTCGTCGTCACCGATTCGAAATACGGTTTTTCCGCACGCGACGGCGCGCTCGGCGTGAGCCTGCTCCGCACCGTGCCCGTGACAGGCTTCGATCAAAAGCACGCTGCCTCCTACACGCATTCTCTGCTCCGCGAGCCCAACGTGCCGCAACTCGCGGACCTCGGTCGGCACGAAATCAAGCTCGCGATCGGACGCTACGACACGTGGGCGCCGCGCGAGCAACATCCCGCCGCGCTCGCCGAGACGCTTTTTACGCCACTCGTGCCGTATCGCGGTCTCGCAGTGGATGGTGGGCTCCTCGGCCTCAGCGGTGCGCTTTCGCTCCAACCCTGTTGGGCGAAGCCGCTGGGGCGGGACCGGTGGCTCCTGCGGTTGCACGAAACGCTCGGTCGCCGCGGCGTCGCGCAACTCGATCTCGCGCCGGGTTGGTCCGCGCGCCTCACGGACTTGGCGGAGAAACCCGGCCGGCGCCTGTCCAATGGCCAGATGACGTTTCGCCCCTATGAAGTTGTCAGTGTGCTCCTGACCGCACAGCGCTGATCGACCAGAGAACGGGCGGGGAAGTCGGGCCCTTCCTTGCCATCGAGCAGGCGTGCCTTGCTCAAGTCATCGGCGACGAAGACCGCACCCGGGTTTTCGCCTGGTCGCATGTCCTCGGCTTTACGGCCAACGCGCTGGGTGCATTGTTCGGCGGCTGGTTGGCCGGGGCGCTGCAGACGCAAGGCTGGAGCGAGGTGGCCAGTTATCGCGTGCTGCTCTGGTCCCATGCGGCGGGTGGCGTCCTGCTCCTGGGTGTATTCGCTTTTTCGTGATCGGGGGAGGGCTGAAGGCCGTCTACGACCTTATCCTCTGGCGGACATTCGCCGCGATCAAACCGCCGGAAGAAAAAGCCCGGCCATGACTTATCGCAACGTCGGTCGCACCGGCCTCGACTCCGCGCCCAGTTGAGGATCATCCAGGAGGTCATCACGCTCGCGGTCTTCGTGAGCTTCGCGTGGGTCGTGCTCAAGGAGTAGCTCACCTGGAATTACGCGGTGAGTTTCGTCTTTTTACTGCTGGCCGCGTATTTCGCGACAGCGTTCAAACCAACGGATTCGCCTCCCTGAACCCGCCGACTTCCTTCACGACCTTGCCGGACTTGATCGATTCGTAGCAGCCATAGACGAGGCGGAGGGTTTTCAAGTTGTCCGCGCCGGTGGTTTCAGCGGGGGCCGCGCCGCGGAGGCCGGCGAGGAGATTGCGCTGCGCGGCGACGATGCTCGCGTGGACGACGCCGTAGCGTGGGTCGGCCCACTTGTAGCGCGGCGGCGGGTGGCGGGTGGTTTTTGTGCCCCGTTTGGTGACGACTCGGATCGTGAAGTCGCGCTCTAGGGAGACCGAGGCATCCTCGCCCTCGACCGTGATGAAAGCCTGGGGAAAACACTCGCCGTTCACGCGCGAGGCGTAGCTGAGATTGGTGTAAACGGTCATGCCGTTTTTCATCCCGAAGAGCACGGAGGCGGCGTCCTCGCCCTTGATGCCACGGGCCACGCTGTGAGCCCGAGCGTAGAGCGTATCGGCCTCGCCAAAAAGGAACCGCATCGCGTCGAAGAGATGCGTACCCATGTCGGCGAGCATGAACTGCGGGAGGTCGGCGAGAAACGGCTGGTTCTGAAAAACGGGAAAACTGTTCGAGTAGTTGATATGCGCTCGCCAGATTTTTCCGAGCGGAGCCTTTTTCATCGCAGCGGCGAACGCGCGGATCTGTGGCTGCCAGCGCCAGTTTTCGTTGATGAGGAGCTTCACCTTCCGTTTCCGGCAGTGGGCGACCATGGCAGCGGCGCTGGCGAAGTCGGTCGCCATTGGCTTCTGGCAGACAACGTCGAGCCCGCGGTCGGCGGCGAGACGAGTCATCGTCGCGTGCTGCTCGACGGCCGTGACGATGTCCACGAAGTCGAGGCGCTCGGCCTCGAGCATCCGGGCGTAGTCGTCGTAAACGCGGTCAGCCGGGATGCCGAAGGCGGCGGCGAGTTTCTCGGCCTTGGCGCGGGTGCGGTTGTAGATGGCGATGCACTCGCAACCGGGGAGTTCGCGCCAGCCGTGGAGCTGGTAGTGCGACCAGAAGCCGGCGCCGGCGAGGGCGAAGCGGAGGGGAGGTTTTTTCATGCGGAGAGTGGGGAAAACACGTGTGAATTAAAGCAAAGAAAAAATAAGAAAAGCAAAATTAACATTGACGAAAGAAATTTGTCTCCGTTGCGTGCCGGCGACCGATCACACCCGTTTTCAACCCAAAACATGAGCGCAAAATATCCCGGTCCCATCCAACTTCATGCCGACTTCAACGTCGACCTCAGCCGCGAAAAGGAGTTCTTGGCCGCGTATGAGAACTTCAAGAAGATCGTCGCCAAGGCGGCGGGCTTTCGCGCCTGCCGGTTGCTGAAGATCCGACCGGTGGACGAGCACGAGCACGCGGCTGAGGAACGCTGGAAGAAACTGCCTGGTGGCGCACATCCCGCGCAGATCGGAAAAACGCCCGATGGGTTGATTTACCGGCTGGTCCAAGAGTGGGATTCAGAAGACGCGCGTTGGAAATGGAATCCGACGGAGGATCACCACCACGCCTGGCACCCGTTGGAACAACCGCTGAAGCGAGCCAGCAACGGCTACCTCTTCACGGCGTATCTTTTCGACGTGAAAGGCTGAGCGGGCTCGCCCTGGGGAAAGAAGTCCCCGTGTCCGGCTCCGGAAATCTTCCGGCCAAACCTCCGGAATTGAGACGGAAAAATTTCCCGAACCCGCCGCCAGCCGTCTTAATCGCCGCGTTCGTGGCATCTTTTTTTGGATGGGGTCATTCCGCTGTCATGGGATTGGTCTTGGTTCCTGGTCTTGGTCTCCCGCAGATTTCGAGAGACCACAGATGGTCGGTATTCTGCTCTGGCATCTGTGGCCTTTCTGAATCTGGGGGAGGTCCTTCATTTCGGTCGGTGAGATCCGCTTCGAATCCGTGGGGCTATCCTGGAGTCCTCTTCGCGGTTTTGACCCACTCCTCCCATCGGTCCGCACCGCCGTGAATTCGGCGTTGCGCGATGCGACGCGTTGGCGCTTGGCTGGCCGGCGCATGAAAACCTTGCTCCTGCTGCTCCTGGCCCCGGCGTTCGTCGCGAGCGCGGCCGAACCCACGAAAAAGTCCGAACCAAAAAAAGAAAAACCCTTCACCCCCGGCGGCATCTACCGCCAGGGCGACATGGAACGGCCCCGACCATCGATCGTCGCGCCACCCTCCGCACCCGGCCGGCCGCCGGGCGACGCCATCGTGCTCTTCGACGGCAAGGACCTTTCGCAATTCAAGCGCCAGCCGCGCAAGGACGATCCCAATCCCTCCGATGCTCCGAAATGGAAGATTGAAAACGGCTACGCCGAGGTCGCACCGAAATCAGGTGCCATCGCCACCCGCGCGAAGTTCGGCTCCAGCCAGATTCACATCGAGTGGGCCACGCCGGCCGAGGTGAAGGGCCACAGCCAGGGTCGGGGCAACAGCGGTGTGCTGCTCGAAGGCTGGGGGGAGGTGCAAGTGCTCGATTCGTTTGAGAACGACACCTATCCCGACGGCCAGGCGGCGGCCATCTACAGCAATTATCCCCCGCTGGTGAACGTCAGCCGCAAGCCCGGCGAATGGCAGAGCTACGATATCATCTGTGAATGCGCGCGGCTCGACGCCAACGGCAAGGTGCTCTCGCCCGCCCGCCTCACGGTATTTCACAACGGCGTCATCATGCACCACGCCGTCGAGCGCCCGTTCACCGGCCAGGAATTCGGCTTCGCCCTGCAGGATCACAACAATCCGACCCGCTTCCGCAACATCTGGGTGCGCCCGCTGCACCGGTATGATGAAAATGCGAAACGGTAGCAGCCGGAAGGCCTCAGGCAAAGTTTGGCCGGAAAATTAGGCCGACGAGCCGTTGGCAAAAAAATGGCATCGGCGGCAACGTGGTTTCGATTTGCCGGGTAGTCGTGCGGCCGGTTGCCCGCCGAGTGTTCTGCGTCGGGCTAATCCCTGAAAACGGATGCCGTTTTTTCCTCAATGATGGCGGCAGCGATCCAATAATCTCCGGGCCAAGCGTGGTGCAAAATGGATTCATGCTTTCTCCGACCTCTGCGTGGTGTCCCGTCTCTGCGGTGCCACCTTCAGTTCAGTCGGCCCAAGCCTTTGACACCGCAGAGACAGGGCCAAAACGCAGAGAATACCATGCCAAGCATGGGAGATGGCAAAAAAGGAGTTGGCAAAAAAGACGAGGAACAGGTGCGAACGAAATCCTTTGAGCATCCTCCCTCTTGGGCAAGAGGGCCTGCCTGCGACGCCCCGGCCGGCCGGTCCGATGATCGGTCTTTTTTTGCCACCCATTTTTTTGCCCAAAGGATTGGTGGTTTGGGCCCAAGCCCCGACCAGGCAGGAGGATTCGGGTATTATTCCTCTGTCCCCATTCCTCTGTCATGGGATTGGTCTTGGTTCCTGGTTTTGGCCTCCCGCAGATTCAGAGAGACCGCAGATGGTCGGCCTTCTGATTTAGCATCTGTGGCCTTTCTGAATCGCAGGCGAGTCCATTCCCCGTGGCCCTGGTCGCCTTTGGCACCGCCTCCGGCGGGTAAACTTGCCTCGGGGTGGCCAAGCGAGGGCGAGTGTTCACCAGTTTCCTCCTGTTCTGGTAGCTGGCGCGATTTACCCGCCATTTTTTTTGCCTCTGCCCGGACCGGCGCGGTGTTGTCCGCGGCCTTGCGCGCCGGAAAATCGGGACGACGACGGGCGTTTCGTCTTGTGGGCAAGGATCAAGTTTGCCCGCCGGTCGCGGGTTGCCCGTCGACTCCGCTCAGGGCCTTGAGCCTGCCGAAACGGCGGTCGCCGCGGTGCGTAGAACGCGGGCTAACGACCGTATCTCTTCAGCACGTTGGTGGCATTGCGCCCCACGTCGCGGTCCTGCCGCACCGACTCCAGCATGGCCAGGGTCTCGGGGTCATTCTTCCAACGATCCAGCAGACTGATCGCGCTGCCCTTTTCCTCCTTCGAGCCCGCGAGCATTTTCCGCAGGATGGGGAGCACGCTCCGCGCCTTTGTTTCGCACAGCCTCGTCAGGGCGGCGCTCCGCACCCCCTTGTCGGTCTCCTTCGCCGCCACGCGGAGCAGAATCGCCTCCGCCTGCTCCGGCGGCAGCGGACTCTTGAAACTCAATCCATGGTTGACGGTCATCAACCGCACCCGGGCCACGGGATCCCGCTCCGCCAGGCGTGACACCACCTCCGGGGAAAACACCGCCACCGCGACGTCCTCTCCGATCTCCCTCCGGTCGTTGGCGAGCAGCATTAGCGCCGCCGTCCGAACCTCCGGCAGCCGGTGCCCCAGCGCCGCCTGAATCAGCGGCTCCGCCTGCGGCACTTTTCCAAAGACAATCGCATGTCGGAAAAAATCGGCGATCACCTGGTGATCCCGATCCTTTTCCATCAACTCCACCAGGGTTCCCCGGATGTCACCCGACTGCTTCCAGCCATCCACCAGCGAGCGTCCGGCCGACTGCCGCACCTGCCATTTGGGATGCGTCGTGAGAACTTCCTTTACCGCCGCAAATGCGCGGGCGTTGTTCTTGTAACGACTCTCGAGGGTGCGCAGCAACGTGCCCGTTTCCTGATCCGACGCGCCCTTGAGCTTGCCGAGGTATTCGTCGAGCCACGGATCGGCGGCGGCGTCCCGCTTCGTCACCAGGCTCCGAATCGCCTCCACGTCCCCGTACAGCTTTTGCAACGCCTCCCAGCCGGCCGCGCGTTCCCAATATACCAGCGCGGTCTCCTCCGGCAGCGGCGCCACTTTGGTTTTTACCTGGATGGAATTCTTGAGGTCCGAAATCAACTTCCCCAACGAGGGATCCTCGGCGAAAATCGCCAGCACCGGCTGCCCGCGCAAATCCCCCGCGGCCGCCAACGCGTGCGCCGCGAGGAAACGACTTTCGCGGCTCGGTGTCGTCAGCATTTGCCGGAGCAATTCCGCCGGCTCTCCGGCCAGCCCGATCTTCATCAGGCTCCTCAGCGCCGACTCCCGGGCGGAGAGGTTCGAGTGCCGGGTCGCGTATTTCAGCAGCAGGGCCTCAACCTCCGGCTCCCCGGCATAGATTTCCAGCGATCCGTTGCTCAGCATCGTATTCCAGTTCACCAGGGGGTTATCAAAATCCGCGCGCTGCAGGTCCTTTTCCAGTTCAGCCCGGTAGTCCTTGAACAGCTGGAGGGTCGTGGGGTCGAGGCCGTTTTCCTGCAGCGCCAGACGCAGTTTTCGGATGCCCCCGTAGTTGGCCAGGGAGGTGGACTGAAATTTGCCGGAGTCGATGTTGTAGGTGTTGGTGAACAGCCGGTTTTTCGCGAACTGCGCGGACGAGATGTTCTCCCGCAACACCCAGATTCCGGTCTGCGTCAGGTTCGGGTGAAATTTCTTTTCCTGCGCCATTTGGATGAACTTCACGACCCGGGCGTCGGGCTCCTCCGCGGCGGGTTCGTAGGCATCCGTCTTCTGCGGCACGTCCCAGCGCGCGGCCTCGGCGTTGAACACCTCCAGCGAAATCGTCCTCCCTCCGGGCGTCGGTCGGGACGAAAAATCTGTCGGCTGGCGAGCGAGGTAGGCACCCGCCTTGGCGTCCGGGGAAACCGGCCGCAGGATTGTTCCGGCCGGGACCGTGATGCTCACATTCTCCGGCACCCGGCCCAGCTTCAGCGTCAGGGCGTCGCGCCGATCCGCCCCGGTGATTTCCGCCTGGCAGACCTCTTGCAGCGCTTTCCAGTCCCGCGGCAAAACAAACGATCGGGCCCGGAACGGAACCGCCTTCGCCGCAGTGGCGGTCGACGAAGCAGCCGCCGGCGAACTCGATTTTTCCGCCACGCCCGTCGTCTTGTCGCCGAACGCAAAGATGATGCCTCCCGCGAACACCAGGTAACCCATCACCGCCGCCAGGGAGATGGCCGCCGTCAGCCCATAGCGTGGCAGCGCACGGCTGACGGAGCGGAAAAGTCTCACATTCATCATGGCCGCCAGCCCTCCCAGCGCACCACCCACGGCCCCGCCGCCAATCACGAGCAAGAACGGCAGGGCATTCCACGTCCACTCGTACCACGTCAGCGGTTTCATCAAGGGCACCGACACGTCCCCGACCGCCACCGACAGCATGGAGCCCAGCTGGGATATTTCCACCCGCACCGCCAACGTCCCGCCGCCCGGTCGCGGGAGCAAAAACTCGCGCGGATTTTTTCCCGCCGGTGCCGGCTGACCGTTCAGGAGCAACCGCGGTGCGCCTAACAACCCGGGCAACTCAACGGCCAGTTCCTGTTCTTCAAATCCGTCGATGGAGAATGGGTAACGCATGCGGTGGCGGGGCTCAACTTCACGGGAATACGATGCGACGCCGGAAATTGGTCAATGCAACTTTACCCGCGTGGCAGTGGTTCCGCCGGAAACGCGGAGGAGAATCGCGCCGTTCTCGGGTCCGGTCGCGAATCGCGAGCGCCCCGGCCAAGGTTCGATCCGAAGGGAAAATGTCAGCTGCCTGCGGTCTGCGAGTACCGTGGCGAATCGATTGAACCCTGGCCCGGAAGGCGGCCAGCATTTGCCGCGTGGGGCGCGTTCCCGCAGGGCACCAACCTGCAAATCGTGCAGGGTTCCACGTCTGGCGTCGCCGGCCCCAACGATCCGAATGAACGCCTGCTGTGGCTCGCCGACCGCGCCTGCGACATCCTGCTTCTTGGCCAGAACCTCAGCTCTGAAATCAACGGCCAGGGCAGCCGTGCCGCGGCCGAAGTGCATCGCGAAGTCGAACTCGACCTCTACGAAACGTACGCCGAGTTCATCGTATCGACCCTCAACGAACAACTCATCCCAGCGTTGATCCGCCAAAACTGGGGCAACCTCGACGAAGTTCCTTTCGTCGAGGTCGAGATCCCGCGGCCCCAGCGTGACGAAGAAATGGCGCGCCGGGACAAACTGCTGTTTCAGGACATGGGCCTCCCCGTGTCGCTCCAGTACCTGTACGAACGGCACCGCGTCCCATCCCCCGATCCCGGCGGCGCGCTCTTTCAGCCGCAAAAGCCGCTACCGCCCCCGGAAAAAGTGCCCGCCCCGGCGACGGCCAGGGAGCCCGGATGCCGTTGCGGCGAGCCCGTTGACGCGCGTTCCGAATCCGCCGCCCAACTCGCCGCCCGCCAGCAAGTGGCCATCGACGCCTTTCCCGGCCAGATGGCTGATGCCGAGGCCGCCGGCGATTACCTCGTATGGAATGCCATCCTCGACGACCGCACCACGGAAATTTGCCGTGAACGTCACGGCCACCGCTGGGGCGACCAATGGTCCCTCCCGCCCCCTGCCCACTACAATTGCCGCAGCACCCTGATCCGCGTCCCGAAAAGCACCTACCAGCCCCCCGCGTGACGCTCGTCTTCCCAACTGTAGGAGGGGCTTCACGCCCCGACCCTCCGCGTGAGCCACTGTCTTTTCCCGACCTCTGACCTCTGACGTCTGGCCGCTGCCGTCAGCCGTCCGCCCTCCGCCTCACATCGGCAGCACCAGCTCCAACGGATCTCGCCGCATATCCCAGATCCGAAGTATTTCCACCAGACGTTCGGATTCTTTCACCCGATAAAAAATCGCGTAGTGCCATCGAAACAATTTTCGCATGTTGCTCCGCTCTTTCACGGGCGCACCTCGATTCGGCAAAAACGAAAGCGACTCGGCGGTCGCGATCAATTCATTGCCGACATGCGCCGCTGCTTCCGCGCTGTCGCGCGCGACATACTCCGTAATCGATTTGAGGTCGGCGATCGCCTCGTCGGTCAGGCCGACTTTGAAATCCATGTCGCCAGCATCCTCCGAACATCCCCGATCGGTGTAGTGCCGCGCTCATCCGCCGACCGTCCGGCCGCATCGAGAGCCGCCAGCATTTCTGGCGTTTCGCTGACCTCATGCGCGTGCAGCCACTCCCGCACCTTGGCCTGCTCGTTCACAGGAAGGGCCTCGATCTGATTGATAACATCGGTCGCAGTCACGCCCCGAAGATACGTCTATTCCGCCACCTGGCAAGCCCGCGAAATCCGCAATCAACGGACTGAAAAAGAACGTCCCCTTCGCGTCTCCGCGCCTCCGCGTGATGCCAGGCGGCTCGATCCCTCGTTACCCTCACGCGGAGCGTGAGGGCTACTTTGCGTGCCGCCGGAACGATACCAAGACCCGAACTCTGGCGAGGCGCGCGATAACGGGCGCGGATCGAACCGCTCCTGGCTCATGGTCTGAGGCGCGCCGCGCTAGGTGAGTACCGTGGTTGAGCTGCGGATCACGTCAGCTTGTGCGGGATGAGATCGGCGAACGCCGTACCTGCACTGTCCTGCGGCCAACCTCTTCTTTTCGGCGGTGATCTTGCGCCGCCGGCTGACTTGCCCCGCGGCGTGCCCTCCCATAAGAGGTTCCTTGTGCATGAACCTTTCTGCTGAGCGAAACAAGATCCTCCGCGCCCTGCATTGGTGGTTCGCCGCGGAGGCGAAGCCGCATCCGGTGGTGCGCGTATTGGAGGGGGGGAGACCGGCTGGGCCGGCGGCGGCGTACTTCATGGAGGCGCCGCGGCTCATTCTGGTGCTCGAGGGGCGGGCGACGTTTCTCGCCGTCGTGGACCAGAAGGAGATGCGATTTGACGTGGTGCCGGGTCAGATTCTCTTCCTCGCGCAGTACACGTGGATTTCGCCGGTGCCGCGCGTGCCTTACCGGTCGCTCGGCGTGACCTTTCGCGCGGATTCGACCAGATTGATCATTACGACGCGGCCCGCGATGGCGGCGGATGGCACGGTCGCCGATCGGCGAGTTGCCCAATGGAGCACGCGGGAGACGCTGGGGCCGAAGGGTGACCAACTGCTGCAACTGCTGCGGAGCGAGCCTTCCCGGCGGCTGGGCGAACGTACGTTCGGGCCACTGGTGGAAATCCTCCTCGCGGAGGTCGCGGACCTGGTCGAAACCGCGCCTGCCCACGAGCGCGCGAGCCGGGCCGTGCTGTGGCAGATGGTCTCCGATTACCTCGCGGAACACTGGTCGGACCCGCAACTCAGCCGCAAGTCGACGGCGAGCTACTTCAGCCGCCACCCGAACCATTTTTCGCGGTTCTTCCACACCCACGCCAAGAAGAACTTCCGCACGTACCTGAACGAAATCCGCTTGGAGCGGAGCATGCAGTTCCTGCGCGATCTCCGCTACAACGTCGGCGACGTGGCTACGCTGTGCGGCTTCACCGACCTGCCGCATTTCATCCATTGTTTCCGGCTGCGCTTCGGCTTCACCCCCGGCGAGTACCGCAAACGCCACGAGCGCTGAGGGGCGTCCGGCAACGCGCGAGCCCGCCGGCCCGCGCTACTTTTATTACAGTATTGCTAGCTTTTTTTTGCGCGGGTCGAGCCCGGGAGGGCTCTTTGCTACAGCCTGACACTGCGCTCCCGGCGCCCGGCAACTGGGAGGGCAGCTGTCCGTGTCCTCAACTCCTCCCTGCCATGTACTCCCGTCAAGACCGTCCGTGCTTCCGCCTCGCCGCTGGACTCCGCCCCGGCGCGTACCTCGCTCTGCTGCTCGCCATCGCGATTTCTTGTCCCACGCAAACCGTCGCCGCCACCGGGACGGTGACGGGTACCGTCTCTCTCCAGGAAACCAAGGCCTACCTCGAGGGCGCCCGCGTCACGCTCGTGGAGCTGGACCGCAGCGTCCTCACCGCGCGCGACGGCGCCTTTGTGATCGTGGACGTGCCGGCGGGCACTCACACGGTGCGCACCTACTATACGGGCTTGGAGGACTCGGTCACGCGCGTGGATGTGGTGGCAAACCGCGTGGCTCCGCTCGCGATCAGCCTGACGGCCGGCGTGTATAGAATGGAGAAGTTCGAGGTCTCCGCCTCGCAAGTTGGTGAGGCGGCATCGATCACCAAACAGCGCAACGTGGCCAACGTGATGAACGTGGTCAGCACCGAGGCCTTCGGCAACGTGGCCGACGGCAACATCGGCAACTTCCTCGTCCGCCTGCCCAGCATCTCGGGTGACATGGAGAACGGCGAAGTGACCGGTATCCGCGTGCGCGGCCTGCCGCCACACCTCAATGCCGTCAACGTCGACGGCGTGCGCGCCGCCTCGGCGCTGGCGGGCTTCAATTCGATGTCGGACCGCGCGGCCCAGATCGATCACATCCCCTCCGAATTCGTGAAGGAGATCGAGTTGACCAAGGCACCGCTGCCCGAACACGCGGTCGATTCCCTCGGCGGCGGCGTGAATCTCGTCACCAAGTCGGCCTTTGATTTCGACCACGACGTGATCACCTACCGCGCGGGCGTTAATCACAATTTCCAGCGCGACGACATGCCGCAATTCACGCCCAACTTCGCTCTCACGTACCTCACCCGCCGGGGACAAAAGCGAAACCTCGGCCTCGCACTCTCGCTCACTTACACGGACTCCGTCTCGCCGCGCGACCGCATCGACGGCCAGCGCGTCGAGGCCGACCTCCGCAACACCCAGGCGCGCACCCTGGCCAACGCCAACGAGCGCTGGCGCAAGGGCGTGGGCTTCAAGTTCGACTACCGGATCGACGCCCAGACGAGCGTCTACGCCAAGTTTCAGCACAACTACTTCCTGACCCTCCGCCCGCGCACCGAGTTTGCGGCGACGCTCACCAGCCGGCTCGTCGCCGACTACAACGTCGTGAGCCGCGCGGCCATCGAGGCCGGGACCGTGCCCCGCACCACGACCGGGGCGGTCGCCGGCGTGGCGCCCGGCTACACGGATACGTTCACCGAATTGCTCGGCGCGACCTTCCGCCACGCGGTGACGGGCGACAGCGCGCCGAAAGTCTGGCAGTATTTCTACGAAGTGGGCGGGACGCGCCAGCTCGGTGGCGACCAGAAGCTGTCCGTCCAGGCCACCTACAATCCTTCCGATAGCCGCACCACGGCGGAGGCGCTGACGGCGACGATGGTCCCGAAGGTGGGCCTCTCCATCGATGCCCGCAGTGACCAGCGCAAGCCGGTGTATCGCCAGACCTACGGCCCGAAGTTCGGTTTCGGTTCGGACCTGAGCCAGTACACCGCCACCTACTACGCGTTGGTGGACCAGGCCGAGGACGACCTGAGCAACCTCAAGGCCGATTACGAGAAGTCGTTTCGCACGCTGCCTCTGCCGGTGAAGCTCAAGAGCGGTGTGTCCTGGCGGCGGCAGGAGAAGTTCGGCGGCGCGGGCGGCGTCGCGAATTTCAACCTGGTCGGCGCCGACGGTGTGCAGGGGCGCAACGCCGCGACAGGCCTCAACGACGACAACCTGGCGCAGTTCCTGAAGGCGAGCCCGGTGCATCCAGTCAAGGTGCAGGGTTCCCAGCCGTGGCCGGAGATGAACGACCTCGACTACGCGCGAGCGGAGGCTGTGTTCAAGGCCAACCCCCGCTGGTTCACGGTGCTGGCGCCTGCCACGTACAACATCAACCGGGCGCAGGAGGATGTCTCCGCCGCCTACGCGCAGGCCAGTGTGCAATCCGGCAAACTGCATGTGCTCGGCGGCGTGCGCTTCGAGCGGACCGAGGTCGCCGCCACCGGTCGTGTGACAGATGCGCGTAATCCGGGCACCGTTACCACGACCAAGGCCGGCGAATACCAGGATTACTTCCCGAGCATCCACTGCCGCTACGATGTGCTGAAGTCACTCGTCGGTCGCGCCAGCTTCTCGACCAGCATGGCCCGGCCCAACATGACGGATCTCTATCCGACGACCTCGGTCAGCTACTCCGGCGCCTACGGCACCGTGACCCAGAACAATTCGGACCTGAAGCCGCAATTCTCGAAGAATATCGATCTGTCCCTGGAGTACTATTTCGAGCCGGCCGGTCTCTTCTCGGTGGGCTGGTTCCACAAGGATATCACCGATTTCATCTCCCGCGGCTTGACCCAGATTGGGACCGGCGCGGACAACGGCTTCAATGGCCAGTATGCGTTGTTCGATCTCAATACGGCCTACAACGTCGGCGCGGCCACGGTCCGGGGCCTCGAGCTCAACTACAACCAGAACCTCGCGATGCTGCCGAAGCCGTTTAACGGGCTCGCGCTGTTTGCCAACTACACGAAGTTGAAAACCGAAGGGAAATACAACAACGGCGTCAGCGAGCTCGACGGCTTCGTGCCGGTGACCGCCAATGCCGGCGTCACCTACCGCTGGCGCGATTTCACGTCGCGCGTCAGCTATAACTACACCGGCGACTTCCTGCGCACGCGCAACAACAACATCGACCAGCAACTGCGCTTCCGGCCGAAAACCACGGTCGATGTCAGTTTCCAGTACCAATACCGCCCGAAGCTCGCGTTCTTCGTCGACTTGATCAACCTCGGCGATTCCTGGCCCGTCTGGTACACCGGCACGAACCGCGAACGCGTGCGCATCGCCGACAGCTACGGTGCCCGCGCCAACGTCGGCATCTCCGGCCGGTTCTGATGCGGAGGAAGCCGGCATTTCCCGCGCGGCGCCCCTGTCTTCGCCCCAGGCTGGGGCGGGGGCACATCGGCTTGCTGGCGAGCATCGTGCTCGGCTTGAGCGCGGCGGGCGCGGTTCCGGCGGGCGCGCCGGCCGCGCCGGAGCCGTTCCCGGTGGAGCCGAAGACAGCGGTGGAGCGCCCGGAATTCACGACCCAGGCCCTCGTGCTGCGCGACGGCGCCCTGCTCGCCTATTACG
This sequence comes from Opitutaceae bacterium, assembly GCA_005792355.1. Classification (GTDB taxonomy): domain Bacteria; phylum Verrucomicrobiota; class Verrucomicrobiia; order Opitutales; family Opitutaceae; genus ER46. Next base: position 23,808 of record SXSC01000149.1, read on the forward strand.
TGCGACCTGGGACCGGGCCCACTCTCATCCTGATTCCCGAGACCAACGGCGATCGCGCGCAGTACTTCACCGAGGAATTTCTGGCACGGATTGATCGGACGTTTCACCTGGTGGTGATCGAGACCCGTGGCCAGGGCCGAAGCTGGCCACCGCCGACGCCGGCGCAGGCCTCGATTGCACACTACGCGGAGGATGCGATCGAAGTCGCGCGGCACCTCGGGCTGGCTGGCTGGTACGTCGGTGGCCACAGCCTGGGCGGGATGACGGCGATCGCGATCGCGGGGCGCAAGCCGGCCGGCCTGCGCGGGGTCATCGCGCTCGAGGGTTGGGTTCACTCCCGGGTGCCGGAGCTGGCGTTTGCTGGTCACCCCCCCCGGACGGAGGCGCAAAACGTCGAGGCGCGCCGCCAGCGCGAGGCCCGCTACCTTTCCCACCGCTGGACGGCGGAGGAGTATGCCTCCCTCACGCGGATGTGGCGGGCCTGGACGGAAGGGGAGGCGATCATGCGCGACACGACCTATCCGTTGCTTGCCGTGTTTGGCGATCGCGGTCGGCCGCAACGGCCCGGACGCGCGGCGTTGCTGCTGCCGGACAAGCCCAACGTGGAACTCGCCTGGATCGCCGGCGCGGGGCACCAGGTGACGGCACCGCCCTTCGCCGGGGAGGTCGCCACGGCGATCAACCACTTCATCGCCCGGGTCGAGGCACTGCCCGGTCCGCGGGTGGTGCGCCACCAAATCGTCTGGCGCGAGCCGGGGCGCTTTGCCGGCTGGCCCGCCAACAACGGCGCGTGGGCGTGGGGCGATGAACTTCTCGTGGGTTTCACCGCGGGATGGCACAAGATACGGGATGTGCAGCGGCATCAGATCGACGACGCCCGGCCGGCGCAAGCGGCGTTCGCGCGCAGTCTGGATGGTGGCGCCACGTGGCATATCGAAATGCCGCCGACCGTGCCCGGCGTCGAAGAGGCGATGAAGAAGCTAAAGCCACTCGCCGAGCCCATCGACTTTCTTCGCCCCGGCTTTGCGCTGACACTGCGTTTTCACGCGAGTGGCCGCCCATTCTTCTACTATTCTTACGACAAGGGCCACCTTTGGTCCGGCCCCTTTGCCTTTCCAGACTTGGGCACACCCGGAATCGAGGCCCGCACAGACTACCTCGTGCACGGCGACCGCGAGATGACGGTCTTTCTCACCGCGCGGAAGGCAAACGGCAAGGAAGGCCGGCCGTTCTGCGCGCGCACCACGGACGGGGGTGTTACGTGGGAGCGCCAGGCCTACATCGGCCCCGAGCCGGAGGATTTCGTGATCATGCCATCGACGGTCGCGCTCGATGAAAAGACGTTCCTCACCACCGTACGCGTCAAGCAGGGCGACCGGCCCGCGTGGATCGACGCCTGGATCTCGCGCGACCGCGGCAAGAGCTGGGACTACTGCAACCGTCCGGCGCCGGATACCGGGTTCAAGTCGGGTAATCCGCCCGACTTGCTGCGGCTGCGCGACGGTCGCCTCTGCCTCATCTACGGCTACCGTTCAGCGCCCCGCGGCATCCGCGCCCGTCTCAGCCAGGACCAGGGGGCCACGTGGGGCGAAGAAATCGTCCTGCGGGCCGACGCCGTCACGCACGATCTCGGCTATCCCCGATCTTTCCAACGGGCCGACGGGCGCATCCTCACGGTGTATTACTACAACGACGGCGCCCACACGGAGCGATTCATCGCCGCCACGGAATGGGAGCCCGGGCTTCCGTGAACGGCCGCCGCGGTTCGCTTGCGTTGCCTTCACTCGCACCCTGACCCTTCATGCCTGCCGCCATCTCTTCAATTTCGGACCGGTCCCCGTCCGACGCGGACTACGACGTTGTGGTAATCGGCGGGACTCCCGCCGGCATCGTGTTTGCGGTCCGGGCCGCCCGCGAAGGCGCCCGCGTGCTGCTCGTCAACCACACGCCGCATCTCGGCGGGATGCTGGCCAACGGCCTCGGCGTGTGGGATTCACGCTACGAGCGCAAGCGGTCGCCCATCTACGACGAAGTCCGCCAGGCGATCTTTGCGTACTACCACGACACGTATGGCCTGGCTTCGCCGCAATACAGCGACGCCCTCCCGGGCGCAACCGGTCATACCAATGGCAAGTTCGAGCCCCACGTGGCGGAGCAAGTTCTGACGGCGTTGGTGGCCCGGGAAGAGCGAATCACCGTGGTGTTGTCGCACTATCCGGCGGCGGTCGAGCGGGTGGGACCGCGGATTGTGGGCATTACTTTTGCGTCCATGGATGGGTCGGAATGTTTTCGGGCCAGCGGGCCGATCTTTGCCGAGTGCTCCTACGAAGCGGACACTCTACCACTGGCGGGTATTCCCTACCGCGTCGGCCGCGAGGCGCGGGCAGAGTACGGCGAGGCCCATGCAGGAGTCGTCTTTATGCAGCCGGCGGAGGAGGCACCGAACGCGGGCATGGCGCGGACGGCAGCGGACCAGGCGGCGCTGCAGTTGCGATATTTTCCCGGCTTTCAGGTGCGGCGGCCCGAAAGCACCGGCGAAGGCGACGGGAACGTTCAGGCGATGAATTACCGCGTCATTCTCACGAGCGACCCGGCCCGGCGCGTGCCGATCCAGCCGCCCGGGAATTACGATCCCGTCCGATTGCGTGAACTCGAATTTGGGGCGGAGATTGAGGCGATTCCCAACGGCAAACTGGGGCTGAACCGGCCGCAGTTGCTTGGACCTCACAACGCCTATGTCGAAGGCGACTGGTCGACCCGCTGCCGGGTGATGGATCTCCATTGGGAAACCGCGCTGGCCCTGCTTTGGTTCCGGCAACACGATCGATCCGTGCCGGAGGCGGAGCGTCGCCGCTGGCTCGAATACGGCTTGGCGCGCGATGAGTTTTCCGACCATCATCATCGGCCCCATGAAATCTATCTCCGCGAGGGACGTCGACTCGTTGGGCGCACCCTGCTGACCCAGGCCGACACGATGCTCACACCCGGCCTCGGCCGGCCGCCCCTCCACCGCGACAGCATCGCTTTCACCGAATGGTATGTGGACTCACACGCCTGCACGCCCCGACGCGTCGCGGGTAGCCTCGAGGAGGGTAAGATCATGCTGCACCAGGAGACCTTCCCTGGCCAGGTGCCGTTCCGCGCCTTGCTGCCGACCGGCGTGGACAACCTGCTGGTGCCGGTAAGCCTCAGTGCCACGCATGTGGCGTGGAACACGGTCCGCCTTGAGGCGACTTGGATGCACATCGCCGAAGCCGCCGCGTATGCGGCGTTGCAGGCGTTGCAGCACGAGCAGGCTCCTGCGGCCATCGATGGCGATCGGCTGCGGCAGACACTGGCAGCCCGCGGGATCACGCTCGCGTTTTTCAACGACCTCGATTCGGCCCCGGGCGATGAGATGGCGGCGGCGGCGCAGTATTTCTCCGGCTGGGGCTTTTTCCCGGACTTCGACGCCCGGCTGGCGGCGCCGCTCGATGGTGGCACCGCCCGGGAGTGGCTGGCCGCGCTCCGCTGCGGCGCGCCGGCTGAGCCGAACGCGGTTGCGCGCAGGATCGCCCTCGCTTGCGCCCGGGACGAAGCGCCGGTGCGCCGCACGGAGTTTGCGGCGCTGCTGCCAGAAGTGGAACTTGCCGCCGGGCTGGACGAGACCCTTACCCGGGGAGAAGGGTTAGGGGCACTATGGCGGTGCTTGCGGTCCAGCCGCGGCAACGCGAACCCACCGTCGCGGGAAATCGCCGTGGCACCGTCAACTCCCGCCCTCGCCTCCGATTCCACCAATGTCCACTAATCGTATCCTTCGGTTCATTCCCAACGCCGTACTGGGGGGATCTCTCCTGGCCGGGGCCGTTTTCGCCGCGACGGAACTACCACCCATGCTCGACCTGCCAGGCACGGGCGGTGATCCCGGCAAGATCAATTTTGGCACGCTGGCGATCCTGCCGGGCGAGCACGCCATCGTCTCGCACGGCAACGCTCCCTGGGTGTTTCGCAATCACAATTACCTGGCTTGGTTCGAAGGTCGCTACTGGGCGATGTGGAGCCACGGCCTGCGCCAGGAGGACTATCCCGAGCAGCATGTGCAGTATGCCACCAGCTTCGACGGCCTCACCTGGACCGAGGCCAAGCCGATCGTCGGTCCCTCGCCGGACAAGGACTTCCGCTACATCGCCCGGGGCTTCTGGGCCCGTGCCGGCGAGTTGCTGGCCCTGGCCAGCCATGACGAATCCTACGACGCCACGGGCAAAAAGAAGCTCTTCGGTCCGAGCCTGGAACTGCGCGCCTATGCCTGGGACAAGGCGACCGGCACCTGGCAGCCCCGCGGGGTGCTGGCGCGGGATACGATCAACAACTTCCCGCCGACGCTGCTGCCGGACGGCACGTGGGCCATGGTGCGACGCGACCATGACCTGAAGGTTTCGATGCTGATCGGCGGGGTGAAAGCGGCGCACGACTGGAATAACATTCCTCTCACCATGCCGCCCGGCAGCAATTTTCGCGCGGACGAACCGGTGCTTTCGGCGCTGCCCGACGGCCGGGTCATCGGACTCTTCCGCGACAACGGCGGTTCGAAGCGGCTGTACCGGGCTGTATCCGCCGACAACGGACGGAGCTGGACCACGCCGGCGAAGACCAACTTCCCCGACGCCACCTCGAAGTTCTTCCCGCTGCGCACCTCGCGGGGCTACTACGTGTTGGTTTCCAATGCCAACCCGGCGCCCCAGCAGCGCCTGCCGTTGTGCCTTGCGGTGTCGGAGGACGGCCTGACCTACACCCGCCTGGTGCGGCTGCCGGTGCCGACGGCGCCGCAGGATCTCCGGCCCCGCATCGGGGAGCGCAAGGCGGCGGGCTTCCAATACCCCCACGTCATCGAACAGGCCGGACACCTCCTCGTCATCTATTCGCGCGACATGAAGACGGTGGAATCGATCCGGGTGGCGCTCGCCGACGTGGACCAACTGCGGCGGACCAACCTGGCCGCGACCCCGTGACGGAACTCAACCTCCGGACCCTCGATGTGGTCGCCGTGGCGGCCGACCTCGCCAACTCCAGCAGAATCCAGTTTGCTTCCAGCAGTCGGTTTTTCAGGAGTCGCCATGATCCATAAATCCACCATCCAACGGCGGGATTTTCTCAAAGCCGGGACGGCAACGGTCGCGGGCACGTTGCTCGCGCCGGTCGCCATGGGCCAGGGCCTGGCCAGCGACCCGAAGCCGGTGCGCATCGGCTGTGTCGGCGTGGGTCGGCGGGGCACGAGTTTGCTGGGAATTTTGCTCCGCATGGAAGGCGTCGAGGTACCCGCCGTTTGCGACCTCGATCCTGCGGCGGCCGTGAAAGCGCAACAGCTGGTCGCCCGCTCTGGCCGAAAGGCTCCGGAAGTCTACTCCAAGGGCACCGAGGATTTTCAGCGCCTGATGAACCGCGGCGATCTCGACGCCGTGATTCTGGCCACTCCGTGGGAATGGCATGCCCCCATGGCCGTCTCCGCGATGAAGGCGGGCAAGTACGTGGGCGTCGAAGTGCCTTGTGCCATCACTGTCGACGAATGTTGGGAGCTGGTGAGAACCTCCGAAACCACCGGCGTCCCCTGCATGATGCTCGAAAACTGGAGCTTCCGCCGGGACAACCTCGCCGTGTTGAAGATGATTCGCGCGGGGCTCTTCGGCGAGATTGTCCATTGCCACTGCGCCCATTCGCACAACTGCGTCTATTGGTACTTCGACGCCCAGGGCCAGCCGCGCTGGAGCGGTGACCACCTGCTGCGGCGCAACGCCGATCAATACCCCACGCACAGTCTCGGGCCGGTGCTGAGCTGGATGGACATCAATTGTGGCGACCGCTTCGACACCGTGGTCTCGATGGCCTCGCGCTCGCTGGGAATCAAAGATCAACTCGAACGGAAGTACGGCAAGGACCACGCTCCCGCCAAGCTGCCCTATCAACAGGGCGACATCGTCACCACGATGGTCAAGACCGTCCGGGGCAACACGATTGTCATCGCGATGGACATGCAATTGCCGCGCCCCTACGACAATCGCTGGCAGATCCAGGGCACCCGCGGACTGTACAATGAGCAGCGCGACGCCGTATTCATAGCCGACTCAGCCGAGAAGGCCGAAAACTGGGAGCCGTTCGCACCGTACCAAGCCAAATACGACCACGGATGGTGGCGGGACGCGGCGGCGGTGCCCGGGACTGGCGCGCACGGCGGTACCGACGGAGTCGAACTGCGGGAATTCGTCCGCTCGGTCCGGGCCATAACGCAAACGCTGATCGACGTCTACGACTCGGTGACGATGAGCGTGATCTTTCCTCTCTCGGAGCAGTCCATTGCGGCCGGCAGTGCGCCGGTGAAATGTCCCGACTTCACGGGCGGCCGGTGGCAACCGACCAAGCCGAAGTTCGCGGTCGAAAGCTGATGCCCATGGCGATGACCCCGCGCCAACGCTGGCTGGCCTTGCTGGACCGCAAGACCCCGGATCGCATTCCCACCGACTATCAAGCCACCGGCGAAGTGACCGACCGGCTGTGCCGCGACTTGGGCTGCGCGGATGGCGAAGCGCTGTACCGCAAGCTGCACATCGATGCCCGCCGCAAGGTCGAACCAGTTTGGAACCGTCCGCCCGGCTTGCCGGCCGAGGCTGACATGTGGGGTATCGTCTATCGTGAGATCTCATACGGATCTGGCGTGTACCTGGAACCGGAGCATCAACCGCTGGCGCATGCAACCAGCGTGGCGGAGGTTGACGCCCATCGCTGGCCGTCCTGCGACGATTTCGACTACTCGGTCGTCACCCGAACACTCGATGCGGACGACGGCTACCGGCCCATCCACGCGGGCTGCTACGAGCCTTTCCTCCTGTACTGCTATCTGCGCGGGCTGGAAGCGTCGCTCGAAGACCTGGTGCTGCGGCCGGAAATCGCCGACGCCATTCTGGGGCACCTCTTCGACTTCTACCACGAGCACCACCGCCGCCTCTTCGAAGCCGGCCGCGGGCGGATCGACACGACCTACGTGGCCGAGGATCTCGGAGCCCAGACCGGGCCGCTCATGAGCTTGCCAATGTACCGCCGGTTCTTGCTGGCGAACCAGATCAAGCTGGCCGATCTGGCCCGATCATACGGTGTGCACGTGATGTATCATACCGACGGCGCGGCGCGGGTGTTCTTGCCCGACCTAATTGACCGGGTCGGCATCGAAATCCTCAACCCGGTTCAGTGGCGTTGTCCGGGCATGGAGCGGGAGAAACTCGTCGCCGATTTCGGCCGGCACCTCATTTTCCATGGGTCGATCGACAACCAGCAGACCCTGCCGTTTGGCACGGTGGACGACGTGGTCTGCGAGGTGCGCGCCAGCGTCGAAATCTACCGCCCCGCACGCTGGATTTGCGCTCCATGTCACAACCTCCAACCCATCAGCTCAACCGCCAATATCGTGGCCTTGTACGAGGCAATCCATGAATACGGTCGCCACTAGTCGACGGAGCCCGGCAATCGTGAAGTCCAACCTCTGGCATCCACCAGGTCGGACTTCCCCTCCGGGGGGTTGCGGCTCTGAATCGTGGTGCGAGATCACCGCGCGAGCGAATCTCCTCCTATGATCATCACCAGTCGTCCACTGGATATCGTCGCGGTTGCCAGCTATCTCGTCGCGATGATCGTGATCGGGCTCTATTGCTCGCGACGCAGCAAGAACTCCGAAAATTACTTTGTCGGGCGTCGCAGCTTTCCGGGGTGGGCGGTGGCCTTGTCCATGCTCGCGACCATCGTGAGCTCGGCCACGTTTTTGGCCCTGCCGGCGGCGGCCTACGTGCTCGATTGGCGGCAACTCACCGTCAACCTGATGGTGCCCTTGGTCACGGTACTGGCCATCGTGGTGTTCATTCCCTTCTTTCGTCGCGCCGGTCGGACCTCCGCCTTCGAGTACCTCATGGATCGGTTTGGCCCGGGGGCGCGGCTTTACGGGGCGGTCAGCTTTATCATGCTCCAGCAGATTCGGCTGGCCATGATACTGTTTCTCGTGGCGCTACCGATGGAGTTCCTGACGGGGGCTCCGCTCGACGCCGTGATTGTGGGCTGCGGGTTCTTTGTGGCGCTCTACGCGATTGTGGGAGGCATGGAGACCGTGTTCTGGGCCGGCGTCGTGCAGGCGGTCATCATGCTGGTGGGCGGCGTGCTCTGCCTGGGGTTTGTGACCGCCGAATTGCCGGGCGGCCTGGCGCAGGTCATTCGGGTCGGCGGCGCCCACCACAAGTTCAGCCTGGGCAGCTTTGCGTGGAGTCCCCATGAGCGGACCTTCTACACGGTGGCGATTCTCGGCATCGTGAACTGGCTGACGGTCTTCGCCGGGGAGCAGACGATGGTGCAGCGTTATGTGTCGGCTGGCTCGCTGCGCGAGGCCCGCAAGGCCACGGCGATCTTTGCGGCCATCGCCGTCCCAATGTGGACGATGTTCTTTTTCATCGGCACCGCGCTGTTTGTTTTTTATCGCGAGTTTCCCGATCCGACCATCGCGAAGCTGCAGCCCGATCAGGTGCTGCCGTATTTCGTTTTCGCCCACATCCCACCCGGGTTGGCCGGCATCGTCGTGGCCGCAGTGCTCGCGGCCGCCATGAGTTCGCTCGATTCCGGCGTGAACTCCATCGCCACCGTGACCATCGTGGATTTGGTGCGACCGTACCTCGCGCCCGGTCGCAGCGACCGTTTCTATCTGAACGCGGCGCGGGTTGCCACGGCCGCGGCGATTCTGGCCATGACCCTCGGTGCCCTCCTCTTCTCCCGGCTCGAGAAAGAGAGCATGAACGATGTCAGCCTGACAGTGGCCAGCGTCTTTGGCGGGTGTTTGATGGGGCTCTATATGTTGGGGTTCTTCGTTCCGCGGGTCGAGGGAAAGTCGGTCAATATCGCCCTGGTCCCGGCGGTCGCGTTCAACCTTTACCTGGGGCTGGGAGCCGTGGGCGCACTGCCCAACAGCTGGAAGCTGGGCCTGCACAGCTACTGGACCACCGCGGTGGTGAACGGTTTCTTCATGGCGCTCGCCTACGGCCTCAGCTTGGGGCGGAAATCGCTGCCGCGCGACCTGACTGGACTGACGGTGTGGACACTTCCGGCAAAGCAGGCCGAGCTTCACAAGGGTCAATAAGGAGGGTCGACACATGGCGGGCACATGGCTCGAGGTAGCGGAAGGTACATCCCATCCCGTCCAAGACCTCGAAGCCCTCGCGCCGCAACACGGTAGTAGGAATTGAGTACACCTCCGAGCCGTGGCCGTCGGCGCACCGTTCCCGGCAACGAGCCGGTGCCCTTCGGCGGCTCCTCTCCTGCGCCCATGGAAAATGTCGGCTCCCTGCGGTCTGCAATTACGGTGGCGAATCGATTGAACCCTGGCCCGGAAGGCGGCCAGCATTTTCTTCCCAACGTGCTGCCCGTGGCTAAGGTGCTGCCATGTTTCAAGTCTACGTCACCGATCACCTCGCGCCCCCGGCCGAAATCGAGGTGCGTGAACTTGCCGGCCTCGCTCGCGTGGACTGCCTCCTAGCCCGGGGCCACCACGAGTTGAAAGGGCGCGTCGATGACGCCGACGCCTTGATCATCTTCCATGAGATCACCCTTCCCGCGGATGTGATCGCGGGACTCCAGCGATGCCGCGTCATCGTCCGGGGCGGCGTGGGCTACGACAACGTCGATCTCGAGGCTGCGACCGCGCGGGGAATCCCGGTCTGCAATGTGCCCGACTATGGTGTCGATGAGGTCGCCGATCATGCGATCCTTCTGACCCTGGCGTGCAGTCGGGGTCTGGCGCGCACCGAGCGGCAGCTGCGGCGGACGCTGCAACCGTGGGACTGTCATTCCGTGGAGCCCGTCCCGCGCCTGGCCGGCGCCACCATGGGAATCGTCGGGCTGGGCCGCATCGGCGCCGCCACGGCCATGCGGGCAAAGGCCATGCGGATGCGGGTGATCGCGTATGACCCGTACCTCCGGCCGGGACTGGAGAAGAGCTTCGGGGTGCCAATGGTCGATCTCGACACCCTGCTGGCCGAGAGCGATGTCGTATCGCTGCACACGCCATTGACCGGGGAAACCCGCCATCTGATCGACGCCCGTGCGCTTTCGAAAATGAAGCCGACCGCGCTGCTCGTCAACACGGCCCGGGGTGCGGTCGTGGACACGGCGGCGCTGGCGGAGGCCCTCGGAGCCGGGCGTCTGGCGGGAGCCGGCATTGATGTGCTCCCGCAGGAGCCTCCGACCGCGAGTGACCCGCTCATCCAGCTCTGGCGGCAGGAGGATCCGGTGGTCAATCTGGTGATCACGCCGCACACTGCGTTCTATTCGGAGGCTGGCGTGGTGGAGATACGGACGAAGGCCGCCCGGGAGGTTGCGCGCGTCCTTCGCGGCGAGGCGCCGAAGTATTGCGTGAACCGGGAGCTGATCGGGTGAAGATCGCAATCGGACAGCTGGAAGGCTTTTGCAGCGAGGTGTTGCGGCGGGCAGGAGTAGACGAGGCCGGCGCGCTCACGACCGCAAGAATCCTGGTTCTGGCCGATGCCTGGGGCGTTTTCACGCATGGCGTGAGGAATCTGGGCGGTTACCTGCAGCGAATCCAAGCAGGAGGCATTCGCGCGACTGGACAACCTCGCGTCACCGCGGACGGTCCCGCCTGGGCACTCGTCGATGGAGACGCGGCCCTCGGAATGGTGGGCGGGGCGTTCGCCATGCGGACGGCGATGCAAAAGGCGCGGGCCTGCGGGATCGGTTACGCCGGACTCCGCAACACCTGTCACTTCGGCGCAGCCGGTTGCTACGCCGTGATGGCGGCGCGAGACGGGATGATCGGGATCGCCATGGCCAATGACACTCCCACGGTGACCGCGCCGGGGGCCGCCGGGCCGGTGATGGGAAGCAATCCCTTCGCGTTCGCGGCTCCGGCCGGCGATGAGCCGCCGGTCGTGCTCGACATTGCCACCAGCACGGTGGCCGGGGGAAAGGTGTTCCTCGCCGCGGCCCGCGGGGAACCGATTCCCGAAGGCTGGGTGGTGGACGGCAACGGCGCTCCGACCACCGATCCGACCGTGTTCACCGCCTTTCCGCACCGCGGCGCCCTGACGCCGATGGCCGCCCACAAGGGCTACGGCTTCGCCTTCATGATCGAGACGCTCACCTCCATCCTCGCGGGGGCGGGTGTGGTGCGGACCCTGGCCAGTTGGTCCTTTTCCGATTCGTCCGTGCCCACCGACCATTCGGCCGCGTTCATCGCAGTGAATGTGGCAGCGATGCCGACCGGGAGCGCATTCCAGGACAAGGTGGGCGCGATGATCCGGGAGATCCGCGCCCTGCCGAAAGCGGCGGGAGCCGGGAGGATTTACGTGCCGGGAGAACTGGAATGGGAGAGGCACGCGCGGGCGGTGCAGGAGGGCATAGACCTGCCCGCGGAAGTCGCCTCCGCGCTCCGGGATGTGGCAATGAAGATGGGCGTGGTCGGGCTGCCGTCGTCATGACGAGTGAGCCCTCCGGCCTGGGCCGGGCCACCGCCGGGCCAGATCCGGGGCCTCACGGTTCAGTGCGATCGGCTGTCTCGTACGAGACATCCAATCGCACAAGCGACCGGCTGGGCGGATCGGTCTGTGGTTGCTCGCCGGCAGGAACGGTTTCCGGCTCAGCGGCGGCGCGCGCGCCCCAGAAGGGATGCGGCCCCGATTCCGAATCCGATCGTCCCGGTGAGAATGGCAGGGCCGACCCATCCGCTGAAGTCGATGGAACCCTTGATGCCAAGCCCGAGGAAGAGGGTTGCGCCGGCGGCGTTGAGTGCGAGGAGTGGGAGGTTGAGCCGTTCGCCACGGGCCACAAAGCGCCACTCGACCCAAAGGTTGAGGAGACTGATGATCCCGCAGGCCAGGACGCCGGTGAAGAGGTTGGCCGGGGTCAGCAGCACTACGAAGCGGACCGGCGCAGCCGAGGGATTGAACCAACGCTGCGCGAGGGTTGCGAGGAGAAGCCCCAGCCCCATGAAGCTGCACCAGCGGACCGCCCAGGCGCGAACGCGTGGCTCGTCAGCAGAGAGCCGCTGCCATCCAAAGGCCGCCACCATCTCCCGCAGGATGGTCGGGGCGACTTCGATCGTCCCGTAGAGCGTTCCGCCCATGGCGAGCAGCGCTCCCGCGAAATAGAGCGGGGTCAGCCACGCTCCTCCGGCGCCGACGAACTGCGCCTGCAGCGTCAGCAAATCGGCGCCGCCCGGGACGCGGTGCTGCGAACCGAGCACGATGTGGCCACAAGCCACGAAGACTACGCTGAAGATCAGCACCGCCACGAAGCTGAGGGAGCAGTCGAGGAGGATGATCCGCCTGAGTTCCCTGCAGGCGCACGGGTCCGCGCTACGCCGCGCCTGCGTGTCCCGATGTTTTTCGCGGAGCCACGTGACATAGGCGAGGTAGTCGTAGCCGCCGCCCCCCAGCACGCCGGCGTAGGTGGCGACCTCCACCCAGACCGGCCGATCCGCAAACTCGGTCATGGTCGCGGCCCATTCCGGATAGTGCATGGGACCGAGATGGAGCAATCCCCCGAGCAGCGCAGCGACGTCCGGCTTCAGGAGGACCAGGGAGACCAGGACGGTGACGAGCATCAACGCCACGATGCCGGTTTGGAGCTTCTCCTGCCGCGCATAGGTGCCCGTCGCGGAGAGGATCATCGTGAGGAGCAGGGTGACCACCGCCCACCCCAGGGCTCCGGTTCCGCGGAGCGCTCCGGTGGTGTTCGTGAGGCTCGCGAGCAACGTCCCGATGGTTCCGGCATGAAAGCTGACCCAGACGGGGAACGAGATCATCGCGAGGAGGAAGAAGGTCAGTGGAAGCCAGCCCCGTGGTCCCGGAAGATCCACCCAGCGCTGGAACGGATGCCGTTCCGTGTTCACCCAATGGGTGGCGCTAGCGAAGACCAGAGCCCACTTCAATGTCAGCACGAGCACGAAGAGCCCGAGAACCTGGTAGCCAAAGAGCGCCCCGGCCCGCGAGGAGAAGACCAGTTCGCCGCTGCCGATGGTCAGCGAGGCCATGATCGCGCCGGGCCCAAGCTGGTGGAAAATCCCGCGCACCGACCTGCGCGCTTCTGCCTGGGCCGGACCGGCGATGTTGGGCACGCCTCATTTCGACACCATCGCACCCTCCCACGACAAGCCGGAAGTGAGAACGTCGCGACGATCCGACTCCTCCCGGTCCAACGGCCTCAGAATCCAGTTTCCTTCCACTCACTGGGTTTGCCGGTCCTTCGGTCGACTTGACCCGTTTGGATCGACCGCCGAATGGGCGTTGTCGGCGTCGAAAATCCGCTCTGAAAAACGGCTGTGACAAAGCGTAGCCCTCCGAAGCGATGTCCAATTTATTGCGACGCTGTGTATGATAGCAGAAAGTCGTCGACTAAGATTGGATCAGACAGCGAATACCTTGGCACCGGGGCGGATGATGACGGTCTTGGGACCGGCGAATGCGCAGTAGTAGCCTCGGATGCCCTGGTCGATGAACTGGATCGCGGATTTGACCGCTTCGGTGGAGGCGTGGGGATCGCGCAGCGCGAACTTGGCGAACGGCATGCAGGGCGTGGCCACGATCACGTTCGTGAGGGTGGCGATGCCATCGGCGGTCTCGATCGCGATGCCGTTGGCAACCTCGTCCAGCGTGACGCTCGGCGCGGTGCCCTCGACGATGATGTTCTCGGCGGCGCAACCGAAGGTGAAGGAATTCCCGAAGCGGGCGCGCATGGTGTCGTAGTGGCGGGAGAAGCCGACGCAGAGGGTGTTCTCGCCCCGGCTTCGCGTAAATGGGTGCATCGCATTATGCACATCCACGATGCAGCTGCCGTCCCGCGCGGGCGCCCACGCACCGCCGGGCGTAAGGAACAACTCTTCCACCACGAGCAGCGCGGCGGGGTCAAAGTAGCGCGTTGGACCCGTGCCGATGGTCAGGCTTGAGCGTTGGATTTGCAGCCGGGCGATGGTGCCGAGGAGTGTCATGCGGGTGGAGTTAGTAGTATGAGCAAAGTCACATCACCACGGATTTCACGTTCGCGCCAGGCAACTGGTCAACAATCCGTTACCTCTTCCGGGAGGTCGTCGATTCAGCACGCCCCCACCTTGCAGGCTCCGCCAGTCCCCGCCCTCGCAAAGGGAGTCGTGTTACCTACCAGTCGCCGCCCCAAAACCGGATTTTGGCCGTGACAGAAAGAAACAGGATGCGCGCGGACTCGGATCGTGCATGCAGGAGAGCGGTTCTTTCCGCGAGGCAGGCGATCCATCGTCGCTATGCTGGTGTTTTTCCAAGCCCGTCTTTCGGTCTGATTCCGAAGGCCGTGTGTGGTGTCATTGGTGGCGCGTCCGCGCAAGCTGGCGGCAAAACTTGGCTACGCCCTCCAACCCCTCCGAGCAGTGGCTGTCTCTTGAGAGAGGAGGCGTCACCAAAAGAGTAGACTGCGGCCAAAGGGCCGGCACACTCGCAGCCGTCATGACACGCCACCCCCTCGTCGTCCTCGTCTCGCTGTTGCTGGTTACCCTGGCCGGGGCCGCCGATTATCCCGTGCGTCCGATTACCTTCATCGTGCCTTGGGGCGCGGGCGGCGGCACGGATGCGGTCGGGCGCGTCATCGCCTCGCTCCTGGAACGCGACTTGGGCCGGCCGGTGAACGTGGTCAATCGCACCGGCGGCAGCGGCGTGGTGGGACACAGCGCGATCGCGAATGCGCGGCCCGACGGCTACACGCTCGGCATCCTGACGGTCGAGATTGTGATGATGCACCACCAGAAACTCACGCCGCTCACCGGGGCATCGTTCACTCCGCTGGGAATGATCAACCTCGATCCCACGGCGATTCAGGTCCGGGCCGATTCACCGTATCACAGTCTCGGCGACATCCTGAACGCGATCCGCGCGAAGCCGGGAAAGCTCAAGGCGTCCGGGACGGCGCAGGGCGGCATCTGGCACGTGGCGCTGTATGGCTTGTTGCAGGAGCAGAAGATCGCGCCCGACGCGGTGGTGTGGATCCCCAGCGCGAGCAACGCCGCGGGGTTGCTCGATCTCGTGGCCGGCGGCGTCGATCTGGTGCCGGGTTCCCACCCCGAAGGCCGTTCGCTGATCGACGCGGGCAAGGTGCGGAGCGTGGTGATTTTCGACGAGAAGCCTTCCCCGCTCTATCCAGCGGTGCCGACGGGGGTGCAGGCGACCGGCACGGCCTGGAGCATGGGGGCCTGGCGCGGGATCGGCGCGCCGCGCAACCTGCCGAAGGCGATCGAGGCGCGACTGCAGGCCGCGGTGAAAAAGGCGTACGAGAGCAAGGAATTCGAGACCTTCATGGTGCAGCGCGGCTTCGGGATGCGCTGGGCGGGGCCGGCCGAGTTCGGGGCGTTCATGGCCCGGGAGGATGTGAAGATGGGCACGGTGATGAAAGCGGTGGGGTTGGCGAAATAGAGAGCCTTGGAACAAGCCGCGAGGTATTTGAACAAGACGTCTCCACCACCCATGCGTCCAACACCAACGCCGGCCAATGTAGGAGCGGGTTTACCCCGCGATGGATCGTCGTTGCGAATGCAGCGCGGCGTAAAGCCGCTCCTACAACAATCCAAGCCGGAGCCGCGCGCGGAGCGCACGGCCCACCTTCTGACTCCATGCAACTAAACGACCGGATCGCGGGGCTTCTGGTGTTCTTGGCCGGGGCCGGCATTGCGCTCTACGCCCTGACGTTTCCGTCGACGCCGGGCGCGGGGATTGGACCCGGCGCGTTTCCCCTGCTGATCGGCGTCGGCCTATCGCTCTGTGGCACCGTCCTCATCTGGGGCGGGTGGGTGCAACGCGGTGGGCCGAGGTTGGACGCGGAGGAAACGCCGGCATCACCGCGGCTCGCGTTCAACGGCGTGCTCGTGGTTGGCGCGCTCGTTTTTTACGCCCTCGCGGCGGAGACGGTCGGGTTCTTTCTCGCGGGTTCTGTTTTCCTCGCGAGCCTCTTCCTCGCCTTCGGCGTGAACCGGCGGTGGATCGCGCCGCTGGCGGTGGCGGTGACGCTGGGGATCCACGTGGCATTCTACACCCTGCTGCGCGTGCCGTTGCCGTGGGGCTGGTTTGAAGGGATGGCCTGGTGATGACGCACGTGCTCGAAGCCTTCCGGATCGTGTTCGATCCCTACGTGCTCGGGGTCGTGCTGGCCTCGGCGCTGTTCGGACTTTGCGTGGGGGCGATCCCCGGCCTGACCGCCACCATGGCGGTGGCGCTCCTCGTGCCGATCACGTTTCATCTGCCGCCCGTGCCCGCGATTGCATGCATGGTGACGGTGACCGCGATGGCGATCTTCGCCGGCGACATCCCGGGCGCTTTGCTGCGGATCCCGGGCACCCCGGCGTCGGGGGGGTTTTGCGATGAGGCCCATGCGATGACGCGCAAGGGCCAGGCCGAACTCGTGCTCG
>SXSC01000150.1 GCA_005792355.1 Opitutaceae bacterium
ATGGCGCGCGTCTACGGCGACGCGTTGACCACGCAGAGCAAGGGCGGGCGCTTGGTGGCCATCGCCCTTGGTTCCCGTGCTCCTGCCTTGGCGGCCGAATTCGGCGTAGCCATGGAGCCAACCGCGGAGGCGCTGCTGAGCCGAAAGGACGTGAACGTCGTGGTCATTGCGACGCCCCATTCCACGCATCTCGCCCTCGCCACGGCAGCGGCCGACGCCGGCAAGCACGTTTACCTCGAGAAACCGATGGCGCTCAACGTCGCCGAGTGCGACGCGATCATCGAAGCCTGCCGCCGCAACCACGTCCAGCTCACGATTGCCAAGCAAACGCGCCATTTCGAGATGTCCATGCGGGCCAAGGAATACATCGATCAGGGCCTGATCGGCGACATCCTGTTCCTGCGTCCGATGAGCCTCACGCCCGGCCGCGGTTTCAAGAACGTGCCCCAGACCTGGCCGATGAACCCGAGCGAGGGCGACTACTTCCTCGACTGGGGCTCGCACGCGTGCGACGCGCTTCGCTGGTTCACGGGCGCCGAGCCCGTCCGCGTCTACGCGGACTACGACAATTTCACGAGCTCACTGATTCCCAGCCCGACGGCGCTGGTCCAGATCCGGATGTCGAACCGGGCGATCGCGCAGATCATGCTGTCGTCCGAGATCGGGCCCTCGGGCTTCGGCACGCGGCGGAACAACCAGTATCATATCATCGGGACCAAGGGCTCCGTGTTCTGGGATCTCGATCGGGTGGAACTCTGGACCGGCGCGCGCGAGAGGAAAATCTGGGAGTTGCCCAGCTGGACGCTCCCCGATTTCAAGCCGCGCGATCCGCGCCGAATCGGCAACACCGCGCGCCAAGTCAACAGCTTCGTCGAGGATCTGCTGGCCGGGCGCGGTCCGAAGATCACGGGCGCGGACGGCCGCGCGGCCATCGCGATGACCCAGGCGGCGCGCCGGTCGGCCGAAACCGGGTTGGCGGTCGCTCTCCCGCGATGAGTACGAAAATCCGCTTTGGCATAACCGGTTCGGGCTTCATGGCCCGCACGTACGTGGAGACGATCCGCTGGCTGGATTCTCCGCGTCCCTCGTGGCCCTGTGGGGCGGCAGCCGGGCGCCGGGCCTGGCCGGGCGCTACTGCATCGCGTGTGAACCGAGCGTGGAGTCCTGCCCCTGGTGCGCCGGGATGACATCGACGCCATCGTCGTGACCACGCCGCATCACCTGCACGTCAACGAGGTGTTGCTGGCGCTCGAAGCCGGCAAGCATGTGATGGTTGAAAAACCGATGGCCACGACGGTGGCGGACTGCGACCGGATGCTGGCGGCCGCGGCGCGCCGGAAGCTCGTGATCGCCGTGGCCTACAACCTGCGCTTCCGCGACCTGCCGATCAATGCGCGCGAATTGATCGCGGCGAACGCGATCAGGACGTCTGGAATTGTGGCCGCACCGGCGGCGCCATCGGAGCAGACCTTGGTGACTCGGTAGTCTAACATTAGCCTCCGCCGTTATAAAATGGTCTACTAAATGATTGTACTCGCCGGCAACGTTGGAGCGCGTTGCCGTGGAAGCGGGCGCGGGTGAGGTTTCTGAGGATCGCGCCCGGCTGCTGGAATTTCAGATTGGTCCTTGATTATGAGCAGCGCTGTTGGTGTGCCGGGGACACGCGCCGGCAGTAATTGCAAGTTGAAGCGGGCCGCGGTGTATGTACGCCGGCGGCCAGAACGGAGTGAGGCGTATCAAGTGGTGCGTCAGAACTTGGATACGTGGCTGGCGAGCCAACAACTGCACCGGCAATCGCATCCGCGCGCTCACCACCGGTGGAGGCGAATGCACAGCAGCTGAGTGCTCCAGAAGCAGTAGAGGCAATCCCCAAGCTTGAGTTTGACCAGACGGCAAACCTGACAGCGGAAGCGTGGGATTATCAGTGGACGTCCCCTGTGGGTGCGGATGCGGAGCCGGTCCCGGAACTGGAGTTTGATCAGAAGTTGGGATGGTAATCCTGCGCTGCAGGAATGGCACACGCGGCGCAGCGTGGGTAGGCGTGGTGCGGCTGCTGGCGGAGCGCACTGAACATTCAGTGCTGCCGATGCTGGCCTGTCCAAATCGGGCCATTTCCGACTGTTGCGCTGAGCGTACCTCTCGGAATATCCAACAAGGGTGATCGTTGACCACTAAGCAGTGGCTGGGTGCAGGTCAGCGCAGAGTGGTGGTTGACAAAAGCGGTCCAGCGGTTATAGTTTGAGAGTGCTTGAGGACTTGAATTTCCTATCCGTTTGGTTCGTTGACGCCGTTGCAAGCGGAGCCTCCCGCGCAATTTGTGGCTTTGGCGTTGACCGCGCCGACGGGAGGAGAATTGATCGTCAATGCCGACGGTCTGTCGCTGGAAGCATCGTTACAGATTGAATTGCTCGATGAACTCGAACGACCGATTCCCGCTTTTTCCGCAGCGGATGCTGCCGTGATCGAGAAATCGGGAGTGCAGGTTCCGGTTCGCTGGCCGAATAACGATGTCAGCCAATTGGGCGGATCTTGACAATTTTGGCGACCACGGCACCGGGCCATGAGGTTTCCACGAGCGTGGGGCGCAGGCGCGGCGGTCCAAACTTGGAGCCGGTCATCGCGAGCTCGTTGATTCTCCCTGGTTCGACGGCGGCCGGGTCGACCGCCGCCGCGACGGCCCGATGCCCGCGAGGGCGCCGCCTCCCATGAGGATAACTGATGTTCGGACCATTCTGGTGACCACGCCCTGGAAGGGCGACCCCTTTTGGGTTCCGGACAAGGAGTATTGGCGGTCGGCTGCGCTGATCGAGGTGCAGACCGACGAGGGGGCGACTGGTTTGGGAGAGGCAATCATGGGCTATTTCGCGGGGGAGGTTGTGCCGCCGATCGTCGACTATTACCGCCGGCTGCTCGTGGATCCGGATCTCCGTCTGGACCCGACGCAGCCGGAGCGCTGCTTCGACGAACTGTACCAGCGTTCCCTTTGGTGGGGGCGCAACGGTCTCGGTCTGAGTGTCCTGAGCGGCATTGAAATGGCGCTCTGGGATCTCGCCGGCAAGGTCGCGGGAAAACCAGTCCACGCCATGCTCGGTGGCGCCGTTCATCAGCGGCTGCCGCTCTACGCGTCAGGCGGCACCGGCGCGTGGCCCGTGCAGAAAACCGTCGACCAGGCGAAGCGGTACGTGGACCTTGGGTTCAAGGCGTTGAAGCTCGGCACCGGGATGATGAACCGGCCGGGTGCCTACGGTACCGGAATCCAGCCGGCGCCCTACGGCCATTGGTATGCCGCGACCGCGGCCCAGCGGGTCTCGGACGAATATGAGAAGTTCAAGGCGCTCCGCTCCGCGGTGGGGCCCGAAATCGAAATCGCCACCGACAGCCATGCGGTGCAGGTCCGCAGCCACTGGACGCGTCGCGACGCCATTGCGATCGCGCAGGCGATTGAGGAGTTTGACCTGTTCTTCTACGAGGAGCCACTGAGGTACGATGACCCGGCGGGGTACGCGGAACTGCGCGGCCTCACGCGGATCCCGATCGCGGGCGGTGAGTCGCTCACCGGCGTCGGCGAGTTCCAGGACTGGCTGGATCGCGGGGCCCTCGACATTGTGCAACCCGACGCGACGCATGTGGGAGGCATCGGACCCTGCCTGGCCGTCGCCAAGGCGGCGGCGGCCAGGCACGCCAACGTGATCATGCACACGGGCGCGGCCATCGGCCCCGGGCTCATGGCGAACCTCCACGTGGCTTTTTCCAGTCCCAACGCGCATTTCGTCGAGTACGCGGTGGCGCCGGACAACGTCCGGGCCGAGATGCTGGCCGAGCCCGTCCGCGTGATCGATGGTTTTGTGAAATTGCCGCAGGAACCCGGCCTCGGCGTGGCGCTCCGGCCGGGGTTCGTCGAAAAATATCCGTTCCGGGCCGGCATTGTGGAGTATGCGTAAGAAAACAGGGAGATTTTCATGACCAACAACATCGGCTTCGCCCTCCTCGGTTCCGGCAACATGGCGCGCGTCTACGGCGACGCGTTGACCACGCAGAGCAAGGGCGGGCGCTTGGTGGCCATCGCCCTTGGTTCCCGTGCTCCTGCCTTGGCGGCCGAATTCGGCGTAGCCATGGAGCCAACCGCGGAGGCGCTGCTGAGC
>SXSC01000151.1 GCA_005792355.1 Opitutaceae bacterium
TTCTTTCGCTAGCGTGCGTGTGCTCTTACAGGTCCAGCGCAAGGGCGACTCCGGATCTCCACGGGCCAGCGGTTCAACCAGCGACTCCAACACTTCTGGCAACTTCGGATCGTGGTCGGTCAAGCTGCGCCGTCCGCCTCGTGCATTTCTGCGACGATTTTGATCGTTCCACCGGGAGCGGCGGTTTCCCAACCGCCGAAGAACCGTCGACCGACCGTTTTTGGGCGGTTCGGCAACCGCCCCTCCTTCGGTAGCGGGTGCCGCGCGCCTTTGTTGTCGCCAGCTGCCACGGCGCCATTTTGCTCGCACGCATGGGATTTTTCGACCGCTTTGCCATCAGAAAACAGGAACCAGTGCCAGGTGCGCCGGCGAACGGCACCTCGGCGAGTGCTCCGGCTCCCGTTTCTCCCGCTCCCGAGCCCGCGGCGACGCCACCGGCGACCGCCGGCGCCGGCGCCAGTGTCAAGTCACGCCTCGCCGCCGCGCGCGAAAAACTCGCGGCCCGCGATCTCCCTGCCGCGATGGCGATCTACGAAGAGCTGGTTGCCGGAGGCACGGGCGACCGGGCGGATGTGCTGGTCGCAATTTCGGGGGACCTTGGTTCGCACGGCCACGTTGCGGAGATCATCGAGCTCATCGCGCCGCGTTACGATGCCGACCGGCACGGGCCGGCCACGGGTCTCAACCTGCTCCAGGCCTACCTCGCGCTGCGCCACGCCGATGCCGCGCAGCACGTGCTCGATATTCTCTTCGCGCTCAACCGACCCGAACTCGAAGACCGCCTGCACGGCTTTTCCAACGCCATCGCCGAGCTGCTCGCGACGCCCGATCAGATCGGTCACGGTCCGGCGGGCGCAGATCCGGCCGCGGATGCGCCGAAAATCGGGCTGATTTCAGTGAGCAAACCGATCTGGTTCTACGGGCTCGAGCCGCACGCGGCGCAAATCCTGCCACCCAAGGAAAACCGGTTGCGGCGGATCGCATTCGCCCAGCTCGCGCTCCCGGGCCACGTCGCTGACGAGAAAAACCCGCGCCCGCCGGAGGACGAACTCGGCCGGCTCTCGAGGGGAATTCCCCTCTGGTTTGCCGAGACGTTTTACTTCTCGCCCTCGTACGCCCCGGTCGCGGCCGTCGCCTTCCGCACGCCTCCCGCCGGACAGGCCGAAAATCACCACGTGGCTTTCAGTGCGGAATGGACGACGGAGAATCTCCGCCAGCTCGTCGAGACCAGCGGCGAGGGTCTCGACTTCATCGTCACCGGAGCGCTGCGCGCGGCGGCCGGCGATTACGAACTGCTGCTGCGCGTTTGGGAGGTGAAGACGTTTCGGGAACGAAAGACTTTCAACGCGCGCTGGACCCCGGCAACGGCCGACGCCGCGCTGGCGAAAATTCACGCCGAAGTGCGCGCCTACATGGAGTGGTCGCCCGCGAGCGCGGCCTTTGCCTACACGATTCCCGCGCAACCGCGGGCCTGGATCGACACCCTCGGGGCGTCGCTCGGGCTGTTCTTGGTCGAGAAAACGATTCTGCCGGCGGACCAGCTCGCACCAGTCGACGAAGACCTCCGCCAGGTCGCGGGACGCGCCGCGCAAAGCGAGGCGGCCTCGTTTGCCTTTCTCACGCTGCGGTCGCGGGCGGTGAAACTTGGTCTCGCCGCCTCGTTGGACGCCGTCCTCGCCCGCTCGCCGTTGGTGAATACGGCCAAGGCAACACTGGGAGACTGAAGGGAGGCCCGCCCACCGGGCGGGCCGACCACGGACCCCGACGAGCGCCCCTGCTTCCATGCATCCTCCGACGTTTGACCTGCGCATCCGCGCGCAAAAACCGCTCATCGCTCCCGCGGTCCTCGAGGACGAGCTCCCGCTGGCTGACGCCGGTGCCGTGCTGATCGCCGACACGCGTCGCGCGGTTGGCGGGATCGTGATGGGCGCGCTCGATCAATTGCTCGTCGTAGTGGGGCCTTGCTCAATCCACGACCCGACCGCCGCCTTCGAATATGCCCGGCGGTTGCGCGAAGCCGCGACGATTCATGAACGCGAGTTGCTGCTGGTGATGCGGGTCTACTTCGAAAAGCCGCGGACCGTCATGGGTTGGAAGGGCCTGATCAACGATCCGTTTCTCGACGACAGTTTCCAGATCAACACCGGCCTGCGGCTGGCGCGCCGGCTCATGCTCGACATCGTGAACCTGGGGTTGCCGGTTGCGACGGAGTTTCTGGATACGACGCTCGGCCAATACTACGCCGAGCTGGTTTCCTGGGGAGCGATTGGCGCCCGTACGGTCGAGAGCCAGGTGCATCGCGAGCTGGCATCGGGTCTGTCGATGCCGGTCGGCTTCAAAAACCGCACCGATGGCGATGTGCAGGTGGCGGTCGACGCCATCCGGGCGGCCCGGCATCCCCACTGGTTTCCGTCGCTGACCCGCGAGGGCGCGCCGGCGGTCATGGGCACCACCGGCAACGAGCACGCGCACGTCGTGTTGCGGGGTGGCGCGGGCGGGCCGAATTATTCGGCGGATCACGTGCGAGCGGTGACCGAGCTGCTCCGGAAGAATTCGCTGCCGCCGCACCTGATGGTCGATTGCTCGCACGCCAACAGCGGGAAGGACCCCGCCCGGCAGATTGTGGTGGCGGCGGATCTGGCGGATCAGATGGCGCGCGGCGAGCGGGCGATCGCCGCCGTCATGCTCGAAAGCAACCTGCTCGGCGGCGCCCAGGATTATCATTCGAAGCCGCTCGTCCCCGGTCGCAGCATCACCGATGCGTGCCTCGCGTGGGAGCAGACGCTGCCGGTGCTCGCGACCCTGGCGGAGGCGGTGCGGCGGCGCCGGGGGTAGCGCAGCAGCCGATCACCGGACCGACAACGCTCCGCGGTGCCGTTGACCGGACGAGTTCGCTCGAGGATTTCTCGCCTTATCAATCCGGCGGAGGCGGGCTTTCCAAGGGCACCTCATCGGCCCACTCGCCCTCAGCCCTTGGATCCGGCTCCGCCGTCTTGTCACCTATTAGGTGACAAGACGGCGGGGGCCTCCCCGGCCTTCGCCTTTCGGCCCACCTCTGGTCGGCCCATACCGCGCCGCGCGGATTTCCGGCATGATGACGTCGTTCGCAAGACATCCCGTCCCGCCGAACTCCAGTCACACTCAAAAATCCAACCGCAGTCCATCCTCCCCCTCATGCAACTCGACCTCTCCAACTCCGCTTCCTTCGCGATGACCCCTCGTCCCACTTGGACACGATTCTGCGCCACCCTCGCCCTCGGCGCCGGCAGCCTCCTCGGTGCCATCCAACTCGCCGCGCAACCCGCCCACCTCAACCGTGGCCACCAGCTCGTCGACGAAATCGTCGCGGCACAGTCGCAGGGGGTTTTCACCGGGGTCGTCGACGGGGCGACGGTTTTCCTTAACCGGTACGGCGGCTCCTGGAACTCCAACCTCAATCCATCCTTCATCCGCTTCTTTGACGCCAATCGCGCCGCCAACGTCGGCCCCTACGCCGCGAACCTCACGGAGTGCGCGCCGCTCGTCACCCACCTCCTGCGGAATACCTATGGCTGGGACTGGCATCAGCATTTCATCTCGGACCCGATGAACAACGGCAACTTGGTCGCCAAATCCAGCCCCAGCTCCTACCTCTATGTTTCCGCGATCAAGCACCAAGTCGGCTTCGCGTCGCAGGTCACCAATTTTCTCGACGTCCTCCCGGGCGACATCGGCGCCCGCTGGGAGGTCGGCACCAGCACCGGCCACACGCTGATCGTGGTCGGAGTAAACCTCGACAGCGCGAAGGCCTACCCCGTCTCTTCCGCCGACATCAGCTTCGTGCCCGAGCTCGCCGGGTCCACTTACTATGAGCTGACCGTGCTCGACAGTTCCGCGACCGGTCACTCGGGCGGCAACGACACCCGCTTGATCACCTACAACGGCTCGACCGCGCTCTCCGGCGGCGCCGGCCGGGGCGTCATGGGTGTGTTCGCCAACGCGAATGGCCAGGTCATCGGCCACACCTGGAGCCTGCCCACCTCGTCCTATCTGAAGACCAAGAATGGCGTGACCGGGGTCAACCCAACCTGGCTCAGCAGCATCAAGAGCCGCCTGGAAAGGCAGGCCGACATCGAACTTGTCTTCGGCCGTTTGCCCGCCCTCGCCCCGGTGGTGCCGTGAGGCCGCGGCGGGCGAACGCCAGGATTCTCCGGAGCTTCATCCCCCGCCGCGGACTCACGTCCGCGGCGGGCGGGTTATTTCCCCGCTACCCCGCCGCGAGCCGCTCCAGCGCCATGGCGGCGGCACTCGTGCGATTTTCCACGCCGAGCTTGGCGAAGGTGCTTTCGAGGTGCTTCTTCACGGTGGTGCGCCCGATGCCGAGCACCACGCCGATCTCCTCGTTGGTCTTGCCCCGGGCGACCCAGAACAACACTTCGGCCTCCCGGGGCGTGAGGCCGAGTTGTTCCAACCGCCCCGGTTCCGGCTCGCCTCCGGTTCGCTTCGGCCCGGGCGCGGCGGCTTCCGCCCGGCGCAGGCGCGCACGGATTGCGGCCACGAGTTCGTCGGGTGCGACCGGCTTGGTGAGATAGTCGTCGGCCCCGAGGTTCATCCCGGTGCGCACGTCGCCCGGTTCGCTCCAACCGGTGAGAAAAACAAACGGCACGTGAGCCGTGCGCGGCGCGGCCCGCAGGGTCTCCAGCACGCGGTGCCCGTTCATTTCGGGCATCGTGATGTCGCACAACACGAGATCGGGCGCGTTCCCGCGGGCGCATTCGACGCCCTCGCGGCCGTTGCGCGCCTCGACCACTTCATAGCCCTCGAGCCGGAGGATTTCGACGAAGTGCCGGCGCAGGCGCGCGTCGTCGTCGATGACCAAAATGCGTTTCACTTGCAGAAAATCTGCGCGGCCGGTGTCGCAATGTAAAGGCGCCGCATCGGCCCCGCCGGCCCTGGGGAGGCGCCCCGCGTTCCACCGTCGTGCAGCCCGCCATTGCGTTGCGGGGTGCCAGCCGCTTTCGTCGCGGGCTTTCCTTCCCGCTCCGTCATGACCCCCAGCGAAGACCCCTCGTCCGGCGCGATTGCGCCGGCGCCCAACCGTTTCACCGGCCTGCACGACGCCCCGCCGCGCGACTCGCGTTCGTATTTCGAGATGAGCTTCCACTCGAGTCCGGCGCTGATGTCGATCGCCAGCGCGATCGATGGCAGGCTGATCGAGGTCAATGCCGCCTTTGCCAACGGTGCCGGCCGCGCCCGGGAGGAGATGATCGGCCGCACCACGCTCGAACTGGAGCTCTGGGTGCATGAGGCCCAACGCGATGAATTCCTCCGGCGCATCCGCGCCGAGCGCACGATCCGCGATCTGGAGGCGGACTTCCGGGCGAAGAACGGACGCGTGCGGTCGCTCCTGCTCAATGCCGACCTCATCGAGCTCGGCGGGCAGCCGTGTATGCTCACGGTCGGCATCGACATCACCGACCGCCGCCGGCACGAGCAGCTGCAGGCGGCGACCTACCAGATCTCGCAGGTCATCCTCGCCGGCGGCGATCTGCCGGCGTTGTTGGCCGAGGTGCACCGGATCATCGGCGGGTTGATGCCGGCGCGAAATTGTTATGTCGCGCTGCTCGACCAGGACTCCCGCGAAATCAACTTTCCCTATTTTGTCGATGAGAAGATGCCGCTCCCCGGGTCGCGCCCGCGGCGGAACGGGATCACCGAATATGTGATCGAGACGGGCGAGCCGCTGCTGGCCGGCGAGGCGGAAATCACCGCGCTGCTCCGGGCGCGGGGAGCTTACATGCCGTCGGGGGATCCGTGTGCGCAGTGGCTCGGGGCGCCGCTGAAGATCCACGGCCACAGCCTCGGGGTGATCGCCCTGCAGGACTATCACAACCCGTGCGCGTACTCGGCGGAAGACCAGCGCCTGCTCGGATTTGTAGCGGAGCAGACGGCGGCGGCGATTCAACGGCAACGGGTCGAGGCCGCGCAACGCGAGGCGCGGACGTATTTCGAGAAGAGCTTCCACTCGAGCCCCGCCTTGATGGTGATCAGCCGCCTCGCCGATCGAAAAATCACCGAGGCCAACCCGGCGTTTCTCCGCGCCTGCGGTTACCGGCGCGAGGAGGTCATCGGCCGCACGGCCGACGAGCTCGGCCTGTGGGTTCACCCGGAGCAAAAGGCGGAATTTTTCCGGCGGCTGCGTGAGCAGCGGGCGATTCGCGATCTGGAAAGCGAGTATCGCGGCAAATCCGGCGCCATCACGACTTTCCTAATCCACGCCGACGTCCTCGAGCTTGGCGGCACGCCGTCCCTGCTCACCGTGGGCATCGACATCACGGATCGCCGGCGGCGCGAACGAGTCCAGGCCGCCACCTACGCCATTTCGCAGGCCGTCGTGGCGGGCGGCGACCTCGCGACCATGTACGCCGGGCTGCACCGGATTGTCGGCGGTTTGATTTCCGCGAAGAATTTTTATGTGGCGCTGCTGAGCCCCGACGGGGCGCTCCTCTCGTTTCCGTATTTTGCCGACGAGGCGGCGCCGGCACCCGCGCCGCGTCCGCCCGGCGCGGGGCTGACGGAGTACGTGTTGCGGACGGCGCAGCCGCTGCGCACCGCGGGCGACGGCCGCGACAGCCTCGAGCATGGCGGACGCACGTACCGGACGACCGGCAAGTTGTCGGCCGTCTGGCTGGGCGCGCCGCTGCTGCTGGATGGCCGCGGCATCGGGGTGATTGCCGTGCAGGACTACCACAACCCGGACGCGTACACCGATTCGGATCTGCAGTTGCTCGCGTTTGTCGCCGACCAGACGGCGGCGGCGGTGCAGCGCCACCAGGCGGAGACGGCGCTGGCGCAGGCGGAACAGCGCTACCGGAGCATTTTTGAAAACGCGGTCGAGGGCCTCTACGTGACTTCGCCCGAGGGGCGATTCCTCAGCGCCAACCCCGCGCTCGTGCGGCTGCTCGGCTACGGCTCGGAGGCGGAACTCCTCTCCGCGGTCAATGACATCAAGCGGCAGGTCTATGTGCAGCCGAACCGGCGCGCCGACTTCCTCGCCCTCATCGAGCGGAGCGACCAAGTCTCGGATTTCGAGTCCGAGGTGTGCCGCCGCGACGGTGCGACGCTTTGGATTTCGGAATCGGTCGGGGTCGTGCGCAACGTCCATGGCGCGATCGATCATTTTGAAGGCGTCGCCACCGACATCACGCTGAAGCGGGAGGCGGCGCGGGCCTTGCAGTCCGCCAAGGAGGCGGCGGATGCCGCCAGTCGGGCCAAGAGTTATTTCCTCGCCAGCGTGAGCCACGAGCTGCGTACCCCGCTCAACGGCATCCTCGGCTACACGCAGATCCTGCGGCGCGATCCGGCGCTGTCTGAAAAACAGCGCAACGGGGTGCGCGTCATCCATGAATCCGCGGATCACCTGCTCGCCCTGATCAACGACGTGCTGGATCTTTCAAAGATCGAGGCGGGGCGGATCGAGTTGCATCCCGTCGATTTCGATCTGCGTGGATTTGCCACGGGGGTGGAAGCCGTCTTCACGCCGCGCGCCCGGGAGAAGAGCATCCTCCTGGAGACCGCAGTCGCGCGGGATTTGCCGCGCTGGGTGCGGGGCGACGAGCAGCGCCTGCGCCAGGTGGTGTTCAACCTCGTGGCCAACGCCGTGAAATTTACCAGGGCGGGCGGCGTGGTGCTCGCGGTGCAGCGCGCCGGAGCGGGCGGGACCGAGGGCGCCGACGGCGCCGAAACCATCCGCTTTTCCGTGAGCGACACGGGCCCCGGCATCGCGGAGGAGGATCAGCGAAAACTTTTCGAGCCCTTCACCCAGGTTGGTCACCGGGCGGCGGCCACCGCCAGTGGCACCGGGCTCGGTCTGGCCATCAGCCGCAGCCTCGTCGAACGGATGGGCGGCCGCCTGCAGGTCGAAAGCCAGCCGGATCGGGGCAGCCGTTTCTGGTTTGACGTCGCCCTGCCGGTGGCAACCGGGGCGATGCCCGCCGCGGTGACCACCACCCGGCGCATCGTCGGCTACACGGGTGACCGCCGCCGGGTGTTGATCGTCGACGACAATGCCACCAACCGCGCGGTGATGGTCGACATGCTGGCACCGTTGGGTTTCGAGCTGGCCGAGGCGGCTGACGGCCTGGCGGCGCTCACGCTGGCCGCAACCTTTCAGCCCGACCTGGTGCTGATGGATCTGCGGCTGCCCGGCGGGATCGACGGGCTCGAGACGACGCGGCGGCTGCGCCAGACCGGGCGCGGTGATGGTTTGAAAATCGTCGCGGTCTCGGCCAGCGCCTACGATCTTGATCGCGGCGAGTGTGTCGCGGCGGGGTGCGATGGGTTCCTCGCGAAGCCGTTCCGCGAGGAGGAACTCTGGTCGGTCGCGGAGCGCGCGTTGGCCCTTTGCTGGGTGCAGGCCGAAACCGAGGAAACGCGCTCGCCGTTCGCGGAGGTGATCGATCCCCCGCCCGCGGCCGCCGCGAGTGCCATCTACGAACTCGCCGCCAAGGGCGACGTCGTCGGCCTCCGCGCCCGGGCGCAGGCCCTCATGGCGCTGGATCCAAAATACACGCCGTTTGCGCACGGCGTGCTCGAGCTGGCGGCGCGTTTCAAGATGAAAGCCATCCGGCAATTCGTGGCGCCGTACGTCGCTTGATCGACCAGATTCGTGACCTGAGCTCCAACGAACGGCCCGCCCTTTGCATCGCCGGCCGCCAGTCGAACTTCCTCCCAACATGACCGAAACCATTTTGATCGTCGACGACACCCCCGCGAACCTGGGCGTGCTCGTGGAAACCCTGGGTGCGGCCGGTTACCAGCTCATGGTGGCCGAGGATGGCGAGGAGGCTCTCGCCCAAACCGCGCAGCTGCAGCCCGACCTCATTTTGCTCGACGTCATGATGCCCGGTCTCGATGGGTTCGAGACCTGCCGCCGCCTCAAGGCGCGGGCGGCGACGCGCGAGGTGCCGGTGCTCTTCATGACCGCGCTCAGCGAAACGGCCGACAAGGTGAAGGCCTTCGAGGCCGGCGGCCTGGACTACATCACCAAACCGATTGAGCACGAGGAGGCGCTGGCGCGCGTGCGCACGCACCTGGCGCTGCGGCGGCTGCAGCGGGAATTGAGGGAGCAGCTGGCGCTGAAGGAGCGCTTCATGCGCATTGCCAGCCATGACCTGCGCAACCCGCTCTGCCTGATCCTAATGGCGGGCGATCTCGCAAAACGGCATCCGGCGGCGGCGACGCCCGCCCTGACCCAACATCTCGACAGCATGGCCGAGTCCGCCGCGCAGATGCGGCGCATCATCGACACGTTTCTGGAGATTCGTGCGCCCGCCGCCGGCGTGAACCCCGGCGCCCCGGGCCGGGTGGACCTGAACCTGATCGGCGAGGCCGTCGTGCGGCAGCAGTCCCACGCCGCCGAACGCAAGGAGATCATCCTAACGACGGAGTTGACCGCCGGCCTGCCGCTGGCGCGATGCGAGGCCGGACTCGCGTATCAAGCATGCACGAACCTCACCAGCAATGCACTGAAGTTCACGCCCGCCGGTGGTCGCGTGACGTTCACGACGCGCGCGATCGACGGCGGCCTGCGCGTCGAGGTGCGCGACAGCGGCCCCGGGGTGCCCGTGGGCGAGCGCGCGCGGCTTTTTGTCGAACACGCGCGGCTGTCTCCCCGCCCGACGGCGGGCGAGGAGAGCAACGGCCTCGGTCTCGCGATCGTGAAACACCTCGTGGAGTCGCAGGGTGGCGCGGTCGGAGCCGATTTTCCCGCCGGGGGCGGCGGCGTTTTCTGGTTTGAACTGCCGGCGCGGTGACGATCGCGCTGACCAACGCCGTGAGGACACGCCGCGTTTTCCTCGGCCCAGCCCGCATTTTTCACCCGCTGAATATTTTTCGCCTTTGTCCGACCCCCCAATCTTGGGGCGCTTCGGCGGCCGCTTCGATGGCCTGCGGGCTAATCGAGCGTCACCGCATAAACCGCGAAACCCAGGGCGCGCGCAGCCGCGCGATTGTTTTCCGGCACGCCCGGAGCAGCCGAGCGGATTTCGAAGGTCGCGCGTCCGTCGACCGGCAACGGCAGGTCGAATTGAATCCACTGCCGCTTGTCGCCGACGATTCCCTGCCAGAGCACCCGATCGCCGTCACACACGTCCATGGCCCGCAGGGTGAACGCGCGCAGCTGCAGCCGAACCGCCACCGATCCGGCCCGGCGGGGTGAAGTTTCCAGCACCAGGCTCCCGCGGGTGGCGGCCCAGGCCCAGGCCCTGGAACCACTGCGCTCGGTGGCGTACCAACCGTGCTCGACGCGGACGAGATACGCGCCTTGGGCGAAGCGCCCGGCCGCCAGGTCGCGCGGACCATGCGGGACCTGCCACAACGCCAAAACGCCGCTGAACACGGAAAGACTGCCCGCCGCCACCCAGCCCGCGCCCACCCGCTCGCGCACGGCCAGCACCGCAAACGCCACGCTCATCGGCAGCAGCACGCGCGTCGCCGCTCCCGGATGACCTTCCCACACGGAGGTCCCGAGCAGGATCATCATCGCCACGCCGCTGAGACCGACCCGCCACCACGGACTTTCGATCCGCGCGCGCCGGATGAAAAATACCGCCTGCGCCGAAAGTCCGAGCAACGCGAGCAACGTCGTGAAGTTGAGCCAGCGAAAATTGGGCGCGCGGTCAAAATCCACCAGGGTCGCTCCCCATTTTTCGATCCAACCGACCACCGGCCACGTGAAGTTGCCCAAGCCCTGCGCCGCCGGGCCCGCCTGCCAGCGCACGTAAAGCATCCAGGCCAGCAGCGGCAGCACGACCAGACCCGCGCGCAGCCCGTTGGCGAACCAGCTGCGCCCCGACCGCCAAGGCCCGCGCCAAAGCCCCGCCACGCCCGCGAGGGCGGTTTCCCGGGCCAGCCCCGCCGTCGCCAGCACGCCCAGCGCCCCGCGCGTGCGGCCGCATTCCCCGAGCCAGATCGCCGCCACCACGAGGGTCGCCGCCAGCAGATCGGTCAACGCGAGCCGCACCGAATGCAGTGTGCCGGCGGCAAACAACACGCCCGTCCACGCGAGCAGGCTGCGCGCGTCGGTGACCGGCAGCACGCGCCACAGCAAGGCGGCGAGGCCGAGCCACACGCCGAGGTTCAGCGCGGCATAGGTGCTGGCGATGCGGGAGGGTTCGCCGCCCGCGAGGAGCCACGCGAGCGCACTGCCGAGAATGCGGCGGGCCCGATACGGCACGTTGCCCAGCGCCGGCTGCAATTCGGGGGATCGGAGCAAGGGGTGAAACGCGATCTGGGTGTAGCTGGCGCCATCGTAGCCGTTGAAGCCTGCGTAGGCGAAAACCGGATAATCGCGGATCTCGTGGATGCCGGTGCGCTGGTCGGCCTCGTCGAGCTGCACGAATTTCGTGAAGCCGTAGTACGGATGCCAGAAGCGCCCCGCGAGCACGGCGAAAGTCGCGACGAGCGCGAGCCCGGCCGCGGGCAGCCACCAGCGGGGAAGACCGTGTTTGAACGCGAACATGCCAGCCCGCAGGTTTCCGACCGCGGTGGGTGGCCGCAACCGCAGAATCACCCGTGCCGCCAGGTGAAACGGTGGACGGCGGCGCTGCGGCCGGCGCCGATCCGCCGGTGTGTTCGCCCAGGGGAAAACCGGCCTCGCCAGCCCGAACACGATCTGGCGTGCGTCGCGCCCGCGCGCGCTCCACGCTCCGGGGATGGCCGTTCCGGTCGTCAACACCAAGCAGCCCACGCTGCGCAAACCGAGTTTTCCCGTGCGGGCGGACCTGCGTGGCTATCTGCGACGCTACCGGCGCGAACGCGAGCTCCCGATCACGTATGAACGCCTGCGGGCGTTTCACGAGGTCATCCCGCTCACCGACGAAGCCGGGAAACCCACGCTCTGGGACACCGTGATTTACGAGGCCACCGAGATGTCCGAGATCAACGAGGCGCTGAAGCAGGTTTACGCTTGGTTGAAGGTCGACGGCGATCTCTCGGTCGTGAATCATCTGTATGTGGACCGCGTGGATTTCTGCACGTTTGGCAACTCCACCCCGTTTCGCATCCGAATCGTCAACGCCTACAACGACAACCAGGACTATTTCTACATCAAGAAAGCGGACGCCTCGCGGGTCTACGGGCTGGAACTGGAGCACCTGTTGTCGCCCAACCGGCTCAATTTTATCACGCACGGCGAGACCCTCGTCGAGGAGCACGTGGCGGGGCTGCCGGGCGATCTCTACATCCGCGACTGGCTGGGCCGGCGCCCCGAGCTCAAGGCGATCCGCGTGGCCAAGGAGCTGGTGAAGTTCAACGAGCGGTGCTTCGTGCGCCTGCTGGGCGACATGCGATCGTACAATTTTGTCTTCGTGGTGACGCCCGACTTCGAGGAGGCGCAGATTCGCATCCGGGCGATGGATTTCGACCAGCAGAGCTACGATGGCCGAAAAAACTTCTACCTGCCGCAGTTCTTCAAGGACAACGCGCCACTCGTGAATTTCTGCACGAAACATCTGCACTCCGAGACCGCGAACCAATACCGGCGCGAAGAGCAGACCCTGCTGCTCCAGCGCGCGTCGCTGGCGTCCGATCGCCTGAGCCTGTTGCTGCACGACATGGCCCTGGATCCGATCGCTCCACCCGAGAAGGTCCACACGCTGCGCGCAGGCCTGGCCGAGCACTATCATCGCACCGACTATCTGCGCTGCGAGTCGATGGGCGCGCTCATCCGCCAGAACCTCGAATCGATCCGCCGCGACATCGGCCGGCCCGTCGTGCCCGAGCTGTTGCCGGAGTGAGTTCGCGGCCCACGCCAAATTTTGTTCGCACCGCCACCGACTGTCTGCACGGTGTCGCCGGATCTCTTCCACTTCAAATATCACCCATTCCGCCCATGAAAACCCGCCTTGGACTCGTTAGCTCCCAGACCTTAGGTCGCAGCAAGACCACGTATGTTGAGGTTGCCGACACCGCCGAACTGCTCGCCGAGCTGAAAAAGGCCGGAGCCCAACGCGCCGTGCTGTTCTGGCGCGACCGTTTCGGCGATGGCCACACCCAGGGCGAGCCGTTTCCCATCGCCGCGCTCAACGACACCCATCTGCAGTGGGTCGCGGCGGCGGAGAAGGACTCGATGCGCGCGTTGTTTTACGATCGCAGCGGCTGAGCCGTCTCCATTCAGCCGATGTGCGTTTTACCTCTGAAAACGTATCCACTGCACGGTGGAACCCGAGGTCCTCATCGGGTTTTGAGCCGGACGCCCTCCAATCCGCCCGTTGGGGACAACGGGCTCCACCGCGGACTGAAGCGTTACGGCTGAGGCCGGCCAGTCGGTCGCACGCCGGGCCGCCTTACAGTTTCCGGAAAACGCGATGTGGTCGAGTGCCCCGCCGCCGGCGCGGACCACGCGCGGCGCACGTCGTCTTCACGCTTCTTTTCCCGCCACAATTTCGTACGATGTCCCCATGATTCGGCAACACCTTCTCGCCCTGTTGATGATCGCGTGCGCCGCTGGCTTCACGAGTTGCGAGACGGCCACCAAGGAGATAAAACCAAAGGGAACCGTCTCGGTCTCGCTCGATGGCGTGAAGAAGCGCGGCGCCATCAGGATCTCGCTCGTCAACCTCCTCGCGATCACCCTGCCACCGGCAAAACCGAGTCTCGCGTGGCAGATCTCATTTCACGATCCGCGTTTCCTGAAGCAACACACCGATATCATGGCGCCGGCCAGCCCGGATCAGGGTGCGACTGTGTCATTTATCGCGGTGTCGCCGGGTGCCACCCGCCTGCGCTTCTTGCTCGTGCCCGTCTCTGCCGGCCAGTCCGTCGATCCGGTCGATCAGCAGGAAATCATGGTCACGATCCGGTAGCGCATTTTTCTGGAACGGTTGCGCGATTCCGGAAAAAATGCGGGCCGGTCGTCACACCGGCGCCCAGGCCCCCACGCCGACGACGTCCTCGACCTCGGCGGTCTCGTCCGGCAGCTCGTTCAGCGGCGCAAAGCGCTCCGAACTGAAGCCGAGTTCCTGTTCGCCTTGATGGAAGGGGTCCTTCGGATTCGTCAGCTCTTCGAGCAGGAGACCCACGGTGGCGGTGTCGCCGCCCTTCACGATCTTCTCCCGACCGAGAAACACCTCGCGAATCGTGTAGATGTTGTCCTTCACCGGGAGCTGTTGATAGAGTGCCCGGATGGTGGGCGAAAACGTATCGTTGATGCAGACGACTTTCTGGCCTTTTACCATGGAACGGGGAAAATAGTGGACGCGGGAGAAACTGCAAAAGAAGAATCGGGTTAAATGCCCTTGCGACTCCCGGGCGGTTGGCCCAAGGATTCACCCCGGCTTTTTGTCACCATGAATGCGGAAAAAAATCGAGCTTCCACCCGGGCCGAAAGAGCGGAGCGCAGTGCGGACCGGAAATCCAACTTCGGCAGCACACCCGACCCGTGGGATGCGTGCACCCGGCTGGAATATGGAGGGGACCGCAGCTTTGCCTGGAGCGTCCGCGAAGAAATCATCAACACGCCAACGGAAGATCGCGCGAAAGCGGAGGAGCGCCTGCTCAAAGCGCTCGCCCAGCCCGGTTGCACCGAGGCCGGCCAGGCGTTTCTCTGCCAGATGCTCGTGCTCGTGGGCAGCGCGAAGTGCGTGCCGGCGCTGACCCCGCTGCTCCGCGACCCAAAATCCACCGAAGCGGCCCGCTACGCCCTCCAAGCCCTGCCCGGCGCCGAGGTCTCCGCCGCGTTGCGTGACGCCCTCGGGGCCCTCACCGGCACCGCGAAGGCTGGTTTGATCGGCAGCATCGCCGCGCGGCGCGACACCGCCGCCCGCCCGGACCTGACCGCCCTCAAGGACAACTCCGCCGAGCCGGCGATCGTCCGCGAAGCCGCGACCCGCGCCCTCGAAATCCTCGCCACCGCCCAAACCTGACGCGCCATGAAAACGAATTCGTCCCTCAGCCGCCGCCAGTTCATCCGGCGATCGAGCCTCGCCACCGCCGTGGCCGCCGCGCCGCTCATTTTGCCGTCGGGCCTGCTGGGCCAAAACGCCCCCAGCAAGAAGATCACCGTCGGCATCGTGGGTTCGGGCAATATTGCCGACAGCCACTACGCCCCCCTGCTCGGCGAGCAGGAGAACGTGCGCATCCTCGCGGTGTGCGACGTCGACAAGGAACGCCGGGATGAAGGGGCCGCACGGGTAAACCAGTCCTACGGCAACACGGATTGCAAAGCCTACGCCGATTTCCGCGAGCTCAACCGGCGCAGCGACATCGACTGCGTCTTCATTTGCACCCCCGACCACTGGCACGCCCTCGTGGCCATCGACGCAATGCGCCACGGGAAGGACATATATGTGGAAAAACCGCTGACGCTGACGATCACCGAAGGACGTGCGCTGGTCGCCGCCGCGCGCAAATACAACCGCGTCGCACAGCACGGCACCCAACACCGTTCGATGAAGCGGTTTCACGACGTGGCGGAATTCGTGCGCAACGACGGGCTCGGAAAACTCGAACGCATCGACTGCTACATTCCCCCCAACAACCGGCACTGTGGCGCGACCTGGAAACCCGAGGCGGTGCCCTCGGGCCTCGATTGGGACATGTGGCTCGGGCCCGCCCCATGGCGGCCGTATTCCTCGTTCGGCTGTCACTACAATTTCCGCTTCATCTCCGAAAGCGCCTACGGGCAGGTGACCAACTGGGGCGCGCACTATCTCGACATCGGCCAGTGGGCGCTCGACATGGACAACAGCGGGCCCGTCTCGGTCGAGGGTCACGGAGAATTCCCCAGCACCGGGCTCTTCACCAATGCGACCAAGGTCGATTTCACGGTGCGGTATGCCAACGGCATCCCGATGCACTGTCGCACGCGCTTCGAAGGCGGCGGCACGTCGCGGTTTGTCGGCGAGCGCGGCTGGCTCGACATCTCGCGCAACAAGATGAGCGCGTCGAACAACGATCTGCTCCGCGAGATGCAGGCATCCGGCAAGAAAATCCAGCTCCCGTTGAGCAACAACCACCACGAAAACTTCTTCGACTGCATGCGCACGCGAAAGCGGCCCATCGCGGACGTGGAACTCGGTCACCGCACGACGACGGTCTGCAATCTCGGGCAAATCGGCATGGTCCTCGGTCGCAAGCTGCGCTGGGATCCGGCGAAGGAAGAGTTTATCGGCGACGACATGGCCAACCGCCTCCGCGGCCGGGCCATGCGGTCGCCGTGGGCGCTGACGTAGCCCGGAAATCGGCAACCCCTTGTCCGAAGTGGGAACTTCGGGGTGCTTGGACAAATAGAACGCAGTCGCAGCCCACAGCGATTTCCGGGCTTATGACAAAACCGCCCGGCGGTTTTGTCTTAGCCCGCATGAAATCATGGCGAACGTCGGAGCATCAGGCGTCGGCAGTCGAATAAGTGAAGAAACCAACCGGGCGTGAATCATGCGGGCTCGCTACTCGATCCGCCCTTCGTCGAAATCGATCAGGTCGGGCACGCTCTTGATGGCGTCGGCGCGATCCGCACAGCCCATGTTGGTGAGCGCTTCCTTGAGAAATTCGCGGCCCGCCGTGCTCATACCCATCTGCACGTAACGGCGGTTCCAGGCGGCCGCGCGCACGTCCGTCGGGAGGATTTGCCTCAGCTTCGTCTCGATCTCCGTGTCGGTCGCCGACTCGAGGACGATCTTTTCGACGGCGGCCGGATCGATGCCGAGGTGCTGGCAGAGAAAACGATCGCACCCGCGCTTGTAGTTCTTGGCGTAGCTCGGCGGCAGGGAGCCGTGTTGTTTCACGTGGTGGCATTTCGCGAGGAACCGCGGCAGGTGCAGCAAGCCGGTCGCCGGGTGTGGCTCATAGGGCGATGGCAACGAGGTCAGTATGTCGCCAGTGGAGCCGGGAATGGGTCGGGAGAGCATGGGATTTGGTGGGAGGCGTCAGTCTTGTCCGTTCGATCGGCAAATAGGTGCGAGATGCAGGAGGTGAGTAGCGGAAACTGGCAGGCTCTGGTCGCCTGTGGTGCTGCTTGGTCTGGAAAATCTTCCTACCATAAAAATATTCCCACCCCTATTCCGGCCTCCGGCTCAGCTTCCGGCGCGGAGCCTACTGAGCGGAGCGAGGGACCGATGTGCGGGCCTACGCTAAGGAGGGCAAACCATGGGGTAGAAGAATTAGATCGTAGGAAGATTTCCGGAAGGACTTGAATCCGACTCCACCGGCCTGGGTTTCAGCGATGCGCCAACTCGCGAACAGACTTGGTCGCTGAGGCAGGGGAGTTGTTTTGCAGCCGGCGGTTGAAAAATGCCATGCGTTCATCCGACGTCATTCCCCGCACCAAGCGACTGGTGTTTCGCCGCCAACGACGCGACGCGGTCTGCGCGTCAAAGGTCTTCATTCTCGTGGCCATGGATGAGAAAGGGAGCGGGAACGATGCGCACCGGAGGATACCCTTGCAAGGTATGCGACTGGCGCCGTCTGCAATTTGCTATCCGACCGCGTCCCAAAAATCGTGCTCATGGATTAACAACACACGATGTCCCGCGCGGCGCATCTCGACCACACGCTCGACCTTTCGACCGTAACAGGCAAACGCCCAGCACGGATTCCCTTCAGCCCCGATCACGAGGTAGTTCAGCTCATCGCGAATGCGATCGATGAAGGTGCCGCCTCTGGTCGAAATAGTTTCGGCAAATAGCCGCCGCGGCCCCCGACTTCCCGTGAAGCGCAGGTACTCGTGAACATCTTTGCCACTCGACATACCGCAATCTGAAATACGGTTTCCCGTGAAATGGCGAGCGAAGTTCAGCGCGTCGTCGCGAAGACGGCTCGACCTTCTCTGCCAGATTTCGCCGCAGCGCTTTAGGGCAGTGTGGGCGCACTTTGAGATAATTACCCGCGAGGCGAATCAAGTCGGCCTCGTCCGTCTTGCGCTTGAAGTGACGGCGCTTGGGGTCGCTCCACACAAGTTTTCAAGCACGAGGGCACGCAACGAGGCGACCCGGGCAACGCAGCCGAGCACTTTCGCGGGCACGGCTGAGGCAATGAAACCCTGGTACCGTAAATCCCTCGTGAATTGAAACTGCAAGTTGTTGAAGCCGCCGCTGCTGACGGCGTTGAACGCTTTCCGGTCGGTCACACGTTCGTCAATTCCCACGCTTTGGCCTGGGCCTCCAGCGCACCGGCAAACTCTGGCCAGTCATGCAGTGTGGCGGGGTCGAAGTCGGCACCGTTGGGCCAGACGAGCGTGTGACACTCCGGGTCGAGTCGAACCTGCGCGAAAAACTGCTGATCACGGAGCGGCGAAAAAAGTTCTCCCGCCAACACGGGAAGAAAGTCGATGACTTGGGCCGTACCGTCGGCAAACCGCACCCGCAGCGTATGGTCGCCGCAAGTCTCGAAGCCGGTGACCCGGGTGATAAGATGGGACATGTCGTTCAATTGAGCGGTTCGATGGGCATTGGACGGTGACCGGACAATAGCAAATTCCAATCACGCAGCAACTCGGTTTCATGCAGCTCAGCCCATGCCTCCACCAGCCGTCGCTGCCTCTGCGGCAGCGAGGGGGCGATGAGTTCGATGGGCGTGAGGGTGTAAACGGCAGCATGTTCCTGGTAATAGGCGTGAAAATGCGGCCGGTTGTGCGGCTCGCCGGCCTCACGATACATGCGGATGACGATTCCGAAAAAGCGGCAGAGTTCCGGCATGAAGTGATTTCAACGTGAGCAAGCCTCTCGTCGCCAAGGTCCCATTATGCACTCGCTGCGTGTGGCGTCATACCAATCTCTCGAAGCTTTTACGCTTCCCAAGTGGCTAACGGCCGAATCGTCAGGATGGATGGCACGCAAAATACCGCCCTGCGCCTCCAACGGCGATTCCCACGTTTCGGATTGGCGGGCGCGGGCCATCGTCAGTAATAGCAGCTCCACCCAACGCCGGAAACATCCCACTCCCCACCGTGCCCACCCCAATCCTGCCCGTCAGATTCGTAGGCCGGGCAATGCTCTGTTTGCTGGGACTGGCGGGCGCGTGGGCGGCGGCACCGGCGGTGCGCTTGCCGACCGCCAAGGATCTCGCGGTGTTGTTCAAGCCGGCGCGAATCGAGCAGGTCGCGCTGGCTCCCGACGGGCGCCACCTGGCCCACACGATGCGCAACGGCACGTTGCTGACGCTGGTGATCCTCGACGTCGACCGGCCGGAGACGAAGGCAACCATTACGATCGGAGAGGACCAAACCACCGGCCTCTGGCAACGCAGCGTGACCATTTCGGCCCGCGTGACGTATCTGCGCTGGATCTCGCCCGACCGGTTGGTTTATGCGCGCAGCGTGCCGAGCGGCGGCCAGCGGCCAACCCGCGACGAGGTGTACACGGTCGACTCCAACGGCAAGAACGGCCGCAAGCTCGTCGACGCCGAAGACCTCGTGGAGCTTTGGTCCCCGCCTCCCCCCTCCGAAGCTCCGCCCGTGTCGATCCCGAGACGGCCCCGTGTGCTCGGGCCGCAGCTCGACGAACCTAATTTCATTTTGGTCGAGGCGCTCGGCGGGCGAAGCGTCCACACCGAACTATTCAAAGTCGACTTGCGCAGCGGGAAATTTGCTTCGGCGAGCTCGGAAACCATGGAGGGTCGCTTTCTCTACGATCGACAGGGTCGGGCGCGCATCGTGGAGACGCCCTGGTTCCGGATGCCGATGTCCATGCGATCGCGAGGTGGTGGTGGCGGTGGAAAAGGCGGGGGCTTCCGGATGCAGCCGGAGCCGACGCTGATTCCGCAGACCTATGAACACCGGCCGGTCACCGGCGCACAGCGCTGGGCGGACCTGGACAAGCTGCTCGGGCCGGACTTCGCTCTGCGTTTCCGTGTCTCGATCGAGACACACTACGGCGAACGCTCGTTCCCCCTCGCGTTCGATCGCGATCCCAACGTCCTCTACTTCGCGTCCAACGTCGGTCGCAACACCTTCGGCCTTTATGCGCTGAATCTGGAGACGCGGCAGCGCACGTCGTTCGCGATCGAAAGCCCGGAGTTTGATGCCGCGGAGACGACCGACGCATTTTCGGAGGCTCCCCTGGTGTTCGACCGCGCGCATCAGCTCGTGGGCGTGCGGCGAGGCGGGCCGCGCGCGGGAACCCAATGGCTCGACGCGGGACTCGCCCAGCTGCAGCAATCGTTCGACGCCGCTTTCGCCGGGCGCACGGTGGAGATTCTCGACTGGGCCGACGACCGGCGCCGCGTGCTGTTGTTGGTGTCGTCGGAGTCGGACGCCGGACGCTACTTCATTCATGAGGGGGGAACTCCGGGGCGGCTGCGGGAATTTTTTCGTCGGGCACCCGGGATGCCGGCGGAGGCGGAGGGCGCGGCCACGCCGTTCGAATTCGACACGCCGGCCGGCGTGCACCTGCGCGGAGTGCTGACGATTCCCCGGCAGTCACGCACCTCGCCGCCTCCGCTCGTGGTCTACTGCCGCGACCTCCCGGGACGGCGGACCCGCCCGGGAGTGAACCGCGAAGTCCAGGCGCTCTCCGGCATGGGCTTTGCGGTGGCGCAGGTGGACTATCGGGGCGCCGCCGGGCTCGGCGCCCAGCACCGCGACGCCGCGAAGGCGGGGTTTGATCGCATTCCGATCGAGGATGTGCGGGCGACCGTGGCGTGGCTGGCTGCGCAGCAGCGGATCAATCCGAAACGCGTCGCGCTGGTCGGCCAGGGGTTTGGCGGGTTCATCGCGCTGCGCGCGGTGCAGCTGCATCCGAAGGAATTCCGCTGCGCCGTCAGCATCAACGCACCGACGGATCCCGGCCGCTGGGTGCGTGAGTCGCTGGTCCCGATCGCCGGCGGGCGGACGTTTCCCAGTCTCGAGCTCGAATGGCGCCGCGCGTTCTTCGATGGCGACCATGCGCAGCTCGCCGCGATCGCCGTGACGCGACAGCTCGAGCTGCTGGTCAATCCGGTCTTCGTCATCCAGGACGCCGACAAGCGCGACCTGTGGGAGTCGCAGGGCACGCGGCTGCGCGACGCCCTGGCCCGCCGCGGCGCCCAGTCGGAATACCTCGAAGTCACCGGCGATTTTACGCGCGGGGAACCGGACGCACGGGCCAAGGTGTTCGCCCGGATTGGCGGGTTTCTCAACGAGCACATCTACGATTTTGGCGTGAACGTCGGTGAAGCCAGGGAGGTCAAGTGACGGCGGC
This sequence comes from Opitutaceae bacterium, assembly GCA_005792355.1. Taxonomy (GTDB): domain Bacteria; phylum Verrucomicrobiota; class Verrucomicrobiia; order Opitutales; family Opitutaceae; genus ER46. The sequence continues at coordinate 21,153 of SXSC01000151.1, forward strand.
GCGCTTACTTCGCTGGCTCGCGGTTGTCGGATGGAGCGTGACGCCGGCGGCGTGGGGCGCGGTCGCGGTGGGCGGGGCGGCGGCACCAGCGCCGGCGGGAGAAGTGGTGGAGTTGCCGCCCTTCGAGGTGTTCGCTCCCGGCAAGCCGCCACCGCCGTGGCAGTATGTCGCGCTGGCTAATATCGAAGTGCTCTCCCGTTGCTCTTCGTCGCTGACCCGTGAGTTCATCGAGGCCCACGGGCGCCTGACGCAGTTGCTGCAACTGCTGTTACCCGCCGACCTGCAGGTGAAATTCGCGGCCCCGCAGATCATCATTCTCACCGACCAGACCACGACGCCCTCGTCCTCGAAGGAGACCGTCGAGGGATTCACGCCGGCGGCCAAGGCGCCGGCCGATGGTCGGGCGACCCGGGAGCGGGTGGTTCGGTTCATGCCCAACCTGCGGCTGAACGACACGGATGCGGTGGCGGTCTACGCGATCCTCGATTCGCAGGGCTTCAACGGCGAGCGGCTCATGCTCACCGCGAACCATGTGCGCGATGTGCTCGAGCGGCGCACGCCGCCGCTGCCGATCTGGTACCTCGTCGGTTTGCTGACGTTGTATCAGGACATCCACTATCTGCACGACGCCCTCGAATTTGAGCCGTTCGGCTGGGTGACGCCCGCGGAGACCGAACGCCTCCGGATCGATCCGGAATATCCCCGGACACTGCTGCCACTGCGCGAGCTGTTCGCCGGGGTGGGACGGCGCGACACGCCCGACGCCGGCGAGGCGGCGCGGCTCTGGAGGATGCAGTCGGCGCTGCTCGTGCGCTGGGCGATGGACGGCGACGATCCGGCGCGGCGGGCGGGTTTTTGGAATTTCGTCAGGCGGACGGCGACCGAGGGGGCGAGCGAGGCGGCGTTGCAGGCGTGCCTCGGATTGAGTTACGCCGATTTGCGCGATCGGCTCAGCGATTATTTGCCCGGGACGCTGAGGAACCGGTTGCGCTTGCGGGCGGCAAAACTTGTGCCGCTGCCGCCTTTCACGCTGCAGCTGGCAACCCCCAACGAGATTGGCCGGATCAAGGGCGACTGGGAACGGATGGAGATCACCTACGTCAAGGCGCGGCATCCGCAGTATGCCGACAAATACGCGGTACAGGCGCATCGCACGCTGACCGAGGCGTATGAAAAAGGCGCGCGCGATCCGCGGTTGCTCGGCGTGATCGGGCTCTACGAGGTCGAGGTGGGCAACGGTGCCGCGGCCCGCAGCTACCTGGAAGATGCGGCGCGGGCGAAGGTGGTGCGACCGCGCGTGTATCTGGAACTGGCGCGGTTGCGCTACGCCGAGGCGATGGCGATCCCGGCCGCCGGGGAGCAACGCCTGAGCGCCACCCAGGCCAACCGGGTGCTCGAACCGCTCTCGATGGCGTGGACCCAGTTGCCGCCGCTGGTGGACACCTTTTTTCTGGCCGCCGAGGTGTGGGCCCGCAGTGCCAGTTCACTCGGAAAAACCCATTTTGACCTGCTCGACGAGGGCCGCCGGCTGTTCCCGAACCACTCCGCCCTCACCTACTACGCCGCGCTGCTCAAAGCGACGCATGGGGACGAGGCGGGCGCGGCCGCGGAAATCGCGGCTGGACTGCAAGCCGCCCCCACCGCGGCCAGTCGCGTGAAGTTCGAGCAACTGCGCGACGCGCTTCAGCGTCGCAACCCCGCGTCCGCCCGGCCGTGAGGCGGACCAGCCACCGGCCGGGAACCCGCGGTCCTGCATCGGTTGCGAAGTTTCGCCCGGGCGAACTTCCCGCACTCCGGGCCAGCCCGCAGTCGCGTTGGACTTCAATTGGATCCGGATCGCTTCCGGTAACAGCGACTGAACTTCGGGATATTCCTCCGCGAGCCGAAGCAAGTCGGCTTCGTCCTGCTTGCGCTTGGAGAGACGGCGCTTGGGGTCGCTCCAGGCAAGAAATTTGCCAGTGACGAGGTCGCGCAACGCTGCGACACGTGCGTCGCAGCCAAGTACCTTCGCGGCGACCGCGGACCCGATGAAACCTTGGTAACGGGAATCCTTTGTGAACTGGATGTGCAGCTCGCTACCGGCCTGCTGCGCGTTGCGCGACCATTCCTCATCGTGCACCGCAAAAGATGCGCAGGGTTCGGCCAACGTTGCGTCGTTTCGATCCGTGACGCCCGCCTCGCCCGCCGCTACACGAATACGCGCTTTCACCCCGTCATCCTTTATGAGCCAGCCACTTCAATTCCTGCTGCGGGCCGAAGAAATGCCCACGCATTGGTACAATCTGCTTGCCGATTTTCCCGAGCCCCTGCCGCCGCCGTTGCATCCCGGCACGAAGGAGCCGGTGACCCCGGATCTGATGACCGCGATGTTTCCCGAGGCGCTGGTCGCGCAGGAGATGAGCGGCGAGCGGCACATCGAGATCCCGCGGGAGGTGCGCGACGTCTACGCCCTCTATCGTCCCACCCCTTTGCTGCGCGCCGCCCGGCTCGAAAAGGCGCTGCAAACGCCCGCGCACATCTACTACAAATACGAGGGCGTCAGCCCCGCCGGCAGTCACAAACCCAACACGGCCATTCCGCAGGCGTACTATAACAAGATCGCCGGGACCAAGCGTCTCGCCACCGAGACCGGGGCCGGCCAGTGGGGCTCGTCGCTCGCCTTTGCCTGCAGCGTCTTCGGGCTCGAGTGCAACATCTACATGGTGAAGGTGAGCTTTCACCAGAAACCGTATCGCAAGCTCCTCATGCAGACGTACGGCGCGACGGTGCACGCCAGCCCGAGCGATCAGACCGCGTTCGGCCGCAAAGTCCGCGCGGACGATCCGAACAGCCACGGCAGCCTGGGCATCGCGATCAGCGAGGCGATTGAAGACACCGTCACGCATCCAGGAACCAAGTACTCGCTCGGCAGCGTGCTGAACCACGTGTGCCTCCACCAGTCGGTCATCGGCCAGGAGTCGATCCGCCAGATGGAACTCGCCGGCGAGGAGCCCGACGTGATTTTCGGCTGCGCCGGCGGCGGCAGCAATTTTGCCGGCCTGGCGTTTCCCTTTGTGCAGCGGAAAATCAGGGAGGGAAAAAAGTATCGCATCGTGGCGGTCGAGCCGACGTCGTGCCCCTCCCTCACCCAGGGGGAGCTGCGCTACGATTTCGGCGACACGGCGGAGACCACGCCCCTGATGATGATGCACACCCTCGGCCACACGTTCATGCCCCCGAGCATCCATGCGGGCGGGCTGCGCTATCACGGCATGGCGCCGATGGTGAGCCACTGCCTGAAACTTGGGTTGATCGAGGCGATGGCCTATCCGCAGATGCGGGTCTTCGAGGCGGCGGTGCAGTTCGCCCGGGCCGAGGGCATCGTGCCCGCGCCGGAGTCTTCCCATGCGATCGCCGCGGCAATCGACGAGGCGGTGAAGTGCCGCACGGAAGGCCGCAAACGCGTGATCGTGATCGGCCTCAGCGGCAACGGACTCCTCGATCTCGCGGCGTACGATTCCTATCTGTCGGGCCACATGCACGACACCGGCAACGACGACTGAGCCCGCCGGCATCACGCTCTCCCTGCAGCGTAAAGCCCTTCGACTTCATTCGGCCGGCCGGCCGGCGAACAGGTGCCGGGCAGGCGGGCGGCGGAACGAGACGACCCGCGCAGACGGGCGGCGGGTGGAGGCGTTCAGCGGGCGGGGACGGTGGGAGTTATTTTTTCTCGAGACTGAAAACTTTGGCCGCGAGTGCGTGCTTGAACTGCGCCGGATTGGCGCGGAACGCGGCCTCCTGTTTCCCGACGTAGCCGAAACTGCTGTCGAGCACCTGCGCGTAGAGATGGGTTTCGAGATCAGCCGCGCTGGGAACGCCCATCATCGCGGCCATCGGGCCGGCCTTCGCCAGGAGGTCCTTGGCTTTGGCGGCGGTGCCGTTGGCGGCGATCGCCTGCGAGACCAACGGCATGAGTTTCGCGCGCAGCGCGGCCTCGGTGGCCTTCCGCAACAACCTCGTGCCGGCATCGGGCGGCCCACCGACCAGCGAGGTGGCGTCGGCCAAGGTCAACGGCCCGATGGCGCCCTTGAGCACAGCCGTCGCCTGCGGCGCGACGGTGGCCGCCGCCTGGTTGAGCGAGGCCTTGAACCCATCCATGGCCCCCGCCTGGTTGAGGCGACGGAGGGTCGATTCGAGTTTTCCCATGGAGGTGGGCGTGGCGACCTGGACGGCGCCAGGTTTCATGAGCTCCGCGCCGGCGACCTCGACGATGGTGCCGAGACCGGCTTTGAGACCGTCGAGCAGCTGGGCCGAACTCAGGCCGGCGGATTTCAAGGCGGCGGCGGTGGCGGCGGCGGTCGGGGCTGGCGGCGTACTTTCGGCACCGCGAACGGCGGCGGCGAGCAGCGAGGCGATGAGAACAAGGATGAAGCGGGTGGACATGGAGGGATTGGATTTTCGCTTGGTCAGCAGAATTCATGGGCGCATTCCGGTTCGGGCAAATGGCCAAGGTTATGATATAGGGCCACCTCCATTGCCCTATAGGTTCGGAAACCATATGAGCGTCTGGTCACCACTCGGACTTTATTGTTCAA
>SXSC01000152.1 GCA_005792355.1 Opitutaceae bacterium
CCTGCCCAATGGGAGGGCCTCCCACCAAGGAGCCTCCACCTCTCCGTCGAGAGCGCCCTCAGTTCCTCCGCATTCCTACCAAATCAACAAGACGGATTCTAGTTGGCGCTGATGACGGATTCTAGTTGGCGCTGGACAACCGATGCTTAAACCCCACCCGATCCAACCCCCGCAAAATCCAGTTTTCTATCGGTATCCCCATGCAGATCCAGGTTCCTACCAGCATCGTGATGAAGAGAGCGTCAACCGCGATATTGATCGTCATAGCGATCGCCGCGCCAGCCAATGCCCAAGCGCCTTCTTACAAGCTGCCGCCCCAGGCCGTCATCGACATCATCGACGCACCGCGGCCACCCGTTGAGTTTCCAGGCCCGGACGGCCAGTGGCTGGTGATTGCGCAAGACGATGACATCCGCTCCATCACGGAGTTGGCCCGGCCATTTCTCAAGTTCGCGGGCATGCGGGTCTACCCCCACAACAACAGCCAGGTCCGGACCAGCTTCTATAGGGAGCCGTTCCTGCTGCAGGTGGCGGACCGGTCCACGCGGAAGCTCACGCTGCCTGCGGGCTCGATGCTCGGAGCGCCCCTGTGGTCGTCCGATGCGAAGTTCGTGATGTTTCCCCGTTACACAGATATGGGTGTGGAGCTCTGGGTGGCCGACGTTGCGACGGGCCAGGCCAGAAACGTCACGGGGCCCGTGGTCAACGCGACCCTGACCGCCGGCTACCGGCAGATCCAGCGAGCGAAGGAAACGCTGAACGCCAGCTGGACACCCGACGGCCGCCGGTTGCTCGTGCTCCGGACCGTTGACGGCCGCGGCGAGGCGCCACGGCCACCCGCAGTGCCGCTCGGTCCGGTCGTAATGGATACCTCGAGCAATTACTCGCGCGAGAACGCCTGGGAGGACCTTTCGAAGAACGCTTACGACGAGACGCTGTTCGAGTACTACGGTACCGCGCAGATGATCGAGGTCGATGTGACCTCGAACGCTCAGGTGAAAGTCGGGCCACCCGGCCTCTACATCGCTCCGCCAGCCGTCTCGCCCGACGGCCGCTTCATCGTGATGCAGCGCGTCAAGCGGCCCTATTCCTACTGGGTCCGTTACCGGGAATTCAGCGTCTCGGTGGAGATCTGGGACCGGCAGGGTCGCCTGGTTCGCACGATGGCCGACCTGCCGCCGACCGACCAGGTCACAGCACCCGGGAAGAGGCGACGCAACCTCTCGGGGCTGGAATGGCAGGCGCACAAGCCGGCGACGCTGACCTGGATCGAAGAAGCACCGGTGGAAGCCGCGAGCGGGACCTCGACGGATAAGAACCGGCTGATGAGGAGCGCCGCGCCGTTCGACCGCGAGCCGGAGGTCGTGGCCGGAAGCCGTATCGGTTTCGATCGGTTCCTCTGGCTTGCGACCGAAGACCGCGCGCTGGTCACCGAAACGTCGGGGGCGAGAACGTGGAGGAAGTCCAGGATCTCTCTCGTCAACGTCGCCACGCCAGCCGATCCGTGGCGACCGTTGTTCGACTACGTGGAAGACGACCGCGAAGGCGATCCGGGGACGATCGTGGAGCGCGTCACGTCAGCCGGGGACCGCGTCGCGCTTCAGGACGGCCCCTGGATATACCTCTCCGGGGTGAGTGGTTCGTCCCGCGGAGACGTGCCCTTTCTCGACAAGGTCAACGTCGATACCGGTAAAAAGGTGCGCCTTTTCCAGTCGAGGGAAGGGAGCTTTGAGACCTTCGTTTCGTTCGTCGGCCGCGAACGAACCCAGATCGTGATCGGCCACGAGACGAAGGACGAGCCGCGGGCCCTCAGACGCGTGACTCTCGACACGCGCGAGACCACGGTGCTCACCGAGGCGCCTCACCCCTACCCCCAGTTCAGGGGCATCACGAAGCAAGTGGTGACCTACACGCGGAGCGACGGGGTCGGGCTGGCCGGCACGCTCTACCTGCCCGCGTCCCACAAGGCCGGTGACCGGCTGCCGCTTTTGATCTGGGCGTATCCCGGGGAGTTCATCGACGCGAGGATCGCGGGCCAGGTCAGGGGAAACGCCGGCGGTTTCACGGCGTTGCGGGGGCCGGTACTCGGGGACCCTGAAGGCAGCTCCGGCGGCGCCTCGTCGGTCCGAGTGTTCGCGACGCAGGGGTATGCGGTGCTCTTCATGGCTTCGATGCCGGTCATAGGTGACCCGAAGACGAGGAACGACACCTACATCGAACAGATCGTGGCGGGCGCCCGCGCCGCGATCGAGAAGCTCGACTCGATGGGCATCGCGGACCCGAAGCGAGTGGGCATGGCCGGCCACAGCTACGGCGGGTTCTCGACCACGAACCTGCTGGCCAACTCAGATCTTTTCGCGGCCGGCATCGCGCGCAGCGGGGCGGCCAACCGGACGCTGAATCCGTGGGGTTTCCACGCCGAGACACGGTCGCTGTGGGAGGCGCAGGAGACCTACCTGAAAATGTCGCCCCTCTTCCGCGCGGACAAGATCAAGGCGCCGATTCTAATCATCCACGGTGAAAACGACGACAGCCAGGCGAGCAAACCCATCGAATCGCTGAAGCTGTTCCACGCGCTGCGCGGACACGGCGCCACCGCCAGGATGGTGGTGCTGCCGCTGGAGAACCACGCGTACGCCGCCCGGGAGTCCATCCTCGATGTCCTCGCGGAGAAGATCGAGTGGTTCGACCGGTACGTCAAAAACAAGGCCCCGGCGGCTTCGGTGAAATAAGACCCCCACCCGATCCGACCCCCTCAAGATCCAGTTTCCTATCAATCGCGGATCGCAAAGGCCTCCTCAACGCGATGGCCAACGAGCAGGCGATCCCGGTGCGCGCGAAATTTCCGGGCAGCGGCGCGTCGTCCGTCACGCTCGTGCTCTGGGGCTCGACCGGCTGCGCTGCGAAACTCCAAGCCTTCGATGCCAACGACCAACTCGTCGCCGAAGCCGCCGTGCCCGCGGTGCCCGGCCGCAAGACCCCCGCCGATCCCATGCCGCAGTTCGAGCTCACCGTGCGGGCCGCCGCGATCGCCTACGTGCTCCTGAGCGGCCCGCGCAACGGCGAGTTCCTCGCCGCCGACGAGCTGCGTTTCGTGCCGCTCGCGAAGTAGAGGGCGCGGTGGCTTCGACGGGGCGCACGCCCGTCTTCAATTCTTCGCCGCCGGCTTTTCCGCCGGGTGCGCCTTGCGCCACGCCTGCGCGCGGGCGTGGGCTTCGGTCAGTCCGTTCTCCGCCATGAACTTCACCCAGCGCGGATCGTTGCGCACGGGGTCGTAGATTGGGTCCCATAAATAGTCCGCCCGACGATTACCGCCGCTCTTCGTCGTGGTCATGAGCGCCATGGCCTCTTCGGTTCGTCCCAGCGCGAGGAGGGCCCCGGTCGTCAAGCGGGAGCCATCGGCAGGACGAACCCCGGCGAGCAGTGCTTCCGCCTCGGCCTTCAGGCCCGCCCGGGCAAAGACAAACATTTGGTTGGAAGTGATCCTCGTGTAATCACCTGGCAGCGATCGCGCCAGCGCGACCGCCTCGGTGAATCGTCCGAGTTCGACGAACGCGTGGATCTTTAGGCTGAGGACAAAGGTATCATTCGACCTGAAGGTGAGCGTGTAATCAAAAGCGCTGATTCCTTCGGCATACCGGCCGGCGTGGCACAGCTGTCGGCCGTAGTTGCCCCAGATGACCAGCGACAGCGGATCGAGTTTGGTCGCGAGCTTCAGATGCTCCAGCGCCCCATCCATCTCAGCTGATCTGCTTAGAGCCACACCGAGCCACTGGTGGGCCGAGGCATAGTTCGGGTTGAGGGCCACGGCCCGGCGGAGCGCCAATTCGGCCTCGGAATTCTTCCCGCCTACGAGGAGCACCAGCCCGAGCGAAGCGTGGGCTTCGGCCGAATCGGGATCAAGCGTGAGCGCCTCGGCGATCTTCGCCCGAATGCGCGCTTGCTCGGCCGAATTGAGTTGATCCTCTGTTTCAGTCGCAGTCTGCGTGCGAAGGAGACGCTGCGACCACACGTCGGCGAGCGCCGCGTGGGCGCGGGCGAATTTCGGTTCGAGCGCGAGCGCGCGGTTGAGCAGGCTTTCGGCGAGATCAAAACCGACCGATGTCCGTAGATTCCACGCCTGCCGCGCTCTTATGTAGAACTCGAAGGCTTCCGGATTCACGGCGGCCTTCGAGGCCGCGGAACTCGCGCCGAACTTCAGCGAGAGGTTTTCCGCGATGAGCCCGGCGACCTCGTCGTGCAGGGCGAAGATGTTCTTCAGCTCGCGGTCGAGCTTGTCGGAGCCCCACACCTGAAACCCGTCGGCGGTGATCAGTTTCGCGGTGATGCGCACCCTCTGCCCCTCCTGCACCACCGTGCCCTCGACGAGATGGGTCACGCCGAGTTGCCGCGCGATTTCTGGGATCGGGACGGACTTGCCCTTGAACGAAAATGCCGAGGCGCTGCCGACGACCTTCAGCCCCGGCACGCGCCCGAGCACATCCGTCACCGCCTCGCTCAGGCCGTCGGAGAAAAACTCCCGCGCCGGATCGCCGCTGAGGTTCTTGAACGCGAGCACGGCGACGGATTTGTCCGCCTGGGCGGGTTTTTGCGCGGCGGCGGGAGTCGGAGTCGTGGCTGAGGCGTCTCGCCTCAGGTCCGAAGGCCGCGAGGTTTCTGAGGCGGGATGCCTCCGCCATAGACTGGCGACGACGGCCACGAGCAGCAGGGCGACGGCAGCAGCGGCGAGACCAAGCCGCGAGCGCCGGCGATCTTGTAGGGGCGTGGCACGTCCACGCCCGTTCGGGGCGACCTCAAGCCGGGCGCCGTCAAGCGACGCCCCTACAGCGGAACGCTCCGAGCCGCCGAGCAAGCTCTTCACCCGCGCGCCAAACGCCTCCGCTTCTTCCCCGCCGGGCAGGCGCGTCCACTGCACGGCGCGGAACTCGTCGGGCACCAGCGCCTCGGCGTCCTTGGTCCCGTCGATGACGATCGGCAAAATGAACGGCGTGCCGTCGGCCATCGCGTGCGTGCGTTGCGCGGCGAGTTTCCACTCCACGCGGAAATACCCTTCGCGCCGCGCCTGCGTCGCCGCCGAGATCACCGGCACAAAGAGTGCGCACGAGGCGATCTGCCTGCGGATTTTCCGGTCCCACGCGTCGCCGCCGGTGAGTTCGCTCTGGTCGAACCACACCTCGAGGCCGGCGGCGCGGAGCGCGGCGCAGATGCGCTGCGCCGCCTCGGCGTCCTGGGACGCATACGAGAGGAAGACAGCGCGGCTCGGTTCGGAGGACATGGGGCGGTGGGGAGGCCGAGAACGTTCAACGCGGAACGCTCAACGCTCAACGTTGAAGTGCGGGTGGGTTTGGCGGGGCCGCTCGCTGAAAAACAAGGCCCCGGCGGCTTCGGTGAGATAAGACCCCCACCCGATCCAATCCCCGTGAAAATCCAGCTTCCTATCAGCGACCCGTCTGCGATTCAAGATTCGGCAGGAGCGGTTTGAGTGTGCGCCACTGGCCGTCCGGATCGTTTCTGCCTGCGACGATTTTCAACCCGCAGAATTTTTAACCACAGATAACACGGCCTCGCTTGACGCCACCCGCGGTGCGGTCGCGCCAGATGGGCGTGGACAAGCCACAGCCCTGACCTCGGACGGTCACGCCGGGCGGTGAGGGTGGAGTCTATCGATCACGGCTAGCCCGGACATTTCACACTCTGCTCGCGAGCGGAGTCACACGGTGTTCGAGATCTTCTTCTGCGTTCGCGGTCCTCAGGGATGTCCGGGCTAAGTTCAAAACCGCCTGGCGGTTTTGTTTTAGCCCGCGTGAACC
>SXSC01000153.1 GCA_005792355.1 Opitutaceae bacterium
GCGGCTCCTAGAGCGTCTTCAGCAATGCGTTGAACGCCGCCGCCGACAGCATGTGCACCTCGTCGATGATGTAGATCTTGAACTTCCCCTGCGCCGGCGCGTATCGCACCGTTTCCCGCAGGTCGCGGACTTGATCGACGCCGTTGTTCGACGCGCCGTCGATTTCGATCACGTCGAGGTGGGAGCCGTCGGCGATCGCCAGGCAGGCCGGATCATTTACCTCGAAATCCGCCTTCGGTCCGTCCGTGCAATTGAGCGCCTTGGCGAAGATCCGCGCGGTCGAGGTCTTGCCGGTGCCCCGCGGACCGACGAAGAGATAGGCGTGGGCGATGCGACCCCGCGCGATGGCATTGCGCAACGTCCGCACGACATGGTCCTGGCCGACGACGTCGTCAAACGTCTGCGGCCGCCACTTGCGGGCAATGACTTGGTAGGCGGTGGACAAGGAAGGACTGGAAGACTGAAGGGCTGAGGGGCTGAAGATCCAGCCTGTGTTTCGGTCTTTCAGTTTTTCAGCCCTTCCGCTCCTCTAAAAAAATAAGTGGCCAGGCACTCCACGGCACTGGGAGGACGTCGTTACCGTTGCTACCTTCCGGTCCTGGCGGAGTTCACGCGCCTGCCCATGCATGGCACCTGGCCGGCGCGAACCATGCGACGCTAATTCCGCGGCGCAACCCTTATTTCCGGAGGTGCACCCGCCGACGCCATCGCGAGGCTTACGGCTCCGGCTTGGAGTTCTTCTCCACCTTGTTCTGCTGGTTCGGACGGGCCGGGTTGCCATTTGGCTTCGCGTTGACCTCGGCGCCCGGCTGGACCTCACCCCGCTTTTCCTTCTCCCGCCGCACACGTTCGAGCATCTCCTGACGCATGTGTTCCAGTTTGGTCCGCTGCTCGGTGGTGAGGAGCGCCGACACGTCAACGTACATCCGCTCCGTGGTCCGGGCGGTGTCGGCAAGATGTTCGCGCTGCATCCGCTGCAAGTCTTCCGCCGCCCGCCCCACGATCGGCTGGATTGCCTTCCGCTGCTCCGGAGTCGGACTCAGGCGCTGCGTGAACTGCCGCATCACCTGCGGCGCAATCCGCCCGACGAGCGGCGACGACTGCCCGGGCGGCGCGGCCGGCGGCGGCACCGCCGGGCCGCGGGCAGGGACGGCTTTGGCCGGCGGTGGCGCCACCCGCGCCTGGGCCCGCTCGTTCGCAAGCCATTTTTCCGAGGATCGCAGCGTGAAAAATCCGCCGAAGACCGCGCCGGCGATGAACACGCCGACAAACGCCGAGATGACCTTCCAGGGCTTGTCCATCGTCAATCCGCCAGCGCGAGCACGACACTCACCGCATCACTGCCGGCGAGCAACATGTCGTCGCCTGCACTGGAGGACGCCCCGCCGATCCGACGGGACAGTTCGCTGTAATTCACGGCAATGCTCACGATGGCCAGCAGACAGGCCACCGCCAAAGCCCGCAGCGCGAAGAGCTCGAACAGCGAGACGAGCGGGCGTACGCCAGCCAGGCCGAGCGCGCTGACGCGGGTCGCAAAACCAAGGGGAGCCGACGCATCACGTGCATCGAGCACCGTGCGTGCCGCCGTGGTCAAGCGCGCCCACGGATGGCGCGGGTCATTTAGAGGGAGGTTCATGAGTGTTCCTTTCGTTTGAGTTCTTGAAATAGTTTCTGGAGTTTGCGCCGCGCCCGGAACGCGCGGACTTTGACCAGCGATTGATTCCAGCCAGTCATTCCGGCGATCTCCGCAATGGTTTTTTGTTCGAGGTCGAGCAGGCGGATGACGAGTTGATCGTCCGGCTTGAGCTGGCCGACCAGCTTATGCACCAACTCATGGGCGGCCATGGCGTCATTGGCCGCGACGTCATTTTCGTTGGTGATGACGGCATCCAGGACCTGGGCCTCATTCTCCGAGAGATCCGCCCAGCGGAACTCCGGCCGGCGCTTCTGGGCCCGCAGGTGATCGATGCAGGTGGTCACCGCGATCCGCGAGACCCAATGGGAAAACGGGACGGCCCCTTGGTACTGTGCCAGGCGCGTGAACATCTTCAGAAACACTTCTTGCGTGAGATCTTCCTCCGCGACCCGGCGCGGAAGGTGCGACCGGACAATCCGGATGACCAGCGGGTAAAGATGATCGACGAGCTCGCGGGCCGCCTGTTGATCATGGCGGCGCACGCGGGCAAGGCAGCCAGCCAAATCATATGGCGGGTCGGCTTCATCGGGCATGCGCGAATGGAGGCAAGGAGATCCACAACAGGCAAGACGTGCCTTGCCCGGACGGGTTACAGGCCGGGAAACGCGCCGCGATGGGGAGCAACCGGGCGGGGAAGCGGCCCTTGACTTTTCGCCGGGCGCGCCGATATCAGCAGACTACAAGATGCGAGTATCGCTCCAGGCCCTTCGACTTACCAACGCGCACGACCTCTGAGGACGCCGCCAGCGGCGGGTCGTGCGTCGGCCTGATTTCGTGTCGCCGCCAACCGCGGCGTGATGACAAACTGCCCGGTCTTCACCCGGTCAGCGCCCTCGCCAAATTCACTTCCTTACGTTCTTGTCAGTTGATTTTCCGCCCATGCAATCCGCGCCCATTTCCAAATACCGGCCGTTTCCGCCGGTCGTTCTGCCCAACCGCCAGTGGCCCAACCGCACGCTCACCCACGCCCCCATCTGGTGCAGCGTCGATCTCCGCGACGGCACTCAGGCCCTCGCCCAACCCATGAACGTCGAGGAAAAGCTCGAGTACTTCGAGATGCTGGTGGGCATCGGGTTCAAGGAAATCGAGGTCGGCTTGCCCAGCGCCTCGCAGATCGAGTTCGATTTCTGCCGCCGCCTGATCGAGGAAAACCGCATCCCGGATGACGTCGCGATCCAGGTGCTCTGCCAGTGTCGTGAAGAGCTGATCACCCGCAGCATCGCGGCCCTCCGCGGTGCCCGGAACGCGATCTTCCACCTCTACAACTCCACCTCGCCCGCCCAGCGCAAATACGTCTTCAACGCCAGCCGGGCCGACATCAAGGCCATTGCCACGCAAGGCACGGCCTGGGTAAGGCATCATGCCGCGCCGCTCGTGGCCGCGGGCACCAGGCTGCGCTTCGAATATTCGCCGGAGAGCTTCACCAGCACCGAGCTCGATTTCGCCCTCGAGGTCTGTGAAGCCGTGACCGACATCTGGCAGCCGACCGTCGCGGACAAGATCATCCTCAACCTCCCCGCGACCGTCGAATACGCCACGCCCAACGTCCACGCCGATCAGATCGAGTGGATGGGCACGCACCTCTCGCGCCGCGACCGCACGCTCATCTCGCTCCACACGCACAACGACCGCGGCACTGGCGTGGCCGCGACCGAACTGGCGATGCTCGCCGGCGCCGACCGCGTCGAGGGCACGCTCTTCGGCAATGGCGAGCGCACCGGCAACCTCGATATCGTGACAGCCGCCCTGAATCTCTACACTCACGGGATCCACCCGGGGCTGGACTTCAGCAACATCAACGAAATCCGCGAGGTCTACGAGCGCACGACCCGGCTCGAAGTTCCGGCCCGGCAACCGTACGCGGGCGAACTCGTTTTCACGGCCTTCAGTGGCTCGCATCAGGATGCGATCAAGAAATCCTGGGCGGTCCGCGAAGCGCAGCCGCCTGATGAACCGTGGGACGTGCTCTACATCCCAATCGACCCCGCCGACATCGGCCGCAGCTATAAGGCGATCATCCGCATCAACGCCCAGTCGGGCAAGGGCGGCGTCGCTTACGTGCTCGAGCACGAGTTCGGTTATTCGCTGCCGAAACTGATGCACAAGGAAATTGGGAAAATCATCAACGACGTCGCCGACGCGAAGGGCACCGAACTCCAGCCGGGCGACATCCACGAGGTTTTTCGCCGCGAATACCTCGAGCGCACCGCGCCGATCACGCTGCAGCATTTCAAGTCGACCGAGCGCGACAGCGACGTGAGCTGTGTCGCCACGCTGCTGCTCGACGGCCGGTCGCAGCAACTCACGGGCGACGGCAACGGGCCGATCGATGCGTTCACGCACGCGCTGGCCACCACGACGCTTCCCAAGTTCGAAGTGCAGAGCTACGCCGAGCACTCGCTCGGCAAGGGCTCCGAGGCGCGCGCCGTCAGCTACATCCAGATCAAGACGGAGCGAAACCTGACCCTCTTCGGCGCGGGCATCGACACCAACATCGAGCTCGCCTCGATCAAGGCGATCGTGAGCGCACTCAATCGGGCGCTCGCGAAAAAATAACGCGTCGGCGGTTGGGCGATGCGTCCCCGTGTGACGCCGGAGGCCGCGGCCGGCGGATCGGCGGTTTCCCAACCGCCGTCGATCCGTCGATCAACCCGGGCGCTTGGGCCAGCGCCCCTCCTTCTCCCGCCGGCGACAAGGCCCGGCGAGGTCTGATTCGCGGCGGTCGATGGGCGCCCGTGAATTCGGCTCGCGTCCGGGTCGTGCCGACGCAACTTCGACTTTCCCTTCCGTCCACCGCCCGCGTCTCGATTTCTCCGCCCACGCATCGTTCCCGCAAATTCCTTTGCCGAGATGAACAAATCGCACGTCTTCGTCGCCGTCCTCGCCCTGGTCAGCGGCGCCACCCGCGCGACCGCGGATTCGCGCGCGGCGTTTCTCGCGCTTCTGGATCGCCCGCGCGTCCCGCTCGCCGCCGAGGTCGCCACTCCCAACCCCAAAGACGGCCTCGTGGAAATCGTCTTTCGTTTTTCCTCTGATGCCGGCAACCGCGTGCCCGGCCTGATCGTGAAATCGGCGTCCGCCGCCGGCCGTCGTCCCGTCGTCATCGCGCTCCACGGCACCGGCGGCAACAAGGACGGCCAGCGCCCGCTCCTGGCCGAATTCGCCCGCGACGGATTTGTCGCCATCGCGATCGACGGCCGCTACCACGGCGCACGCGCCAAAGGCGGCAAAGCGGCGAAGTCGGCCGAATACGTCGACGCGATCCTCCGCACGTTTCGCACCGGGAAGGAGCACCCGTTCTTCTTCGACACCGCCTGGGATGTGCTGCGGCTGATCGACTACCTCGAGACGCGCGACGACGTCGACTCGCGGCGGATCGGGCTCATCGGCTTTTCCAAGGGCGGCATCGAAACTTATCTCGCCGCCGCCGCCGATCCGCGCATCGCCGTCGCCGTGCCGTGCATCGGCGTGCAAAGTTTTCGCTGGGCGCTGGAAAACGACTCGTGGCAGTCGCGCATCGGCACCGTGCAAAAGGCGTTCGACGCCGCCGCGAGGGACCGCGGTATCGCGCAACCCGGGGCTGACTTCGTGCGCACGTTCTACGATCGCGTCGCGCCCGGAATTTACGGCGAGTTCGACGGCCCCGCCATGCTGCCGCTCATCGCCCCGCGGCCGCTGCTCGCGATTAACGGCGAAATCGATCCACGCACCCCGGGCCCCGGACTGAAAGAGTGCGCCGCAGCCGCGCGGGCCGCCTATCACGCGGCCGGCGCCGACGAGAAATTCATCCTGCGCATCCAGCCGAACACCGGCCACAAGGTCCTGCCTGAATCGATGGTCGCGGCCCGCGAGTGGTTCGTGCGGTGGCTGCAGCCGTGAGGCGGGGCTCGCGCTCCGAGCGCGCCGGAGTCACCGGCCGCCCATTTTCCCAACCGCCCGCGCACCCCAAGGCCGGTTCGGAGAAACGGCCCCCACCCCACCTTCGCCACCCCGCGCCCTTGGGCTGCGGATTCACGCGCACTTTTCCGCAAGGGATCCTTTGACGCGACCCGCGCCCGCGCCCACTTTTTTCCGCCGCATGCAGTTCACTCCCACCTTGACGCCGCTCACCGGCGAAACGCTCGACTCGCTCACGGAGAAGCTCCGGGTGCAGGGAGAGCCGTTGTTTCGGGCAAAACAAATCCTCGACTGGCTCTACAAGAAACGCGCCCGGACTTGGGAGGAGATGACCAATCTCCCGAAGCCGCTCCGCGCCTGGCTGGCCGCAACGTTCGACCTCGCACCGTTGTCCCTCGTGCTTAACCGGCAGTCCGAGGATGTTACCGACAAGCTTCTGCTCGAGCTCCGCGACGCCTCCCTCATCGAGACGGTCATCATTCGCGCGCCCCAGGAGGGGGTGGGCGTCGAGCACTCGCGCAAGACCATCTGCATTTCGACGCAGGTCGGTTGCGCGATGGGTTGCGTGTTCTGCGCCAGCGGCCTCGCCGGGCTCAAGCGCGATCTCAGCGCCGGCGAAATCGTCGCGCAAGTCCTGCAGGTCTGCTACCGGGAGGACGCCCGCACTCCCCGGGCCCGCACCGAGCTCGCCTCTTTCGACAACCTCGTCGTCATGGGCCTGGGCGAGCCGCGGGCCAACTACGACGAACTGCTCCTCGCACTCAAGATCCTCAATGCCGACTGGGGTCTCGGGGTCGGCGCGCGCCGGGTCACGATTTCGACCAGCGGACTGGTCCCGAAGATTTTGCGGCTCGCCGATGAAGACCTCGGTTTCCGGCTCGCAATTTCGCTCCACGGGGCGACCGACGTGGTGCGCGAAAAGATCATGCCCGTGAACAAGGCCTACCCGCTCGCGAAACTCATTCCCGCCGTCCGGGCATTTTCCGAAAAACACGGCCGGATGGTCACGCTGGAATTCATCTTGATCGATGGCATCAACGACTCCCTCCCCCAGGCTGAAAAACTGCGGGACATCGCCCGGGATCTGCACGCCCACGTGAATCTCATCCCCTATAATACCGTCGCAGGCCTGCCTTGGAAGCGCCCGAGCCTCACGCGCCAGGAACGGTTTGCCGATATCCTGCGCGCCGCCCGCATCTCGGTCACTCTGCGCCGGGAAAAGGGCCACGAAATCGACGCCGCCTGCGGCCAGTTACGACTCCGGACCGAAAAGGAACGTGAAGTGGCGTCGGCCCAACCTCCAGTCTGAGACCAGCGTCTGGTGCGGGTTGAACTCTGGCACAGCGGCGCTGGTAGGCCCGACCTCCGGGCGGGCCGTCAGACGTCCGCCTGCCTGCGGCCCGCCCAGAGGTCGGGCCCCGCCATCGGAATAGGTCAGATTTCAAGCGACGTTGCCCTGGGTTGGGATATCCGAATCTGGCGGGACGACCGACTGGAAACCCGCCGCCCGAACCGAAACCCGCCAAGTCTGCGTCGCTTCTTTCCTTGCTATTTTTTCTTGCCGGGCACCGTCTCGTCGTTTTTTTCGCGACCTTACCGTGCAGAATCCTTTCGGAACCGTCTCCGTCTTTCAGATCTCCTCGCCACATTTCACCACCGCCTTGCCCCATGATTGAAGTCAAAGGTCTCGTCAAAACCTACGGCACCAAACGCGCAGTCGACGGCGTCACCTTCTCGGTGAAACGCGGCGACATTCTCGGCTTCCTCGGCCCCAACGGCGCCGGCAAGTCGACCACGATGAAGATGATCACCGGCTTCCTGCGCCCGGATGCCGGCACCGCCACCGTCGACGGCACCGACGTCACCGCGGATCCGGTCGCGGTGAAGAAAAAGCTCGGCTACCTGGCCGAAAGCGCTCCGGCCTATCCCGAGATGACCGTCGAAGAGTTCCTCGGCTTCATCGCCGACGTCCGCGGCTTTCGCCGCGCCGACGCCAAGCGCGCCCAGGTCGACCGTGCGATCACCCTCACCCACCTCACCCCGGTGCGGAAACAGACGATCGAGACCCTCTCGAAGGGCTTCAAACAGCGGGTCGGCATCGCCCAGGCTCTGCTCCATGATCCGGCGGTGCTCGTGCTCGATGAGCCGACTGATGGCCTCGACCCCAACCAAAAGAACGAGATGCGCGCGTTGATCAAGAACATGGCCGTCGAAAAGGCCGTCATTCTCTCGACTCACATCCTCGAAGAAGTCGACGCCATCTGCAACCGGGTCATCATCATCTCCCAGGGAAAAGTCGTCGCCGATGAGACACCCGCGCAACTCCGCGCGCGAAAACCGGGTGCCCGTCTCGACGAAATCTTCCGGACGCTCACCCAGGGAGACATCTAATTCCTCCAGTGTAGGAGCGGCCTTTCGCCGCGAAAGGACGAGCGCTGACTGTCAGCGGGGCATCAAGCCCCTCCTACCGGAAAACCATTCATTCTATCGCAACCATGCGCCAAATCACCCCCATCTTCAAACGCGAGTTCTTCGGCTACTTCCGCTCCCCGGTCGCCTACGTGTTCCTCGTCGCGTTTCTCGTCATCTCCGTGTCGCTCGCGTTTTCCCGCTACGGCGGTTTCTTCCGCGCCGGCGTCGCCGGCCTGGAGAGCTACTTCACCTTCTTCCCCTGGCTTTTCATGTTCATCGTGCCGGCCGTCGGCATGCGGCTCTGGTCCGAGGAAAAACGCTCCGGGACCATCGAACTGCTTTTCACTCTTCCCGTCACCACCCTGGAAGCCGTCCTCGGAAAATTTCTCGCCGCCTGGGCATTCCTCGCCGCGGCGATCCTGCTGAGTTTCCCCATGGCGATCACCGTGGGTTACCTCGGCGACCCGGATTGGGGCGTCATCACGACGACGTATTTGGGGGCCATGCTCATGGCGGGCGGTTACCTCGGCGTGTGTTCCCTCGCTTCCGCGCTGACCAAGAACCAGGTCGTCAGCTTTGTCCTCAGTCTCGGCGCCTGCGCCATCCTCCTGTTCCTTGGCTTCAGCAGTTTCACCGAAACCCTCGAGGGTTTCCTGCCCCTCGTCGCCGCCGACGCTCTCGCGAACTTCAGTTTCATCACCCACTTCGACGCGTTCACGAAAGGCATCATCGATCCCAAGGACGTAGTTTTCTTCCTCTCGTTGATGGGCTTCACCCTCTTCCTTAACGTCGTCGTCCTCGAACGTTAGGCCGCCGCCCCTCGTCCCCCGCCCTCGACCGTCTTTTCCGCCCGCGCCATGAAATTCGGAACCAAAACCACCGCCATCGTCCTCCTCCTCGTTGGCCTCATTCTGGTCAACTACCTCGCGTCGTCGATTCCCGTGCGCGTCGACGCCACCGCCGAGTCGATCTACTCGCTCTCGGACGGCACCAAGAAGATGCTCGGCAAAATCGAGGAGCCGGTCTCGATCGATCTCTATTTCTCGAAGGACGCCAACTCTCTGCCCATCGCGTACAAGAACTACGCGGCCCGCGTGCAGGAGATGTTGCGCCAATACGTCCGCGCCTCCCGCGGCAAGATCAAGCTTCACGTCGTCAACCCGCGCCCCGACACTCCCGACGAGGAAAAGGCCACCGCCTCCGGCCTCACGCCGCAGGTCGCGCAGCAGGGCGGCGAACAGTTCTTCTTCGGCCTCATCGTCACCCAGGCCGATCAGCAGAAAACCATCCCAGCCTTTACGCCACAGCGGGAACAGTTCCTCGAATACGATTTGTCGAAGCTCGTCTACAGTGTGCAGCAGCTCGACAAACGGAAGCTCGGCCTCCTCACCAGCCTGCCGCTCCAGGGCACGAACCCGCAGCAGATGCAAATGATGATGATGATGCGCCAGCAGCCGCAGCCCTCGCAGATGATCATGACCGAGCTCGAACAGACGTTCAAGGTCGTGACCGTCGAGGCCACCGCCACCGAACTGCCCGCCGATCTCGACGCGCTGCTCGTCGCTCATCCCCAGAATCTCA
Source organism: Opitutaceae bacterium (assembly GCA_005792355.1). Taxonomy (GTDB): domain Bacteria; phylum Verrucomicrobiota; class Verrucomicrobiia; order Opitutales; family Opitutaceae; genus ER46. The sequence continues at coordinate 9,587 of SXSC01000153.1, forward strand.
CGCCGAAACTCCAGTTCGCGATCGACCAGTTCCTCCTCGGCGGCAAGCCCGTCTTCCTCGCCGTCGATCCGTCGTCGCAGCATTTCAAGCGCCAGAGCAACCCGCAGCAGCAGATGATGGGGCAGGGTCCGCAAAACGTCTCGAGCGACCTCGCCGCGCTGCTCAATACCTACGAAATCAGCTACGACGCGCAGAAGGTCGTCGGCGATCTCGAGAACGCCACGCAGGTCCAGACTGGCGGCGGCGGCGTCGCCCGCTACCCGATCTGGCTGAGCCTTCGAGGCAAGGCGGCCTTCAGCTCGAAGTCCATGACCACCGCCCAGCTCAACTCCGCGATGTTCATCGAGTCTGGCAGCATCGCCCACAAGGCCGGTGGCTCGCTCACGTTTACGCCGCTGGTCGAGACTTCCTCGCAGGCCGGTGATATTCCGAGCATGATGCTGCAGTTCGCCCAGCCCGACGACGTCGCCAAGCAAATCACCCCGAGCGGCAAAAAAACGATCGCCGCGCTCGTCACCGGAAAATTCAAGAGCGCGTTTCCCGACGGCGCGCCGAAGGATGATAAGCCCGCCGACGATCCGGCAAAAAAGGACGCGCCGAAACCGGTGGAACCAAAGTCGGCCGACTCGTTGAAGGAATCGAAGGGTACGTCGACCCTCTTCGTCATCGCCGACACCGACTGGCTCTTCGACGACTATAGCGTGCGCAAGTTCAACTTCTTCGGCCAGACCGCCGCCGAGCCTTTTAACGACAACCTCGCCTTCGCCGCCAACACCCTCGAGTTCCTCGGCGGCTCGCAGGACCTCATCTCCATCCGCGGCAAAGGAACATCGATGCGGCCGTTCGATGTCGTGCGCAAGATGGAGGCCGGGGCTCAGAAACAATATCAGGCAAAGCTCACCGAACTCGACGCGCGACTCCAGCAGGTCCAGACGAAGCTGGGCGAGCTGCAGGGCAAGAAGGGCGAGGGCAACCGCCTCGTCGCCACCCCGGAAATGGCCAGGGCCATCGAAGAATTCCAAAAACAGCAGGCCGCCATGCGCGGCGAACGCCGTGAGATTCGCCGGGCCCTCCGCGAAGACATCGATCGCCTCGAAAATCGCCTGCTCATCCTTAATCTTCTGGCCACTCCCTTCCTCATCGGCGCCTTCGGCGTGTGGTTCCACCGCAGCCGGAAAAACTGATTTCGAATCCTCCGGCGCGTCGCCGAGCCGCCTGCCGGCTTCCCATCGCGCCAAAATGAACCGCTCCTCCCTGTGAAACTCTCCGCGCTTTTCCTGCGATGAAACTCAAGACCCTCATCGTTTCCATCCTCATTCTCGCCGGCCTCTCCGGAGCCGCCTATCTTGCCCGCCGCCCGGCCCCGCCGCCCTCGGGCGACGCCCGCATCAACCAGCCCATGGTCGATCGCGCGACGATCGAGAAGGCCACCAAGGTGCGCCTCAGCGATGCCGGCAAAACCGTGGAACTTACCCGGCAGCCTGACGGCACCTGGCGCGTCCCGACCTACTACGACATGCCGGCCGACTTCAGCAAATTGTCCGGCTTCGTCGGCAACCTGACCGACGCCAAGATTCAGCGCCTCGTCACGGCCAACGCCGAACGGATCGCCCGCCTCGAATTCAAGGACACCAAGATCGAGCTGCTCGACTCCACCGGCCAGGTGCAGCTTCTCGTGACGCTGGGTAAAAATGCCGAAACCGGCGGCGGACGCTTCGTCCGCTTCGGCGCCGAAGCCAAGGCCTATCTGGCGAATCTCAGCGCCTGGCTCGACCCCGAGGCGAAGAACTGGGCCAACGCCGAACTCAGCAACGTCAAACCCGACGACATCGCGAAGATTGAGATTCCCTTCGCCGAAGGCGGACCCATCACGGTCTCTCGCGCGAAGAAAGACGACGCTTGGACCGCCGACCAGACACCCGCCGGACAAAAAGTGAAGGCCGACAAGATCGCCTCGCTCCTCAGCTCCGTCGGCACGATTCGGTTTTCCGACACCAACGCGCTCGACGACGCCAACGTCACCGTCGCCAAGGCCAACCTCCGCGATTTCAAGCTCACGACCTTTGACAACAAGACCGTCAGCGTCTCGCTCGGCCGCAAACCCGAGGAAAAAAAATTAAAGGCACCGACCGCGTCCGCCGACGGCAAGACCGGCCCGGCCTCGCTGGGCAGCCTGGCCGACCTCGCGAAGAAGGAAGAGAAGAAGGACGACGCCAAGCCGGGCGAGGAGAAGAAAGACGACAAGCCCCTCGCGCCCGAGTTCGAGACGATTCCCGCCGGCCCCGTATTTGCTTTTATCTCACATAGCGACGCCGCGGCTCCGATCAATGCGCTGATGCAAAAGCGCGCGTTCCAAATCGCCGAATACACCTTCACCGGCCTGCCGCAGAAAGCCGACGAACTCTTCGAAGCCGCCCCGCCGCCCCCGGCACCGGTGCCGGCGCCGGTGCTTGCGCCCACGACTCCGGCCCCGGCACCCAAGAAGTAGCCTCCGCACTCAGTCGGTGGTCTCTCACACTCAGCGCGGGCCCAAGTGCCCGCGCTTATTCATGCATCAGAAAGCTCCAAGCCCGCGCCGCCTCTCGCGAGGCGGCCGCACGTTACGGCAGCTTCGCCGGTGAAACCGGTTTGGGCTGAACCGGTGCGGCCGGCTCCACCGTCAGTTTCCCTTGGGCGTTTCGAGTGACTTTCACCGTGACAGCGATTTCTTGTCCGGCCGGCACCAAGACGGGGCGCACACCGCCATCGACCCCTGGCGGTGGCTGAAACGTCACGACTCCCGCCGTGCACGAGAGCGAGAAGGATGCCTGCCCGGCGCCCGTCGGACGAAATGCCATCCGAAAACCAGCCGGGTGCCCTCCACGGACGCCAGCCGCACCCACTGGAGATTGCACGGTGAAGGAAGAGCCCTGATCGAATCTCAGCCGCTTCACGTTTCCAAGCAATTCACCGCGGTTCAGCGCCAATCTGACTTGGGAGGGTGAAGGCTCTTCAACCAGCTCCGCCACCGTGAAAGTGCCTCCGAACGGTTCCTGCCGAAACTCCTCAACCACCAGCTCGGTGTCCGCGCCGAGCCTGATCACGACACCGTTCGAGAAGACCAAGGCGACACTGGAGTTCGCCGTCGTGTTGATCTTCGCGTTCTGCGGAATCGGGGAATTTACCGCCAGCGCCGTCGACGTGCCATTGGCCGTCAGGTTCACGGTTCCGCTCACCTCTTTGACGATGATGCGTCCCTTCGACGTTGGATCGTTTCTTTCGGGAGCGAGAGGAACCTCGCCCTGCAATGTCGGGTTGACCGGAGCCGGTGGGGGTTGAACCTCGTTCGGAGACGTCGGGCCGACTCGCGCTGACGCCGGTGCTTCAGTGTGACTCGTGCAACCGGCTACAAAGAACCAACCAACGAGCAGGATTATGAATCGGTGGTGCATGAAATCCCTTTGGCGCCGCTCGTAACTAATGAACCACCCCGATGCTGTCGACCACGCCGGCGCTTTTCATGTACTGAACACTTTCAGTCCCACGACACCGCAGACCACCAGGACGATACACGCCAATCGCGCCGCATTCGCCGGCTCGTTGAACAGCACCATGCCCAGCGCCGCAGTACCCACTGCCCCCAGCCCGGTCCACACCGCATAGGCCGTCCCAATCGGCAGCACTCGCGCCGCCAGAGCCAGCAGGTACATGCTCGCAACCATCGCCGCGATTGTCGCGACCGATGGCCAAAACTTGGTGAAGCCCTCGGCGTACTTGAGTCCGACGGCCCAAACCACCTCCAACCCGGCGGCCACTAATAGCAGAATCCAGTGTTTCATAATCTTTGCCCGGGACGGGACGCCGGGCGGACCGACGAGTCAACGCCAGCCTCGCCGGAGGCCGGACCGTCAGCCTCGTTTCGCCTCGGCAGTCGTACTCGAGTATTCCTCCCTTTACACGCATCAACGCTTCCATATGCGTTGATGCGACTAATGACGCCCGACCGGCCCATCTCCGAACTTTTCGCCCAGGGACGCCCGCTCCGATCCTTGGAATTTTTCCCGCCCAAGGACGACACCGGCGTCGAATCGCTCCGCGCCACCGCTGCCGCCCTCAAGCGGATGAACCCGGATTTCGTTTCCGTCACCTACGGCGCCGGCGGCACCACCCGCGACCGTACGGCCCAGGTCAGCGCCCTGCTCCGGAACGAATTTGGTTTCACCGTGATGCCGCACCTCACCTGTGTGGGCCACTCCCGCGCCGAGCTCGGCGATATCGCCAGCCGCATCCACGCGGGCGGTTTTCGCAACATCATGACGCTCCGAGGTGACCCACCCAAGGGCGCGACGGAATTTCAGGTCACGACCGGAGGCCTGCGCAATGCGCATGAGCTCGTGACGCTGTTGAAGTCCCTTCAGCCCGATTTCTGCCTCGGCGTCGCCGGTTACCCCGAGAAACACCCCGAGGCCCCGTCCCTCGACGTCGATCTCACGCATCTCAAACGCAAAGTCGACGAAGGCGCTGCGTTTGTGACCACGCAGCTCTTTTTCGACAACACCCAATATTACCGTTTCGTCGAACGCTGCCGCGGCGCGGGCATCACCGTGCCAATCGTCCCCGGGATTATGCCGGTGCTGTCGCTGAAACAAATCCAGCGTTTCACGCAGATGTGCGGTGCGACCCTACCCCGGCAGTTGATCACCCGCCTCGAGGTCGCCGCTGAAAACACCGACGTGCTCGAGACCATCGGGATCGACTGGGCCCTCACGCAGATTCGAGGTCTGCTCGCCAACGGCGCTCCCGGCTACCACCTGTACATTCTGAATCGCGCGAAGGGCGCCCTGGCGCTCACGGCGGGCCTGGCGGCGTGAAGTTGGCTCCTGCTCAATTAGTCGAAAAGCTCGCTAACGCTCACTCGCAGGTTCGACAACGCCTGCGACACGGCAACCTCACCCCGTCGCAGGATGAACGATTCTGCGTACTTGCCTCTCACCGGGTGCGTGAAGATTTCAATGACGGCCTTCTCCGGCAGCACGAGCCAGTACTCGTTCACACCGGCCTCCGCGTAAATTGTCGCTTTTTCGCGATCCGTTTCTTCTGTCCGAACGGCAACTTCGATCGCCAATATCGCCCCGCTCGGATGTTCGGCTCGAAAATCCTTCGGATTTCCCCTCACCACTGCGATGTCGGGCTCCGGCTCGGAATCAGTCAGCGTTATCGGATCCTCTTTCTGGGCGACCATGCCGGGATTCAGCGCCGACACCACGATTTCATACAGCTGACGAACGACTGACGCATGCAAGGGTGATTTGGTCGTTTTTTCGACAATTGCTCCTCGCAACAACTCCGTACGTTGATCGGCCACACCCAGTTCCAAGAAGACGTGATATGCCTCGACGCTGATCGGCGCCACGCGACGCCGAACCTCTGGCAATTCGAGAATGCTCGTCATGCATTAACCTTAGTTCCACTCGCCCACCGCGCAACCTCGATTATCCCCCGCCAATCCGGTCATTGGTTTTGGGCGCAGCCCAAAACCTCACCCGCCGGCCAACACCGGGCGAAATCCCGCCTCGCTCAGGATCCGCGCGATCGTCTCACGCTGATCCCCCTGGATGATAATTTCGCCATCCTTCACCGTGCCACCGCAGCCGCACGCCCCGCGCATCTTTTTTGTCAACTGCTCCTTCTCCGGCAGGCCGATGCCCACGAAGCCATTTACCACCGTCACCGTTTTCCCTCCGCGCCCGCCCGTCTCGCGACGGATGTCCACGCGTCCGCGGTTCTTCGCCAGTGTCGGAGTCCCTGGGTTTTTCACCGGGACGGCCGCGCCCTCCGACTTGTCCGCCATCGGCTTGGCGACGGCGGAAGGACCGGCGAAGGAGGGAAGCCCGGCACTGCTCAACGCCCCAAAAGGATTGTGCCCCAACCCCTGCCCGCCCTCCGTCGAAATCCTGTCGGCGCCGGCCATCGTCAGCGCCCCTCCGGGATGCCCGCCCGTCCGCCGCACGCTCCCACTGGGATATTCGTTTCGCCCCCGAGAAACATCACGGCCTTCGCATAGCTGCGGTTCTGCAGAAAATGCACGAGCTGCGGATGCAACCCCGCCCGGCCGCGCTCCAAATAGTTGTCCAGCTTTGCCATCTCGTCCGCCACCACCTGGCCATCAGCCGTCTTGATGCCGGCGAGCAACGCGATGAGGGACTCTTTGATCTGTGTTTCCATGGTGGACAGGGAAGTTACTAATCCGCCTGTTACCCACGTTAAGACCGATTGCAATCCCCGAGCAGATCGGCCTCAAACTTGTCTTCGGCCCCTCGGGCGTGGTTGATTAACCATTCACTCTCTCATCATCACCGCTGCTTCGACCCGTCTCTCGCCTCGTACCCGATGAACCGCTCTTCCCTGCCGACACACGCCAACGCCGATCTGATCGAGGAAACCTATCAGGCCTGGCTCGCCGACCACAATTCCGTCGACCCAACTTGGCGCGCCTTCTTCCAAGGCTTCACCCTCGGCTCCAACGGCACCTCGCCCGCGGCCGCCCTGACGGCCGCGACCCACGATCGCTCCCAGATCCACGCAACCGAACCCATCATCGACAGCCTCAAGCAGTCGCGGGTGCATCATCTCATCAACACCTATCGCTCGATCGGCCACCTCGAGGCCCACCTCGATCCGCTCAGCGATCCTCCCGCGGCGCACCCGAAACTAGGTCTCGCCCAATTCGACCTCGGCGAGGCCGATCTCGACACGTCGTTCGACCTCGGCACCTATCTCGGCGGCGGACAAATGCCGCTGCGCGATATTCTCCTCGCCCTCCGCACGACCTACTCCGATCGCATCGGCGTCGAATACACTCATATCCAGGACGTCGACGTCTGCCACTGGCTCCAGGAAAAAATGGAGTCCACCCGCAACCAGCCCGACTTCTCCAAGGCGGAAAAAATCCGCATTCTCCGCCGTGTGCACAAGGCCGAGCTCTTCGAGCGGTTTCTCCACACCAAGTACGTCGGCCAGAAACGCTTTTCGCTCGAGGGCGGCGAGACCATGGTCGCGGCCGTCGACTCCATCATCGAGCACTGCCCCAAACTCGGCGTCGTCGAGGTCGTCATGGGCATGGCCCACCGCGGCCGGCTCAACATCCTCACCAGCGTGATGCGGAAAAACTTCGACGTCCTGTTCGAGCAGTTTTCCGAAAACTACCTGCCCGAGACCGTCGGCGGCGATGGCGACGTCAAATACCATCTCGGCTACGAGGCGATCCTCGAAACCGCTTCCGGCAAAATGGTCGAGGTCCGCCTCGCCGCCAATCCGTCGCACCTCGAAATCGTCAATCCCGTCGTCGAGGGCAAGGCCCGCGCCCGCCAGCGGATCCGTGGCGCGATCGACGAGCGCTGGCGCGTGCTGCCGCTGCTGATCCACGGCGATGCCGCGTTCGATAGAGCTGCTGTCAGATTCCAAAAAACAAATCAGGGCAA
>SXSC01000154.1 GCA_005792355.1 Opitutaceae bacterium
GAGCTGGCGAAGTATTTTGACCGCTAGTGTGCCGACCGCAAAGTAGCGTGACAAGTAGCGGCGAGCGCCAGCGAGTGGAGCGCGCCGGTGGTCCACTCGCTGGCGCTCGCAGCTACACGTCACGAAAGTTATTGGTCGCGCCACTAGCCCTGCGCTTGGCCCAAAAGATCTCACAATTAGAGGTGTGAAATCTTCGCCCTGTCGGGCCGACTTCGGCGGGGCTGACCGCGACGCAGTCGCTCTGCGCGTAGGGCAGACGGGAATTTCTCTGAAAGGTTTTTCATGGGGAAGTCCCGCTTGCTCCGGACACCCTCAAGAATTTCTGGTGTGGAGCGTGGTCGCCCATCCGATATCGGATTTTCCTTCTCCGACCGGCTGCGGGCAAGTGCCGCCCTGCGTTCAACAAGAAATGACCGGACAGATGTAGCCAAGGTTGGCAAAATTTGCATAGTCGGTCTGCCCGCCCGGCGCGTGCCGCATGGCGGGCTCCTTCCACCTCAACAATCGTACACATCATGAATGCTCCCTTGAATACGGATTTGTCGCGTCGCGACTTCGTCAAAATTTCGGCCGCGGGCACGAGTGCCGCGGTGTTGGGCGGAATCGGTGTCACCCGGGCGATGGGTGCCACCTCCGGTTCCGACAAGATTCGGGTCGGTGTCATCGGCTGCGGTGGCCGCGGCCGAGGCGCGGCGCAGAATTGCCTCGAAGCGGCGCCCGGCGTGGAAATTGTCGCGCTTGGCGACCTTTTCCCGCGGCAGGTTGATAGTGCGGAGGCGGCGATCAAGAAGTTCGCCGCGGAGAAGAATCTCAACCAACCCGCGATGCTCAAGTTTTCCGGTTTCGACAACTTCCAGAAGGTGCTCGCGGCCGACATCGACATGGTGATTCTCGCGGCGCCCCCGGGGTTCCGGCCGACGCATTTCGAGGCGGCGGTGAACGCCAACAAGCACATCTTCTGCGAAAAACCGGTGGCGGTCGATCCGGTGGGTATCCGGCAATTCATCGCGGCGACCAAGAAGGCGAAGGAAAAACGCCTCGCTGTGGTGGCGGGCACGCAGCGGCGGCACCAGCAGAGCTACCTGGAGACGATCAAGCGCATCCAGGACGGGGAAATGGGCGAACTCGTCGGCGGGCAGTGCTACTGGAACGGCACCGGTATCTGGTTCCGGGAAAAAAAGGACTGGCTCGCCAACTTATCCGACTTCGAGTGGCAGTGCTGGAACTGGTATCACTGGGATTGGATCTGCGGCGACCAGATCGTCGAGCAACACGTCCACAACATCGATGTCATGAACTGGGCGTTCGGCGGACCCCCGGTGAAGTTTGTCGGCATGGGTGGGCGCCAGTCGCGCGGCGCCATCCCGGGCAACATCTGGGATCACTTTGCCGTCGAGATGGAGTATGCCAACGGCGCGCGGGTGATGAGCATGTGCCGGCACACACCCAAATCGACGCCGCGCGTGGCGGAGCATCTGGTGGGGAGCAAGGGCGTGGCAGACCTGAACCAGCAGTTCCTGGCCACGATCAAGGGGGCCAGGCCGTTCAATTACTCCGGACCGACGCCGGACCCGTACGTCGTGGAGCACACCGATCTCATCCGGAGCATCCGCGCCAACGATCCACTCAATGAAGGCGAGCAGGTCGCCATCAGCTGCATGACCGCGATCGGGGGACGCATGTCGGCGTACACTGGCCGCGAGATTTCGTGGAAATGGCTGATGGAGGGCTCGAAGCTCGATATCTTCCCGAAGGAGTGCAAACCGGGCCCGGGAGTGTTCACCAAGGTTCCGATGCCGGGCGAAAGCGAACTCGTGTAACCAAGAAGCTTCCGGCCCGCGCTGCGCGGGCCGGATATTTCCGACCAACCTTCCGGCCCGACCACCAATGGTCGGGCCGGTTTTTTGCCGGGGTTCGCGCTGAAGCGCAGAATGCCGATCTTGGAGGCGGGGTGCCCCGACCCCGCGAGGCATGGGCGGCGAAACAAAAAACAGCGGGGTGGGGGCACCCCGCCTCCAGGTGGCCCACCACGGAATACGATTCTGTCGGATCCTGCGCCGTTGGGGCAGGGGATGCTCAAACTCCCGGGCCCGCGTCGCGGACCATCTGGGGTTACAACCGCCGGTACTTGTCGGGCGGAATTTTGATCCGATGCCCGGAGTCCAGGTCGGTGAAAATGTGCCAGTGTGCGTCGTTCGTGTTATGCACGGCCACTTCCATCCTGTGGCCGGCTTCATAGCTGTATTCTTCCATGGCGAAGCCATGATCCTCGTGGAGGATGGCTTCGCCGAGTTCGCCGCTGTGCGGCTCGGTGACTTCGATTTTCCAGGTGTCCATTGGAGTATTGGGTTGAACAGAAATTGGCGGTGGCAGGGTGAATCCTATTTCTCGTGTCCGTTGCCGTTGCGCTTGGCGCGCTCGGCGAGAATTTTCTGGGCGTGTTCAGGTGAAACCTCGGCGTAGTGATCGAAGGCCTCGGCATGGCGACCGCGACCGCTGGTGAGCGATCGCACCACGGTGCTGTAATGATGCAGCTCTTTCTGCGGCACCCGCGCCTTGATGATCTGGAAGTGGCCGTCGGATTCGACGCCCAGGATTTGTCCGCGGCGCGCGGAAAGGTCGCCGAGAATGGCGCCGACATACTCGTCCGGCACCGTTACCATGGCGATGTAGACCGGCTCGAGGAGGCACGGCGTCGCGGCATGAAACGCCTCCTTGAAGGCGTGGTAGCCGGCGACCTGAAACGCGATGTCCTTGGAATCGACCGGATGCATCTTGCCGTCGTAGAACTCGGCCTTCACATCGGTCACGCGGAAGCCGGCGAGAATGCCCTCTTTGCACGCGGTGTTCACGCCTTTTTCGACCGAGGGCACGAAGACCCGGTCGACGTTGGTGCCGACCAGCGATTGCTGGAAAACCAGTCCGCTGTCACGCGGTCCTGGCTCCACCCGCAGCCAGACCTCCGCAAACTGCCCGGCGCCGCCGGTCTGCTTCTTGTGCCGGTAGCGGGAATCGCCCCGGCCGCGAATCGTCTCGCGGTACGGAATGAGCGGCTCTTCCAGCACGACCTGCACGCCAAAGCGCCGCAGCAGTCGTTCGATGATGACCTGCAGGTGGATTTCACCCTGGCCGGAGACGATGGTCTGGTGAATCTCGTCATCGACGCGGTAATGAAACGTCGGATCCTCCTGATGCAGCGTCGCGAGACCGACCGCGAGCTTGTCCTCGTCGCCCTTGGAGCGAAGTCGCAGGGCGCCATGGATGTTTGGCCGCGGGTACTCGACCTTGGGCAGAGTCACCCCATAGCGCGGGCTGCAGAGCGTGTCGCCCGTGTGCGAACTGCGCAGTTTGACCACGGCGCCGAGATCGCCGGCCCGGAGCAGGGGCACCGGCGTGCGATCGTGGCCGTTGAGCACATACAACTGGCCCAAACGCTCCGAGACATCGTGCGTGGTGTTCAGCAATTCGTCACCAGATCGGAGCGTACCGGAGTAGACCCGGAAGAGCGACAGCTCGCCGAGCCCCGGCTCGTTCATCGTCTTGAATATAAACACCACCGGCTCCGGTTGCGAAAGCGACACGGAGCCGGCGACGCCACTGGCATCCCGCGCGGGCACTTCCGCGCGGTCAAGTGGTGAGGAGCCATACTTGGCGATGATGTCCATCAGCCGGGCCACGCCGACGTTGGTCTCGGCGGAAACCGCGAACAGTGGCACGACGACCTGGTTCTGGATGGCCTTGTGGAGCCCGGCGCGGAATTCCTCCTCGGCCAGGGCGCCTTTTTCAAAAAAGCGCTCCATGAGCGCGTCGTCGGATTCGGCGACATATTCGATCAGTTCGCGGTGGAGTTGTTGGACGCGTTCGCTGAGGGCCCCGGCGGGAGCTTCCGTGTACTTGCCGGTGCCGCCGGGTGCGTAGGACATGATCTCGTTGCGCATCACGTCGAGCACGTGGCTGAATCCCGGGCCGGCATTGAGCGGGAGCGTGAGCGGAAACACGTTTTTCCCAAAGTGGGCCCGGGCATCGGCGAGTACATCGTCGAACTTGACGTTCGCCTTGTCGAGGCCGTTGACGACGATCATTTTCGGCAGCCCGAAATGCGTGGCGTATTCCCACGAGGCATCGGTGCCGACGCCGATGCCATGGGCCGCGTTGATCACGATGAGGGCGAAGTCACCGACCCGGAGGGCGCCGAGGCCCTCGCTGATGAAATCACTGTAGCCCGGCGTATCAAGGATGTTGAACTTCTTCTCCATCCACTCGGTGTGGAGGAGCGAGCAATGCACCGAGATTTGGTGCTGCTTCTCGCTCGCGTGGTAGTCGGAGACCGTGGTGCCGCCGGCGATGCTCCCCATGCGGCCGAGGCGGCCGGAACAGGTGAGCATCGCCTCGGTCAGCATGGTTTTTCCGGACGAGGCGTGCCCGAGGACAGCGAAACTTCTCAGGTCTGAAGAGGCGTATTCTTTCATTGACCGTGGGATTTTGAGGGTTGTGGCCACGCGGTGCGCGTGGAGGTGACGCATGAAACTCTAGCGGAGGGGAGAGGGGGAGGCTGCGCGTCGCTTGCGAGACAGTGCGCGGAGTTTGCCCAAGAAACGGCGGTTGCCAAGCCCGGGAATCGGGATCCGGCCGACGCGGACTATGCGGTTGCGATTTTCATCCGCCGCGTCCGTGCGGTCCGGTCAGGTCCAGCACCGGACCCAGGGGCACGATTTGCGTCGGGTTTATTTCCGTGTGCGTCACGTAGTAGTGCCGCTTGATGTGATCCAAGTTTACCGTCTCCGCCACCCCCGGGGTTTGGTAAAGATCCTGCAGATAGCCGTGCAGGTTCGCGTAGTCGACAATCCGGCGGAGGTTGCACTTGAAATGGCCGTGATAGACGGCATCGAAACGGACGAGCGTGCAAAAGAGACGCCAGTCGGTCTCGACCTGGTTCATGCCGAAGAGAAAGCGCCGGGTGGCGAGTCGCGCCTCGAGGGTATCGAGGGTCGCGAAGAGGGCGCGCACGGCCTTGTCGTAGGCGCGCTGGCTGGTCGCGAATCCCGCGCGATAGACGCCGTTGTTGACGCGTTCGTAGATGACCGCGCTGAGTTCCGCCTGTGCACCGGCGATTGCCGGCGGGAAAAGATTCGGCGTGGCCGCGGCTCCCGCGGCGAACTCGTCGTTGAACATCCGGCAGAGGTCGTCCTCCGAGTTGTTAACGATGCAGCGAGTCTCCTTGTCCCAGAGCACGGGCACCGTCCAGCGCCCGTGGTAACCAGGTTGGCTCACCGCGTACGCCTCGCGGAGAAACATAAAGCCGTTGACCGGATCCGGCGTGTGTCCCGGGCCGGCGCGAAACGCCCAGCCGCGTTCGTCGCGCACGGGATCGACGACCGTGAGGCCGATCGCCTGATCGAGCCGCTTCAGATTCCGCACAAGCAGCGTTCGATGCGCCCACGGGCAGGCGAGCGAAACGTAGAGGTGATAACGCCCGGCAGTCGGCGGGTAGGCGGTGGAGCCGTCGGCGCGAACCCAGGCGCGGAAGGCGTCTTCCTGCCTTTGGAACTCGCCGTCGTCGGTTTGCTCGTCGGGAAACTGGCTGCGCGTGATCATGCGCGCTTCGGCGACAGGTCGACAGCTGGCGCGCAATCAGGGCAGCTCATAGACTTCGACGATGGCATCTCCCGTGCCAAGATTGACCCCCGACACCTGCACCGTGTAGCCACCCGGGGGCAGGTTGATCACCAGGGCGGCATCCCGGCTCCCGGGCGTCAGCGCAAAGGCCGCGACGCCGGCAAAGGTTGCCGCCAGCGAAGCGGCATAGTTGTCGTTTTCGGCGATCTTCACCGGCGTGGAATTGGCGGTGAAAAGCTCCAGCTTGGGATCGGCGAGCACTCCGGGAATGTTGAATGGAGCCCCGCCGAGGGTCGGGCCGACGGCGCGGATGAGCACGTTCTTGTACCCGGTGCCGTCGATATAGAACCCGGCGATGAGCACATTGTCGCCGGTGCCAACGAAATTGCGGGCGGACAAATTGGTCAGGCGCGGGGAATTGCCCGTGCCTGCGTCGTAGGCCTCGACAATCAGATTGCCGGCGGTGGATCCGGAGGCTTGGACGGTCCGCACGCCGTCGATGGAGAGGACGAGGGCGGCGTCCAGGCTGGCGGTGGAGGCGAAAGGAAACGCGCCGACGGCGGCGATGGCGGCGGCGACCGCGGGATTGCCGCCCCAGTTGTCGTTGGCGGCGACTTCCGTGGAGTCGCTGAAGAGTGCGAGCCGGGGGTTGGCCATCGTGCCGGGCACGCCGAGGGCGCCGAGACCGGGACCGGCGGCGCGGACCAGCAGCGATTTGGCGCCACCCTGCATGCTGGTGCCAACCGTGAGAATCTGGTTGGCCGCCAGTGTGGTGCGCACCGAGAGGTTGCTCAGGCGGCTGGCCAGCGGGGTGCTGACAATGACCGTCGCGGACGAACTGGTCACCGTGCCGAGCGAGTTGGTCAGCACGACGTCGTAGCTGGCCGTATCGGTGGCGGCGAGTTCGCCAAAGCTGAATGAAGCGCCATTGGCGCCAATGATCGCCGAGCCGTTCTTTCGCCACTGGAAGCTCGGCGATCCGGTCGCCGTAACGACCAGCGTGGCGCTTCCACCGACGGCCGCGTTGATGCTGGCAGGCTGCGCCGTGATGGCGGGCGGCGTGGTGGAAGTACCGCCGGTGACGGTGAGGTTTGCGGTATTGCTGGTGACGGACCCGATAGAGTTCGAGGCCGACACACTGTAGCTGCCGGCATCGGCCGTGGTGAGGCCGGAGAGCGAAAGGGTGGCGCCAGTACGGCCGGCGAGCGCGACGCCGTCCTTGAGCCATTGCAGCGTCGGCGTGGGCGAGCCCATGGCGGCGGCAGTCAAAATCACGGTGATGCCGATCGCCGCGGTTCGGCTCGCGGGCTGGGTGGTGATGGTCGGGAGGGTGTTGGTGCCGGGCAGGGTCACGCGGTAGGCGAGCACCATGGTGTCGATGTTGAGTCCGGCCCGGTAGGATGAACCGTCCTGAAAGCCGTTGGTCGTCGAGAAATCATTGTCATTGCCGACCAGCAGAAAGAAGTCGTCGGGCGCGGCGGGATCGAGCGCGGGCGCGAGCGCGAGGCTCTCCCATTTTTCGGCGAGGGTGTCGGAGTTGTCGTTCGTGCTGTTGTTGAGATTGAATTTCGTGAGTTGGGTGGCGTCGTTGACGTCGATGAGCACGGCGGAGGTGGCGGGGGTGATCGCAGCGTCGATCACCCCACTTGGCGCGGCGGATCGATTGGGACTGTCAAAAGCAGTGCCGGCGATGTTCGTCGCGGAGCCGATGTCGTACACGAGCACGGCACGATAAAGCGATCGGGGCGCGTCACCGCCGCGGCCGTTGCCATCGCGCGCCAGAACGAGAAAGTGCCGGCGGCTGAGCGTGACGAGGTCGCCGACCGATGCGACCAGTTGCACGCCGCTTTGCGTGTAGATCGGCAACGGCAGAATCCACTCGCCCGTCAGAACGGGCGCGGCCGGATTGGTGATGTTATATTCCAGCAAACGGGTGTGGCGGCGCAGGCTGCTGCCGCCGGACCCGCCGTCCTGGCGGGTCGCGGACTGCATGAGGGCGTAGAGCGTGCGGCCGTCGGCGGAGACAGTGAGACCCTCGAGGCCCTGGCTGTTTTCGCGACCGGCGTCCGGCTGAACGGGTGAGGGGGAAGGTTGGCCGGCGGCCGGGCTGGCCGAGGAGAAGGAATCCTGGGTGTTGCGTTTCGGGATGAGCGCCTCGGGCGGGCGGGTGGCGCCGAGCAGCGTGCCATTCGCAGCGAGACGGTAAAGGTAGGGGCCGTATTCGTCGCTCACGAAAAACGTGCCGTCGGGGAGGAGGGCCAGCCCCTCGGGGTCGAGTGCCAGGCGGTTGTTGAAAGCCTGCGGCAGGCGCGGAAAACCGGTGCGGGTGGCCGATCCGCTGGGTGTGGGATCGTACGAAGTGAGTGGCGTGCCGTCAGCTTCGGCGAAGAGGGTCGTTTCAGTGAGGGAAAGAACGAGCTGATCCTGTTTCGAGGAGCCGTTGGTGTCCGGCTTGAACGTCAGGGTGAACTTGTGGCGACGTGGACGATAATTGGTCGTGACGCTGGATTTCACGTAGCCGCGATCGGGCTGGGTGTAGAGCGTGCCGGAGTAAGTGCCGCCGGCGCCGCGCTGCCAGGTGCGAACATCGAGAGCGAGGCCGGAGAGCGAGCCGAAGGTCTCGTTTTGTTTGTCGCGCTTGTCACCATCCACCCGCCCGACGCCGACCAGGCCGGAGTGGGAAAACGTGATGCCGCCGAGCGTGACAGATTGCGCATGCGCGGGTGAAAGGGCGATCGCGGCAGCCAACGTGCACAAAATCGCGGAGCAACGGGGGAAGCGGGCCATCGGGCTGCGGTTATTGAGGAAAGAGGCGGTAAGTCGATTCCATTTCCTGGCCCGCAAATCAGGCGGGAAATCCGCTGCCTCAGTTCCCTTCGATTCGCGACCGATTCTTCGCGACATTTAAGGATTGCCTGAGAACCGGAGGCACGCGAGTTGTCTCATCGCATCAAGGTCAGCACGAGACTTCCCCACGTGCTTGGCTCACACCACCCACCGCAATATTTTTCGTCTCTTGAGCAAATCAGCATCCGACCAGTTTCTTCCAGTACACTGCATCGAGTCTTTGTCGCGCTGGTGCGGCCGAAAGCGGGACGATTCCAGCCTTCCGACTCCGCGCTTATGAAGATTGATCGAGCTCAACGCCAGCGGCGTGAAATAAAGTACATCATCCCTGAGGAAACGGCGCTCAAGGTTCGGAGCTATCTGAGCAGCTACCTGGATCCGGACGAGAATGCCGAAGGCAAGGTGGACAATTCCTACGACGTACAATCGCTGTATCTGGACTCGGATAAGCTGCTGACCTTCTACGCCGCCAAAGAGGGTGATCGCAACCGGTTCAAACTGCGCATCCGCTACTACGACGATGATCCAAATTCGCCCGTTTACTTTGAAATCAAGCGCCGGATCAATGAAGGCATTGTGAAGCAGCGCG
The DNA here is from genome assembly GCA_005792355.1 of Opitutaceae bacterium. Lineage (GTDB taxonomy): Bacteria > Verrucomicrobiota > Verrucomicrobiia > Opitutales > Opitutaceae > ER46. Next base: position 9,053 of record SXSC01000154.1, read on the forward strand.
CACGGGTCCGGCGCGAGGCCGTCAAATCGCTGCTGGTGGGCACGGCCCCGTCGCGGGATCATTTGTATTCCTGGAACCCGCAGCATTGGTCCGACCTGCTTGATTTCTGGCAATTGGTGGAGCGGTTGCAGGCGGCTCCGCGTCTGCACAACGCCTATTTGCGGGAGGCGTATGTCAGCCCGGGCAAGGGAGCGGTGCGCGTGACCATCGACCGCAAGGTGCGCGCCGAACCGGAATTCGGCGGCGATTTGCCCACGGCGTTCAAGAAACCGGTGGAGCTCTTTTCGAGCGCGGTAATCCTCGAACTGAAGTTTACCGAGCGAATGCCAACTTGGTTGATTGAAATGAACCGGGGTTTCGAGCTGAAGAGCTGCGGGGCCGCCAAGTATGGGGATGGCGTCGAGGCGCTCGGGTTCATGAAGGTGGCGCGGCGATTGACGGGCTTTGAGTGGGGCCATTCGGAAACTTCCGCCGCAACCAGCGCGCCTTGGCTTGACGCTTCGGCGACATTGCGCCGTTCTGTGGGACCCAATCGCAAATGAACACCTTTCTTCAAGGGGACTACGGTTCCGCGCCGACTAGTTTCCAGTCAATGTTTCTTGCGCTCCTCCTGGCCTTCCTCTCCGGCCAGGTTTTTGCCTGGGTCTATGTCATCACCCATTCGGGCGTGTCGTATTCGCGGTCCTTCGTCGTTTCTTTGATCCTCCTGCCGGTGCTGGTCGCCTTGGTGATGGTGGTGATGTCCAACAATCTCGTCACCGCTTTCGGGCTCATCGCGGCCTTTGCGATCATTCGTTTTCGTAACGCGATCCGCGACACCTTGGATTTGTGCTACGTCTTTTCGGTCATCGTGCTCGGGACGGCGTGTGGTACGTTGAAGTTTTCCACGGCGGTGGTGGGAGCCGTAGTGTTGGCGGCCCTGATGATCTTCCTCTGGATGACGGCATCCGGCACCCGCCATCGATTCGATTTGATTCTGAATCTCCGCTGGATGCGCTCACCGGATGAACTCGCGGCCGTGCGGCACCTGCTGGAGCGGCACAGCCTCCGGGTGCACGTGGCCAACCAGCATTTCGGTGCGGGCATGGAGGGGGCTGACCTCTCTTACCGACTGTTGCTGAGAGACCCCTCGCGCGTGGCCGAGCTCCTCAGCGAACTGGCCGCCGTGCCGGGTGTCGATCGGGTGTCGAGCGTGCAAGCCGCCGACGAATCGGAGATTTAATCGAATGGATTCACGCCTGCTCACACCCATCCCCACACCGCCCGCGCAGCGCTGGCGCGAGATCCGACTCCTCTATTTGCCGCGGGCCGTGTTCGCGCTCGGTGTGATTCTGGCGGTCGTGCTCTGGACTCGCTGGGTCGCGCCTTCGACGCTCGTGGCGGAAGCCGATATCATCCAAGCTGACGTGCGATCGGCGCAGGCCGGCACACTCGTCAGTCTCAAGGTCGCCATGATGCAGCCCGTGAGGGCAGGGGAAGTCATCGGGCATGTGGCCACCGGCAACCCCCGGCTCCTTGACGCCACCCTGGCGCTGATCCGGGCGGAAGTGGGCATGCTGACCGCCACGATGCAAGGGGCGACCGATCGGCAGCGGGTGGCGCTGGAATTCGAGCGCTTGCAGCTGGATTGGATGAGTCACCGGGTCGAACTCGCGGCGCTGAAAGGGCAGCTGCAACAGTCGGCCGGTGATCTGGCGCGGGCGGAGCCCATGCATCGCGCCGGGTTGATCACGCTGGAGAGTTTTGATCAACTGAAGACGACCCGCGATACACTCGCGGCCCGGGTGGAAGAGCAGTCGCGTTTGGTGGCGCAGCTGGAGCCGGTGATTCGCAACTTCGCGACGCCCGCGTCGCAAGCCGCCGGATTGTCGACCGAGACAGCGTTGACGGCGACGTTGAAGGTGCAGGAGGCCAAGCTGCGGATGGCCGAGGAAGAGCTTACCCCCATCGCGCTGACGGCGCCGATCGACGGGGTCGTCTCACTGGTGCTGCGCCGTCAGGGAGAGGCGGTGACAGTGGGGGAGATCATCGTTCGCATCAACGCGACGAAGACGGAAAAGATGACTGGATTCCTGCGGCAACCAATTTTGATTGACCCGAAGCCGGGCATGACGGTGGAAGTTCGCACCCGGACACTTTCCCGGGTGAGTGCCACGACAAAGATCCTGCAGGTCGGCCCGGCGCTCGAGCCGATTTCGCTGACGCTGCTTGCGGCGATGCGGCTACCTCCGACGCAACTGCCGGAGCCGGGCCTGCGCGTTCAATTTGCCATCCCGGCAGGAATGACTCTCCGGCCGGGCGAGCACGTGGACGTAGTTATCCACTGACGGTTGATTGAGTTTCGACACGGGCGATTTCTCCCGGTTGATGGAGACGCCCGAAGCAAGGGTTCATCTCGGGCCGCAGGATGCAGACGCCGGAGAAATAAGGTCTGTCCTGGCAAGAAGTGGAATTACGAAAGGGGTGTTTCGAAGTGCTGCAGCGCCCACCGCACGGCGTGGCTGCGAGGTTCGCGCACGATGATTTGCAAGCCGGTGGTCAGGCCGGATGGCAGCGGCACGGGCACGGTGAGCACCGGAAGTCCGCCGAGGCTGGCCGGTGCGGTGAGCGTCAAGATACGATTTCGCATTTCCAATGTGCATTGCGCCTTGGTCGGAGCCGGGGTGGGGGAGGCGGCTAACACAAGAAAGTCGTGGCTGCGGAAGTAGGCGGCCCAGACCGCCCGCACACTGGTGAGCGTGAGTTGCGCGGCGGCAATCTGCGCCGGCGTGATGGCATGGACGCGATTGAGGCGATCCCAGACGACCGGATCATAGCGTTCGCGGAAGCGATTGGCCCAACCGCGATGGAATTCCCAGGCCTCCCGCGCGACAATCGTGTGATAGGCCGTGAGCGTCGGCGCGAAGCCGTCGTGAAGTTCGGCGGCGAGATCAGAGCGGGCGGCCGGCGCCAACCGGGCGGCGGCGGATCGGCAGGCGACAGTCACCTCGGGATCGAGGCCGGGCATCTCCAAATAACAGCCCTGAGGCGTATGCTCGTCGGGACCTTCCCCGACGAGGGCCTGGAGGGTTGCCCGCATTTCGCCCGCCGTGCCGGTGAACCACCCGGCGGTGTCGAAAGTGGGCGCGAGCGCGACCGCATCGGCAATCAGGGCATCGCGCGGGGTGAGTCGGAAGCCAAACAGCCCGCAAAACGCGGCGGGCACTCGCACGGAACCGCCCGTGTCGGTGCCGAGTGCGAGCGGCACCAAGCCGGCGGCGACCGCCGCCGCCGAACCGCTGCTTGAGCCACCGGTCGTATGCCCCGGAAAGCGCGGATGCTCGCAGTCGCCATAGTGCGAGTTTTCCCCGGTGACACCGTAGGCGAATTCGTGCAGCTGGGTCTTGCCGGCGAAGACCGCCCCGGCGGCGTGCAACCCGCGCGCGAAAGCGCCATCACTGACCCCGGCCGGCCGCACTTCGGGCAGGAACGTCGACCCCGCGAAAGTGGGAGGGCCGGCAAAATCGAAGAGGTCCTTGGCGAAGAAAGGAACGCCCCCGAGCGGAGCGTCGCGTCGGGCGGCGCGAAAGCGGCTCACTAATTCCTCCGGCGGGCAGATCCACGCGATCACCGCGCGCTGCTGGGCGATCGAGAGAGTGGCGCGCGCACGCGTGTGGACCTCGTGCGCGGCCTGTTCAGGCGTGAGTTGCTGCCAGTCGCGAAAAGTCATGGCCCCATGTTTCATACACTCCTGACTCAATCCTCAAGCCGGTTCACCACGGATTTCTTGGATTGTCGTTGCGCGGGGCGGACGCCCGGAACATTCAGCTGTTTTATCACCATGAATCCTGAAGCCAGACTTGCCGCACTCGGTCTCACTCTCCCAACTCCGCCCGCCGCCGCCGGCAGCTACGTGCCGACCGTGCGCACCGGGAATCTGCTCTACTGCGCGGGCACGATCGCGGTGTTCAACGGCCAGCAGACGCACGTCGGACAGGTCGGCAAGGAGCAGACGATCGAAACGGCGAAACAGGCGGCGGAGATTTGCGCGCTCAACACTCTGGCCAACATCAAGGCGGCGGTGGGCTCGCTGGAAAACGTGACCCGAATCGTGTTTGTCAGCGGTTACGTCAACGCAGTCGACGGTTTTGCGGACAGCCCGGCGGTGATCAACGGTGCGAGCGATCTGTTCGTGAAAATTTTTGGCGACCTGGGCAAACACGCGCGGGCGGCCGTCGCGGTGAACGGCCTGCCGAGGGGCACGACCGTCGAAGTGCAGGTCGTGGCGGAAGTACGGTAGGTCTCGCCGGGCCGGAACCTCAGAGCTGTTTCAACAGCACCTTCGCGTTGCGTCCGCTTTCTTCGTGGGAACGGTGCCGCGCCTCGGGGAGAATTTCCTTCGAAGTTTCCTCGAAGCCGCAGACGTTGCTGAAGAAACCGAAATTCTGGGTCGAGAGGGCGAGCAGCGTGGTGGCCCCGCGTTCTTTCGCGACCATCCCGGCGAAGTCGACCATCTTCTTCCCGATGCCGCGATTGTTGTAAAACGGCATGACGTAGAGGGAGCCGACTTCCGCAATCTGCGGACGATCCGGATAAAAATACAGCGTGACGCAGGCGATGATGTTTTCATCGACCTCAAACACGAAGAATTGATCGATGTTCTTTTCAATCGCCTGCTGCGTGCGGTGAATGAGTTCCTCGCGGCGCACGGCGTTGCGCGTGAGGTTGTGGATCAGCCGCACATCGCTCTTCCGGGCCTTGCGGATCTGCTGATAGTCGTTGCCGTAGACGAGGGAGCCGACGCCCTCGCTCGAAAAAATCTCGTTAAGGAGACCGTCAAAAATCCTTCCGTCGAGGATGTGCACCCGGGGCGTGCCGGTCTCGATTGCCTTGATCGCGTGCACCGCCTTGCTCCGGCTGTCCTCGGCGAGGCGAGCCGGTTCGTCCTGGACGATCTTATTCAGAGCCTCGATGGAAATCTCGCGACGGATGTGGCCGTCGATTTCCAGTCCGGGTGACAGCGCGAGATAGAGCACCTTGGTGGCGTGCAAGGCCTCCGCGAGTTCGGCGGCAAGCAGGTCGGAGTTGATCCGCAGTGACCGTCCGTCCGGACCAAAGCCGATGGGGGAGACGATCGGCACGACCTGGCGATCGATCAGCTCGGAGAGAAAATCCTTGTCGATCCGGTCGACCTTGCCGGTGAACTGCTGGTCAACGCCTTTGATGATGCCGAGCGGCAGCGCCCGCACGGCGTTGGTCGTGGCGCATTTCAGCAAGTTTTGAGTCAGGGCCTCGATCAGGGCGTGTGAAGCCCGCGAGGACGCGCGAATCGCCAGGTCAAGTGTGGCGGCGTCCGTGATGCCCGCGCCGTCGGCGTTGGTGATCGGAATATTGCGGATGACCGACAGTTCCCTGAGCTGGTGGCCGATGCCATGGACGAGCACGACCTTGATGCCCAGCGAGCGCAGCACGGCGATGTCGACGAGGATGTTGCTGAAATTGTCGTCGGCGATGATGCCACCGTCGATGGCGATGATGAAAATCTGGCCCTGGAAACGGGGCACGTATTTTAGGATGCCGCGCAGATCCGTCGGCTTGATCGTGGTGGCGATCGCGGAGGCCGGGGGAGAGGAAGGGGGTGAACCGTTGCCGTTGCTGGTGCTCATCAAGAAGTGCGGAGCGATCTTGTCGGGCATGACGCGGGGCGCGTCAATAGCTGCCGCGCAGTTCCGGAGCAGGCCGGTGGCGGGTCATTTCACGTCCAACCGCCACGAACGCGAGGAACGTTCCGCGATCAGCACCACCTGGTAGTGGCCGGGCCGGAGCGTGCCGGAAGGAAGCGTGAGCTGCACGGCCGCCTGCCGGGAACGGGTGAGCAGGTCGCCACTGACGTGTTCAAACGTTGGCGCCACGATCACGTGCTCGCCGCGGACGTAGAGCTCCGCGCCGCCGAGTTGCTGTTTGTCGCTGGGCAGGCTGCAGGTGAGCTGGATGACGTAGGGCAGCAGCGCACTGCCGGTCGCCGGGGCGGACACGGTGAGAATCTCCGTCGGCAAGAGGAGCGGTTCCACCAGCGTTGATTTGAGTTCGCTGGGCAGGCCACCCGCGGTCGTGGTGATCGCGGCCCCACCGCCGGGGCGGGTGCCATCGGCCGGGCGTTGGGCGAGAAGCGGGATGCGTTGATAGCCCGCCGCCAGCAGGCGCGTGACGTTCGTGCGATTTTTCATGTCCTCGTACGGCTGAAACGCCGGACCCGGCTTGCGGTAGCGAAACGTCAGGATGGTGTAGGGCACGATGACGAGGATGATCGCGACCACGATCCATTTCATCGGCCAGGGCTGGCGTTGCTGAGGAGCGGCGGACATGTGCAGGTCGAGGAAATGCCACGCGTGGCCCAGGTGGCAAGGCTGGGTGAATACCATTGCTCCCTCCGCGGCGGGCTGATTCGTTGCCCGGCTCCATGAAACTCTGGTCGCAATTTTTTATCCCGACACTGAAAGAAAGTCCGGCCGACGCCGAGATCGCCTCGCACAAGCTGCTCGTGCGGGCAGGGCTCGTGCGCAAGCTGGGGGGCGGGCTCTACACCTACCTGCCGCTCGGCCTGCGGGTGATTCAGAAAATCACGACGATTTGCCGCGAGGAACTCGACGCGGCGGGTGCGATCGAGCTGTGGATGCCGCACGTGCATCCGGTGGAGCTGTGGCAGCAGGGGCCGCGCTGGCCGGCCGCGCGCGAAATCATGTTCCGGGCCGACAGCGCGGGCGACGGCAAGCGGACGCCGCGCGAACCGGAATTCGTGCTCGGCCCGACGCACGAGGAAGTCATCACGCCGCTGGTCAAGGCCGAGATCACGAGCTACCGCGATCTCCCGAAGAATTTCTATCAGATTGCGACGAAGTTCCGGAATGAGATCCGGCCGCGCTACGGCCTGATGCGCGCGCGTGAATTCATCATGATGGACGCGTACTCTTTTGACACGACCGACGATGGGGCGGTGAAGAGTTACCTGGCGATGAAGCAGGCCTACGAGCGCTTCTTCAAGCGCGTGGGGGCGCACACCATCGCCGTCGAAGCGGACACCGGCGTCATGGGCGGGAGTTTTTCGCACGAGTTCATGGTCCCCGCCGAGATCGGTGACGACGATGTGATCTACAATGAAGCGAGTGGCTACGCGGCGAACCGCGAGAAGGCCACGAGCGCGCTCGTGCCGGCGGACTGGGCGGACGTGGCTCCGAGCGGGGCGGTGGAGGAGCTGGCAACTCCGGGAGTCGTCACGATCGCGGCGCTCGCGGCGGCGCCGTACTCCGTGGCGGCGGACCAGCAGTTCAAGACGCTGGTCTACCTGGGCGATGGGAAACCGTTTCTCGTGATTCTCCGGGGCAACGACGAACTCGAGGAGGCGAAGCTGGGCGCGCTCGGGTTCACCGTGTTTCGGGCCGCCACGCCGGAGGAAATCCTGCCGGTGTTGGGTGCGAAGCCGGGCAGCCTCGGGGCGGTGCGGGGAACGATCAAGGAGCCGGGGGCCCTCGCGGGCGTTTTTGCCGATCACGCCATTCGTTTGATTGGCAATGGCACGACCGGGGCCAACCGGGATGGTTTTCATCTGCGTCACGTCAACGTGGTGCGCGATCTCGCTGTGACCAGGTTCGGCGACTTCCGGCGGGTGCGCCCCGGCGAGCCCGATCCCAAGAGCGGTCAGCCGCTGCAAGTGCGCCGCGGCATCGAGGTCGGGCACATTTTCAAGCTGGGGACAAAATACTCGGAGAAATATGGGGCGAATTATACCGACGACCAGAAACAGTCGCACCTGATGGTGATGGGCTGTTATGGCATTGGCATCAGCCGCACGATGCAGGCGGTGATCGAACAAGGTCATGACAGTGACGGCATCGTGTGGCCTTGGAATTGCGCGCCGTTTCACGTCCTGATCTGCGTGCTCGACCCGCAACTGCCGGAAGCGATGGAGCTGGCGCGGAAACTTGCGGCGGCCGCCGAGCGGGGTGGGGCGGAGGTGTTGATCGATGACCGCGCGGAGCGGCCGGGAGTGAAATTCAAGGATGCGGACCTGATTGGCATTCCGTTGCGGCTGACAGTGGGCGGGCGGGGGATGAAGGAGGGCATCATTGAGTTCAAGTGGCGCGCGCAAAAGGAAGTGTCGAAGATTCCCCTCACGGAGGCGGAGGAACGCGTGACTGCGGCGGTGCGCGAGGCTGGCGCCCGTTAGCCGGCGACGCTCCCCGGAGCCATGCCCAGCGGCATTTCCACGACGAAGCCGAAATCGATTTGCACGGATCGGTCGGCCCCGTTCACTTATCGGCAATGAACAGCACGCGGACCAGTCCAATGCCCAAAGAGGAGACGCGCACGGCGCTCGCCTTGGCGGGGGTCTGGCGGGTCGTCGTGCTCAACGACCCGGTCAACCTGATGTCCTACGTGGTGTTGGTCTTCAAGAAAGTGCTCGGTTTCGACGAACAGACGGCGCGGCGAAAGATGCTCGAGGTGCACGAGCAGGGACGTTCGGTGGTGTGGAGCGGTCTGCGCGAAAAAGCGGAGGCCTATGCCTTCACGCTGCAACAATGGCACCTGACCGCTGTCCTCGAGCCCGATGAAGCGCATTGAGGTAAGGCTCGCGCTGCCGGTCGTCGCGCCGCTGCTCGATGTGATCAAGGACCTCGCGGACAATCTGCGGCGGGAACTGGCCGCCCCGCTCGGCCTGGTGGACCTCGAACCGGAATTCCGCGAGACGTGGATCCAGGAGTTGCTCAGCGGGCAGACCACGGAGGTGGGGGTGCTGCTGGCGCTGTTCGACGACGATTTTTTCCGGGAAGGGGTGGTGGCGTTTGATGAGGACAACGCCGAGGTGATTGTCCGGGCCTGCGCGGCGGTCCGGCTGACTTTGCGGGAGCGGTGCCTGAAACCGCTCGGGGATGAAGTACTGGAAAGCGGGGATGTCGATTTGACGCGCCTCGCCGAGCCACTCCGGCGGGCCTTCATGTGTTATCTGTTTCTGGCGACGATTCAGGAGCTGATCATCCAGCACCTGGATGAAAGTATTTTGGATTCCTGACGCGGAAATGGCATTCGCGTTTGACGGCGGCCGGGCACCGCGTACGGTCGGGACGACACTCGGTGGTGTTCGAGGTGCTTTCAATAACTGCTCTTTGCCTTAAGTAAATCACGGGAGCCAAAACCGTCGTGGAAGATGTCAGGCCGTAAACCGGAAGACAGACGCTGCGGCGGAGGCGCCCACCTTAACTCAAAAAGGTCTTGAGCCTTTGGGCATACGGCACGCGCGGAGTGTCACTATTTTTCCCGGCCGCACGGTTCTCAGGCGCCAATCGAGGGGCGGCCGGTGCCCGGAGCGCATCGTCCGATTTGCGGTGGCAGGTCGAGTTTCGGAGGGCGTCGCTTTGTCGGCGCCGTGCCGTTTGGATGCAAGCTTGGCTGAGACAAGGCGCATTCGACGAGCCGGCTCGACAAGCTCAAGGCCCGAGCCTGTCGCGGGGCTCAGGGTCCCGGACGCAGCCCGCCGAAATCGAATTCCGGCGGTGCCCGATCATTCGAACCGACATTCGGGGGAGATCCACCCGCTGGTCCGGGCGGGTGTTGAAAAGAATGGACCCTGGCTCAAACGACCGTTCAGCTGACGGCGTCCCATGACTCCCACCTTCTATCATATTCTCCACGTCTTCTCCGTGCTGGTCCTGACCGGTTACACGTTCTACGCATTTGCCGCGGCGCCGGAAACGCGCAAAAAGGTGATGATCATCACGGGAGTCGCGAGCCTGCTCGCGCTCGTCGGTGGGTTTGGCCTGCAGGCAAAACTCGCCGTGGGCTGGCCCGGTTGGCTGGTGGTCAAAATCGTGTGCTGGCTCGGCCTCTCCGCCCTCGCCGGGATCGGTTACAAGCGGCGCGGTGCGGCGGGCACCCTGGCCATGATCGCGATCGCCGTGGCGTTCGTCGCGGTGGTGTTGGTTTACACCAAGCCGTTCTGATCGGCTCGCCCCTCCCATGGCCGGGTCGCTCTGCGGGGTGTGGGTGGATGACGCCGGTCGGGTAAAAACTACGATCGAGACAGCGGACGGTGGCCGGGTGGAGCAGGTCGTCTCGCTCCGGCCGTTCGCGTGGGTGGGCGCGGGTTCTCTGGTTTCACCGACTCCCGCCGGAGTAACCGTCGAAACGCTGGGTGGAGAGGGACCGTACAACCGGCTCGTGCATGCGGAATATTTGGAGATCTTCAACGACTTCGTTCGGAGCGCGCGTGAGGGGGCGGGGGTCGATGTGATCCGTCCCTTGGAAAGTCAGTTTCTGCTCCAGAATCGTGAACGGCTATATCGGGAGATGACATTTGGCCGCCTCCGCCGCTGTCAGTTCGACATTGAGACCGCCTCGCCGGAGGGCGGCTTCCCGGACGCGGCGCGCCCGGACGATCGGATCCTGGCGATCGGCCTGCGGCTGGGCGGACGGAACCAACTGCTCGTGCTGGATGAGATGACCGACGCGGCGGAAAAGAAACTGCTGCAGGAATTCGCGGTGGCGCTGACGGCGGCGGACCCCGATGTGATCGAAGGGCACAACCTGTTCAAGTTCGACCTCGATTACCTGCGGCAGCGGTGTCGCCGGCACAAGCTGCCGTGCGCATGGGGGCGCTACGGCGAGAAAGCGGTGTTTCGCAGCAGCAAACTCAAGGTCGCCGAGCGCTGGATCGACTTCATGCGTTGCGACATTCCAGGGCGGGCGGTGGTTGACACTTATCTGCTCGTGCAACTCCACGACATCACGACGCGCGAAATCACCTCGTACGGCCTGAAGGAGGTCGCGGTTTATTTTGGGATCACGGACGACACCAGCGACCGGACCTATATCAGCGGGAATCAAATCCAGCAGGTGTATCGCGACGATCGGGCGCGGTTTTGCGCTTATCTCGAGGACGACCTCCGTGAAACGCAGGGACTCGCCGATCAGCTGTTGCCAACCTATTTCGAACAGGCCCGGACTTTTCCGACGCTCCTGCAGGAGGCGACGCTGCGCGGGGCGACCTCGAAGATCGATTTGCTGTTCCAAGAGGAGTATTACCACGCGCGACAGGCGTGCCCGACGCCGCCAGAGGTGAAACCGTTCGAGGGCGGCTACACGCGGAGTTTTCAGGAAGGCGTGTTTCGCCATGTGCTGCACTTCGACGTGGCGTCGCTGTACCCGAGCCTGCTCCTGGCGATGGGTCGCAATCCGGGGAACGACACGCTCGGCGTATTCATCCCGCTGCTCCGCCGACTGCGCGAGTATCGGCTGAAGTACAAACTGCTCGCCCGCACCGCCGACTCAGCTGAGGAACGCGCCGAGGCGCAGGCGCGGCAGACCAGTTTCAAGATCCTCATCAATTCGTTTTATGGTTATCTGGGTTTTTCCGGGGCGCGCTTTGGCGATGGCGAACTGGCGGCGGAGGTCACGCGGCAGGGGAGGGAACTCCTGCAGCGATTGATCGACGAGTTTGCGCGGCACGGCTGCCTCATCCTCGAGGCGGATACGGATGGAATTTATCTTTCCGCCGAGAAATTCCACGGGAAACCGGAGGAGCTGCTCGCTCTGGTTGTCCCAATTCTGCCCGCAGGCATTGAACTCGAATACGACGGTCGTTACGCGGCGATGTTCTGCTACAAGGCCAAGAACTACGCCCTCTACGACGGCGCGAAGATCACGCTGCGCGGCAGCGCGCTGCGTTCGCGGGGCATCGAGCCGTTCCTGAAACGGCTGTCCGATCAGCTGATCAAGTTCCTGGTGGGAGCCTCGCCGGAATCACCGCTCGTCATCTGGGAGGATTATCGAAAACGGCTGCAGCTGCGGACGGTGCTGGTGGCGGACTTGGGGAAAAGCGAGACCCTCAGCCAGGCGCCGGAAACGTACGAACGCTTCATCGCGGACGGCGGGAAGCCGCGTCGGGCCGCGGCGGAGGCGGCGCTGCAAATGACCCCGCGCCCGCGCATGGGGGAGCGCATGACGTACTACATCACGCCGCGAACCAAGGGACGCACCAGCGACTGGCAGCGGGCACGCCCGCTGGGGCTCCACCACCCGGTCGCCGCGCCATATGACGCCGACTACTACACGGAAAAGCTGAACGACTGGCTCGATCGATACGGCCGGTTCCTGGGTGCGAGTCCGACCCCGCCGCCTCAGGACCAGGGGGAGCTGGCGTTTTGAAAACCTATTCCAATCATCGGTTGGGTTTACGCGGTTTCACCGCTCTTCCGCCCATCCGTGCGTGCATGCCTTGCCCATGAAACCATCCCCGCCCCTTTTGTCTCTCCTCGTCGTTTCTCTCTGGCTGCTCGGAGGCATCGCCGGCGCACAAACTCCGAAACTTTCCGCCAAAGAACAGTTTCATCTTTTCCTCCTCGTCGGGCAATCCAACATGGCTGGGCGCGGCGTGGTGACGCCACGGGATCAAGAAACAAGTCCCAGCGTCCTGATGTTAAACAAGGCTGGCGAGTGGGTGCCGGCGGTTGATCCCCTGCACTTCGACAAACCGGTCGCCGGCGTGGGCCTCGGCCGGACGTTTGGTCGCGAGCTGGCCGCGGCCAGCCGGGGAGTGACGATCGGACTCATTCCGTGCGCGGTCGGCGGGTCGCCCATCGACACCTGGCAGCCGGGAGTGTTCTACGATCCGACGAAGAGCCATCCGTGGGATGACGCGCTGCGCCGCGCGAAGATCGCCCTGCAAGCCGGCACGTTGCAAGGCATCCTCTGGCACCAGGGGGAATCGGATTCGAACGCCGGGCCCGCGCCGACGTATGAGGCGAGGCTCCACGATTTGGTTGCGCGGCTGCGGGTGGAGTTGAGCGCCCCGGCCGTCCCGTTCATCGCGGGCCAGATGGGCAAGTTTCCGGACGCGCCGTGGAATGAATTCAAGACGCAGGTGGATCGGACGCACCGCGAGCTGCCGCGTAAGGTGAAGGTCACGGCGTTTGTCAGCTCGGAGGGATTGCAGCACAAGGGCGACAAGGTGCACTTCGATGCCGATTCCTGCCGCGAGTTTGGCCAGCGGTACGCCGCAGCTTATTTGAAACTAACCCGCGAAAATAACCCGACCCCGCCGGCGAGAAAATCGGCGGCAAAATAAATGAAACACGCGACCTTCTCTCTCCTCGGTTTTGCCCGTCTCAGTCTGGCGGTCACGGCGCTGGGCGCTGCCGCCCGGGCCGACGTCAAACTCCCGGCAGTTTTTTCCGACCACCTGGTGTTGCAGCGCGATGCCGTCGTGCCCGTGTGGGGTTGGGCCGATCCCGGTGAGACTGTGACCGTGAGCATCGCGGGGCAGTCTCAGACCGCGCCAACCGGCGCCGATGGCAAATGGGTGGTGAAGCTCGCCAAGCTCAGCGCGGGTGAGCCGACGACGCTCACGGTGAAAGGCAGGAACACGATTACCATTCAAGATGTGCTCGTCGGCGAAGTGTGGCTGGGTTCGGGGCAGTCGAACATGGCGATGGCCGTGAAAGACGCGAAGGACTTTGAGCAAGAAAAAGTGGCGGCGAATTTTCCGCGGATCCGGATGTTCAAGGAGGAGTCGGTGGCGGCCGAGACGGCGCAGACGGTGGGCAAGGGCGTGTGGCTCGTTTGTTCGCCCGAGACGGTCGGCGGTTTTTCGGCGGCGCTGTATTTTTTCGGACGCGAGCTGCACCAGGTGCTGGGCGCGCCGGTGGGAATGATCAACTCGTCGGTCGGTGGTACGCCGATCGAGTCGTGGATCGCATCCGAGGCACAGCGGGCAAGCGCGGAGTTAAAGCCGTTCGTCGCCTTGCTCGAAAAGGACAACGCCGCGATCACCTCCGACGCCGCGGTGAAGAAATACGAGCGCGATCTGGCCACCTGGGAGGCGGGCCAGAAGAAGGCGCGCACCGAAAAACAAAAGGCGGCCAAGCGTCCGCCGAACCCCGCGGAAGTGCGCGCGCGCAAGGGCAACCTCGGCGGCCTCTTCAACGGGAAAATCTCGCCGTTGATTCCCTACGCCATCCGTGGGGCGTTGTGGTATCAGGGCGAGGCGAATTCGACGCCGGCGAAGGCGCCGTTCTACGAAGCGCAACTGCGACTGTTGGTGAACGATTGGCGGGCGCGTTGGGGCTACGAATTCCCGATTGCCTGGGCCCAGCTGCCGAATTTCGGTGGCCCGGGGCGTGACTGGCCGGCGGTGCGGGAGGCGATGTTGAAGACCCTCGCGCTGCCGGGAACCGGCATGGGCATCAACATCGATATCGGCGAAGAAGAGGACATCCACCCGAAGAACAAGCAGGAGATCGGTCGCCGGCTGTCGCTGTGGGCGCTGGGTACCGTTTATGGCCGCAACGTGCCGGCGACGTCGGGTCCGCTGCCCATCGGACACGAAGTACGGGCGAAGGAAATCGTCCTGCGCTTCAACCACGTCAATGGCGGACTGGTGGCAAAGGGGGGGGTGTTGCGGGGATTTGTGGTGGCGGGGGAGGATCGTCAGTGGCAGCCCGCCCTGGCGCGCATCGAGGGCGGCACGGTCGTGGTCTCAAACCCGGAGGTGCCGCAGCCGGTCGCCGCACGCTACGCGTGGGAGAATTTTCCGGCGTGCAATCTCTACAATGGAGCCGGTCTGCCGGCGTCGCCGTTCCGGACCGACGAATGGAAGTGAAATCACCTTTTGGCGGCTGGCACCCCGTTCGCCGCGGGTCTCGGCGGCACTGCCGGGTGGGTTTCCCATTTTGACGCGATGGGCTGCCAACTGGCCATGCCCTCGTGCCAATAATAGTCTGCTGCCGTGATGGCATGCCCGTCCAAGAGCTGCGTCACACCGTCTTCCGGGTAGAGCCCCAGCATTTTTCCATCGCGGGCAAAATAGATGTCCATGGTGGTGGATCGACTCGGGGCGACTATTCTCCAGCCGAATCGGGCGAAAATTGCCGTGACGTCAGGTGGCGGGCAGAAGGCATGCGATGAGCCGAGGGAGAGCGAGGTCGGACGCGAGCGGCTTTCACGTAGCGATTGATTTTTACGGATCGTAAACAATTTCCACGGATCGCGCGCGACGAGACTCACTGGGCGGGCGGAAACGACGGAGGACTATGCGAGAAAACACGCCCAGAGAAAGCCCGGACGGTTTCCCGTACCGCCCGCCAGCCGAGTGCGGTGGTCGGCCGCGCGAACGGTCAGGCCTTGGCCGGTTTGCGGCCGCGGTGGCGGCGCCAGAAGACGAGGGCGGCGGAGGCGCCGAGGAAGATCGCGCCGTAGGTGGCGGGCTCGGGGGTCGGGCGGATTTCCTTGCCGAACCAGCC